>CAYXJU010000046.1:0-9349 GCA_964464765.1 uncultured Candidatus Bathyarchaeia archaeon | reverse complement strand
TTGAAGCTGGTCAGATTCAAGAAAGAGGAGCGATGGAAATGAACTGCGAGATCTGTGGAAATCCAATAAGGGGCCCTCCAAACCGCGTCGTTGTGGAAGGCTCTCGTTTGGTTGTCTGCGCAAAATGCTCTACCCATGGAGAGGATTATTGGCAGCCAGTAGCTCCGTCAAAGATACCAGAGCGACCTATTCCCAAGCCGGTTAGAATTAGGCCTAGAATCGCCAAAGATTCACTTCCGAAAGGCTACTCTGAAGTTGAACTTCGTGATGATTTTGCGGTTCGGATTCGAAAAACTAGGGAAAAACTCGGATTGACTCAGGACGAATTGGCTAAGCGTGCTAAAGAGAGGTTGTCGATAATACAGAAGATTGAACTTGGAAAGATGGCGCCAAGTGTGCAACTTTCACGCATGCTGGAGCATATTCTCAAGATGAAACTTTTGATTCCAGCAGTTGAACCAGAACCGCCCAAAACAGTTCTCAGAGAAATAGAAGAACTCACTATAGGAGATGTTATCAAATTCAAGAAGCCGGAAAAGAAACCGACCGAGAAATCTGACTGATTCTTACCTTGCGAATGTCATAACGCAGAACACCACGAGCGCTTGCGTCAATGGCCAATCTGGTTCCTGAGATTGTTGTACTCCGATGGGGGCACAGACCCAGAGATTTCAGAGTTACTGCCCATGTTGCACTTACAGCTCGGGCTCTAGGAGCCAAAGGACTCATCCTTTCAGATGTTGAAGACTTCAACCTCCAGTCAACCATAGCGAATATTGTCAAGAATTGGGGAGGGACATTCAATGTGGAGGTCGGAAAACCATGGAGAGAAACGGTTCAGCAATGGAGGAAAGAGGGAGGAATAGTCGTTCATCTGACTATGTACGGAGAAAATCTTGAATCAAGTGATGTTCTTGAAAGAATAAGAAGATCTTCGAAGAAGATTCTTTTGTTGGTTGGCAGCCAGAAGGTTCCAGCAGATTTCTACTCTAAAGACATCTCGGACTTTAATGTAGCTGTCGGAAATCAGCCACATTCAGAAGTGGCGGCTCTAGCAATCTTCCTTGACAGGTTCCACGGAGGGAAAGAACTGAATCAAGCGTATGAGAATGCGAAGCTCCGCGTAACGCCATCTTCTTATGGAAAACATGTTGTCGAAGACAATACGCTCGACGAACACGGCAATACGAAGAATTGCTGAAATTTTGAATTGAGTTCCAAAGGTTTTTAGGTTTAGGATTCCTAAGATTACATTAAAAGGATCTTTGCTGTAACTTTCGAGAACATTTCGATGCAGAGGCCATAGTCTTTTGTCTATTCTTGATGAGGAATTCCTGAAGGTAGCTCCATTCTTCGGGGGCGAGGAGGCGCTCACAGTTGTGAGAACTCTGATGAAGCTAAAGGAAGCTACTGATGAGATGATAGCAAACGAGTCCACCATTAGACTCAATACTATTAGAAAGATCCTTTACAAACTGTATGATCATGCGCTCGTGTCGGCGAAGAGGATTCAAGACGAAAAGACTGGATGGTATATTTTCTATTGGAAACTTCAACCCGACCAGCTTGATGCGTTCATACGAAATCGAAAGAGACGCGCCTTGGAGAAACTGAAAGCCAGATACGATTTTGAGTTGGTTCATGAATTCTTTGTCTGCCCAAAATGCCTAAACGTACGCGTCACTTTCGAAGATGCAATGGAGTCTACTTTTCGATGCACGAATTGCGGGGAACAACTGAAAAGTGTGAAGAACGATAAGATAGTTCAGTTTCTCGCGACGCGCATCAAGCAGCTTGAGGAAGAATTGAATGAGTGAGGTTCTTTCTCGAGATGATGCCCTGAACCTCCTGCACAAAGTCGGTTGTTCTCAAGAAGTCATAGGACATGTTACCTTCGTTTCTCAGGTTGCTTTGGAAATAGCGTCGAAATGCGAACGGAACGGTATCAGAGTGAACAAGCATCTGATTGAGATAGGTGCTTTACTCCATGACATCGGTCGCTCAAGAACGCATGGAATACGACACGCGGTTGTTGGAGCGCAGATAGCCCGCGAAAGGGGTTTGCCTCCGGATCTTGTTAGAATAATCGAAAATCACATAGGAGCTGGAATCCCTCAAGAGGAAGCTGAGAAACTGAATCTTCCCCCTAAAGACTACCTACAAACAAGCGTAGAGGAGAAGATAGTCGCTTACGCTGATAAGATAACAAAAGGTCGGCGCAGAATGAGTTTCGAGGAGGCTGTAAATGATCTTGCCAACAGCTTGGGAAGAACGCACCCTTCAATCGAGAGGTTTAGCAGACTCCGCACAGAAATCCTAGAAATGACGGGTTCGGATCTTCCATGATTCTCTTGCTGGAGAACTTTCGCAGAATCAACAGAGACATGGCCTTAAAACTCCTTAGAGAAGAACTTGAAAAACTCGGCAAGGATCTTTCTGTCAATCTTACGAATCTGGGAATCGACAAACATGGTTGGGGATACGTTGAACTCTCCGGATCCGATTCAGATGTACTAACTGAGATCATTAGGAGAAAATTCGGGATCGCCACAACCGACCTCGCCAAACTGGAAAGAGGAGATGTCGTTCGTGGAGTTGTTGCGAATTCAACGGTTGGCTATGGAATTTACGTGGACATATGCCTAGGGTCATCAAATCAAACAGATGCATTGTACCCGTTGCATGCGATGCGTAGCCAACTAGCTGACGGAGCAAAGGTATCCGCCCGACAGATATGTAGACGCTACTGTTTGCAGGAAGATATTCCCATTGAGATCCGAGTGAATCATGTGGATGTCGTTTCTCGAAAAGTGGATGTTGAACTTAGTGATAGACAGGTTTCATACTTCAAGGATTGGATTCGCTTTCCGTTTGATAGGGTAGTCCTGATCGGTTGTTCGAGGGACGCCGTGGAACAGGCTGTGGATCTATCCCGTCTGAGAAGGGACATAGCAGCTATCGAATCGATCAGCCTGACAGTTCATGTTCTCATATGCAAGTTGGGGACAGATGCGCCTGGCGTAATTCCGCGCATGGGGCCACATCTCAGGGGCGTGAGCGCCCAAGCTTTCCAGCCTAGAACCCATTTGACAGAACCGCACAGTAGCCGGGCAGATCCAGCTTACTTTCCCATGATCTGAACGACAAGTTGTCTGGACCTGCTTCGAGCGTCAAGTTCAACGAAGACTACTTGTTGCCAGGTTCCAAGTGTCGGTCTACCATTCTCGAAAGGAACTGTTATGCTTGGACCTATCAAAGACGCCCTGACATGCGAGTGCCCATTCCCATCATGCCATCTCATTTCATGTTCGTAATCTATGTCTCTTGGAGCTATCCTGTCGAGCATGTTAGGAAAATCCTCAAGCAACCCAGGTTCATACTCGATGGTTGTGAGCGCTCCAGTAGAACCTGGAACGAAAACCGTTGCGATACCATCCTTCAGGCCTGAATCCCTAATACTCTTCGCCAGTTGACTGGAAATATCAACCATATCCATTTCTCTTCTAGTCTGGAAGCTTATCCTAGTGGTAACAACGTCCATATGCGACAACCAGAAAAACCTGAGGATTAGTCAACCCTATAAGAGTTGACCGCCCAGCGTCGATAAGAAGAGAGAATGCTATTGCTGTCGGACACTGAGGTCAAAGCAAAGGTTGTAGCGTTGATTCTTCAGAAGAAGCCAGAGATGGCGTTGAATATTCTTTGCGAAAGATATTCAATTAAGCGTCCAGACTTGAAGGTTGGAAAGGTCAAGAGATACAGTAGTAGCTTAGGTGCATATGTTCATGCAGAGAACACTATCTACGTCTCCTCCAGTGAAGCAATGTACGACCCGCGAGTGATCCTTCACGAGTTCTATCATCACCTGAGAAGCGCAAGCGGAAAGCATAGGGGAAATGAGAAATATGCAGATAGATTTGCAGCCGATTTTATCACGTCTTATGTCGATATGCAACAGAAAACTGTGAAATCAACAGGGTTTTCTAGCGACTAAGAAATGCCTCATGAATCGGGTGAAGACACTATAAATCCTCGAAGCCATATTTCAAACGTGAGATAAGTAGGGGAAGGTGGGAGGCAGCATTCACTTGGGCAGGGAGTATCCTGTTCATCCATTGATCGGCGTGAGTGTGGTTGTTAGGAGGAGAAGTTGCATACTGCTCGTCAAGCGAGCTGCCGAGCCAGGAAGAGGTTTATGGGTGGTTCCTGGAGGGCTCGTGAAGTTAGGCGAGAAACTGTGTGATGCTGCGCTGCGAGAGGTAAAGGAAGAAACTGGTCTGAAGGTTAAGATTCATGGCATATTCGATGTGGTCGATTACATAAGTCGTGATTCGGAAAAGAAAGTCCAGTACCACTATGTCATTGTCGATTTCCTAGGTCATCCGATCTCGGGTAAACTAAGAGCCTCATCAGAAAACCTGGATACGCGGTGGGTCAATATCAAAGACTTGAAAAACTACGAGATGACCAAACCGCTTCGAAACGCATTCAAGAGAAAAGGATTGATCTAGCAATCTCAGATTCGCGTTTTGTCTTACGCTTCCTTGAAGACGCTATATCGTGATGTATCCCATGGCCTTGAGCTTCTCTATCTGAGGCTTCACGCTCTCATGCTTCTCCTGTAATTCTTTTGATATGGGGAGGCCTTTTCTGCCAAGATACTCGTAGATAGCATCTTTGAGCGCGTCTGTGGCTAGAAGCGAACAATGAATCTTCTGCTCGGGCAAACCGTTCAAAGCCAATACAACGTCTTCTTTCGTAATCTTCTGCGCCTCTTCCAACGTTTTTCCTGCAACCATTCCCGTGAGCATGCTTCCACTCGCAATCGAGGCAGCACAACCCTGTGTCTTGAACTTTGCCTCAACGATTCTGCCTCCTTCGACTCTTATCCAAAACTTCGTTATGTCTCCACATGATTCGCTGACGTAGATTCCTAGGCCGTCAGCGTCTCGAATCTCGCCAACATTTCTAGGATTCCGATAATGCTCAATCACCCTGTCACTGTACATCATTCAACTACCTCGATTGGCGGTTGGATGTTGGAATGAAACGCTTAAAGTCTTATCCTAAATGAAGAATGATTAGTAAGAGTCTTGAGCTGGGGTATCTCATGGCTTGAACAGTCTCGAACTGACACTCCTCATTCTTGACCTGTTGAAGACAGTGGCTGTTGCGGCGCTGTACGCTGTCGTATTGTGGTCTCTTGTGGTGGCCCTGAATTTCAAGAAGAAGAAAGCGAACTGCAATTCTTATCCACGAATCAGTCTGATGTCTTATGCCTGGCAGTCTGGCAACGTAATAGAGAGAAAGATACAGAATTTCTTGAGTCAAGATTATCCGAAAGACAAGATGGAAATCATAGTTTACGATAACAGTTCGTCAGATGAGACTGAAGAGATCTGCAGAAGATATGAAAGAGACAATCTTATCAAATATTTCAGATCCAACAAACGTTTCGAGTCCAAGGCGCCGGTTCTTGACAAAGCAATAGAAACCGTCGCCAATGGAGAATTCGTGCTTCTAACCGATCCAGATGGATTATGCGAAAGAGATTGGGCAAAGAAGATGACTCAACCTTTTGCAGACAACAGAGTTGGAGCAGTTGTTGGAACGATACACTGCGGAAATTACTACAAGAACATCTTCACAAGGTTCCGCGCGATCGAAGATGAATGGATGACGAACATAGTCATATTAGGGAGAAATGGGAAGACACGACTCTCCCGTTTCAATCTGATCAGCGGAGCTAACTACGCCCTCCGGAAGACCGCGTGGGAAAGCGTTGGAAAAAGCCATGGAACCAGTCTCGTAGAAGACACGGAGATGACCGCAAGACTTTACCGAAAGGATTGGCTGATCGAAGCAGTCGATGCAAACCTGTGGCAGGAAGAAGTTGAGGATCCCAAAACGTACTTGAGACAACGCAGAAGATGGTATCAATTCAACGCCACCGACCTAATTGGGAAAACCGACAGACTTGAACACGTTATGGCGTTGTTGCCACTGACCTTGCAATCGGCTACGTTCCTCTCATTTCTGTACGTTCTATACTTGATCGGCCTGTCAATGCTAGGTCTGGTATTGAATCTGACAAGTGATTGGGGCAGGCTGCTAACGATTTTTCCATTCATCATTGGAAACATTGTGATGGCTCTAGGTTTGAAGAAAGCCGACAAATCTAGATTGATACCGTACATTCTTCCCTATTTCGTATTGGACGGGGCCCTACAGGTATACTGTTTTCTCGAATCCAGATTACGTTGCACCTTGTTCAAATGTTCAAGTTGGGCCATGCTCACCGAAGGAAAATACTATCACGTTGGAACACCGATCAGGACCGACTAGATTCGTTGATTTTCGATATACGGGTATATAGTAGAGATAGAGAATACTGGGCCGATGAGATTTGGTTGTGCTCAGAGCAGCCTTACCGAAAGGTCACCTATGGACTTCCGTATGCTCCCTCCTAGAGCAGGCGGGATATGGACCGAAGCTTAGTGACGAAAGATCCTACGTTGTGAAGTCACGAGACCCAGACTTGGAGATGCGACTCTACAGAGCCCAGAACATAGGCCCCCTCGTTGAAGAAGGAAAGTACGATCTGGGCATAACGGGTGTCGATTGGATAAGGGAATCCGAGTCGGATGTGGTTCAGTTACTGGATTTGGGGGTTGGTAAGGTTGATGTGGTGGCGGCTATTCCGCAACGCTACGGCATAAGACCGGACCTCGATGATGCAGGGAATACACTGGGAGACTTGGTTGAGAGACTTAAGCAGGCTGGACGTAAACGTGTCATCGCAGCGTCCGAGTACGAGAACCTGACCAAGAAAATTTGTCAAGAATACTTGGGAACCATGCCGTGGAGATTTATTCGTTCGTATGGGGCCACTGAAACCTTTGTTGAAGTGGCAGATCTTATTGTTGACAACTCTGAAACAGGCGCCACGCTTAGACAGAACGGGTGGGAAATAGTCTACAAACTGTTTCCATCAACAGCAGTCTTGGTTGCTAACAAACAGAGCTTAGAGGATCAGTGGAAAAAGGACAAGATCGATGACCTTGCCTCGTTAATTCAAGGCGCAATAGACGCTAGAGGCCTCAAACTGCTCAAAATGAATGTTTCTGAGAAACTCTTGAACAACGTAATGAAAGTCCTACCAGCTATGAAAAGCCCAACAATATCACGTCTCCACGGCAACAAAGAACCTGGATATGCCGTGGAAGTTGCCGCCAAAGAGGATCAGATAGTGCAGCTCATACCTCTCCTCAAAAAGAGTGGAGCAACCGACATTCTTGAGGTTGACCTCAAGAAAGTTGTGAGATGAAAAACACCTAGCTTCTAATGTCAAGTAGAACCTGTGGCTCTTCACAATGAACCGCCTCCCAGAGACCGCTGGAGCGGGCACGCATCAAACCACATGTCCAGATCAACAGTTTCGTATCAAAACCATTAATTAGGACCTACCAGTGTGAGGCCTCTCCAATTGGAAGGATGAAAACGCTGAGATTGAACAGACATAGCTCGAATCCAATCATCACGCCAAGGACAGGATTTGACTGGGAAGTCAACGGCACGTTCAATCCCGGCGCCGTATCCGATAATGGAATTGTGCACATGCTCTATCGTGCGACTGATGAAAACAAGATCTCCCGGTTAGGGTACGCAAGGATAGCACATGGCACCGAAATAGTTTCTCGGCCTCCAGAGCCAGTCTTCGCGCCTTCAGCTGAGTGGGAGGAATTTGGCTGTGAAGACCCTCGCATCACCAGATTCGAAGATACTTACTACATAACATACACAGCATATTCACGACATGGTACTCGTGTGGCACTGGCTTCGACTCGAGATTTCGTGAATTTCACTCGGTACGGGTTAGTCGGACCTGATCGCAACGACAAAGATGCTGTGATATTTCCAGAGAGAGTAGATGGCAAAATAGCCCTCCTA
The DNA here is from genome assembly GCA_964464765.1 of uncultured Candidatus Bathyarchaeia archaeon. GTDB lineage: Archaea > Thermoproteota > Bathyarchaeia > 40CM-2-53-6 > CAVXDP01 > CAVXDP01. The sequence goes on along the minus strand of CAYXJU010000046.1, from coordinate 1,399 downwards.
CATCGACTTAGATCAAGGATCCAAGTCGCCTATTTTGAGAGCATTGACGCTCTTACGAAACCAAACGATTATTGGAGCAAATACCTGAAACACCTCAATGACTACGAAGTCATAGGACCAAAGTTCTCTTGGGAGAGAAGGAAGGTTGGTGTCGGCCCACCTCCGATCAAGACAGACCACGGATGGCTTGTCATCTATCACGGAGTCAGTATTGATCACGTGTATCGCGCGGGAGCAGTTCTTCTTGATCTGGACAACCCATTAAAGGTCACAGCTCGAACTAGGGATCCCATCCTCGAACCCGTAGCCAACTTTGAGAAACAGGGCGTTGTACCCAACGTCGTTTTTCCTGACGGCGCGGTTGTTCAAGACAAACAGCTTTGGATCTATTATGGTGGCGCTGACAAGGTTTGTTGCTCCGCATCCATATCATTTGATGAGTTGCTAGATGAGTTAAGGAAATCAAGTAATTCCTAGTTGAAAGAATCCTCGTTAAACAATGACTGGAAAGCCAGTGGACAAAGAAATGACCATCATCACTGAGCCATGACGGTCGCTATCTCTTTGGTTGCTTTCTCCCTGACAACTGACAGGTGCAGATCAAGCGATTCCTTGAAATTTCGTTTAGCCTCTCTCAACGTCTTACCTACAGAATATACACCCAATGCTGAGCATACGATTGCGTAACTGCCATCGTCCTCTCGTATGACCTCTGTCTTCACATCTTTCAGTTTCAACGCCAAGATCTGCGACATCCGAGTAGATAGTCGACTGGGGGTCCTATAAGCTCTCTCAACCTACAGGCGTTGTTATTGCCACTGCAATTCAAGCTACCAAGCCCAGCTCGCACGAACAGCAAGACTATCAAGGTGAAACCAATGGAAGTATGAGATTCCATACGGCGACGCCACCAATCAAGATCATCAGGTTCCAGCCTACCAGTAGTGCATGAAGTCAAATCACGAGACATGGTCTTTGTTTTTTTCAATGGTGGACCGGGCGTACATTGAACTTTAAGTTCAGATCAGCACTGTCATGTCAAAGTTCGAATCTCCGGGTGGGATTTGGATTTCAAGTTTGTGTAAGGGACGAGTCTTACTAATAGTTATGCAGATAGTAACCCATTACCCGCAATAACTCTCCATTTGATTTGTAGGAAAGCAAACTCCTCAAACACATTGGAGTTTACTTGACGATGTGATGCATGACTGAGCTGACCGTCGTGGTGGTTGGCATAATTATTCTCCTCCTTTCTTAACCGTCTTATCGTGTTTCCAAGATTCTTTGAGATACTATTGTGTCGGTCCAATATGCGCGTCAAGGTACGTTTCCAGAACTACCTATTTCTGGCTCGAACAGATCTTTTACATTCTCATAGAGTTTCAAGTATGTTTTGAAT
>CAYXJU010000045.1:0-9393 GCA_964464765.1 uncultured Candidatus Bathyarchaeia archaeon | reverse complement strand
GGGAAGGCGAAGATAGCAAAGTCGTATAGACCGTGAAGAACGGTTGCTATCACGAGACCTTCCAGAGTCAAATCAGTCTCCTTTGACGGGGTGAATTTGGCGATCCCCACATAGTAGCCCATTATTCCACCGAGCAATGCGTGTCCGGGAACAGAAGTGACGGCCCTGATCAAAGTGGTTCCCAATCCACCTGTTACAGCGTACAGAACATTCTCCAACGTAGCGAATCCAAGCGCGGCCGCGGCCGTGTAGACTATTCCGTCCATAACCTCGTTGAATGAATTGGATCTATAGGCTGCGAGTCTGACGGAAAGCAGTTTGACACCTTCCTCGGTGAGACCAACTACAAGTAGTACATGTAGAAATAACGTTGGCAAGTAACTAGATTGGGGGATTATCGTTCCGCCGAAGAGCTCTATGGGAAAAGCCAGAATGGTAGAAAGTAGACCGTAGGCAAAAGTCTTGGCTACAAGTCTCTTGGGTTCTTTTTCGTACTTGTCTCGAGTGTAGAAGAACCATACGAGAAATATGCCTGGAGCAACTGCCAAAACAAGAAGTTCTAGCATCTGTGGATGACTCCTGAGAAATCCGGTGAATGTAGGGGTGTTAATCGGGACAAGAAATCAGACGCTCATTTTCATGTGGCTAGGGTGTAGTAGTATTCTCCGACTTCTCTTTGTATTCTGTCAGTTCTGCTGTCTGGCTTATTGACTCTGGGTCGACCTGTATCCGCATCTCGTCGAAAAGTGACGCTCATGTTTGAGAGAAAGATGTTCATGCCTTCTCTCAGAGATGTGGGAGTGCGGGCATGTCCTCTGAGTCCAGCATCGCCATCAAATATCATAAGTCGATCTGCAACAAAGTCCTGCGCAACTATGTCATGTTCGACAACGAAGGCAAATGCCTTCTTGCTCTCCGCATTTTTTCTTATAGCCTTTGCAACGGCGAGCCTTTCCTCAACATCCAGATATGCGCTTGGCTCATCAAGCAGGTAGATGAGTGCGTCCTTAGCGAGGCATGCGGCGATAGCGACCCTCTGGAGTTCACCGCCACTTAGGTCTTTTACGTCTCTTTCAACATATTCTGTTAGCCCGAGAGGCTTGATCAATTCACTTTGAAAACTCTCTGTCTCGAACTTCTCTCCGGCTACATCTTTCAATAGCATTTGAACCGATCCCTCGTACTGAGCCGATATGTACTGGGGTTTGTAACCGATCGACATTCCCTGCCATTGAGGCGCTTCACCAGTCTCGGGTTTTTCGATTCCTGCGAGAAGTTTGATAAAAGTCGTTTTACCTATTCCATTTGGCCCCAGTATACCAACAACCTCACCCCTTCGCACTTCTCCGGGGTCAACTGTCAGACTAAACGCACCCAAAGATACTTTCATCTCATTCCAGTTGAGTTCCCAAGTTTCTGCTGACTCAGCCTCACGCGGAGGTCTGATGTGAAATCGTATTGGCTCAGGTCTGAATCTCATGTTTTCATCTGGAATGAACCCGTCAAGGTATAAGTTGATTCCAATACGAACGCCGTGAACGTGTGATACTATACCATAGACTCCAGGCTGACCGTACAGTAGGCAGACTTGATCTGAGAGATAGTCTAGCATGGCCAAGTCGTGTTCTGCCAAGAAGACTGTCTTGTTGTCTTCAATCAGTGTCCTTATGGCTTTTGATGCGCGCATTCTTTGATCGACATCTAGGTGGCTCGATGGCTCATCAAGAATGTAGACATCAGCCTCTCGGGCGATCGCTGCTGTTAGGGCTACTCTCTGAAGCTCCCCCCCGCTTAGAACGCTAATCTTTCTGTCCAGTACTTTTCGAAGCTGAAATTGATCAAGCAGCCACTCAAGTTTTCCACGTTCATCAACCTTCTTGAGTATGTCGCCTACCTTCCTATCTGCACCTTTCGGTATTTTGTCGACGTATTGAGGCTTAAGAACGACCTTGAGGTTTCTTTCGCCAAGTTTACGAAAATAGTCTTGAAGCGTCGATCCTCGATAGGATCTTGCGATCTCATCCCAACTTGGTGGAGAATCGTGTTTGCCGAGATTTGGTTTGAGATCCCCCGACAGGATGCGTAAAGCAGTTGTCTTTCCAATTCCGTTTCGACCGAGCAAACCTGTAATGGTTCCTGGTTGAGGTAGAGGTAGACGAAAGAGTTTGAAAGCGTTAGGTCCGTATCTGTGGCTGCATTCGCCTTCAAGTTCTCCGGGAAGATTCACGATAGATATGGCTTCGAATGGACATTTCTTGACGCAGATTCCACATCCTGAGCAGAGGGATTCAACGATTACTGGCTTCTCTTGACCTTTCTCGAATCTTATCGCTTCTATACGGTTTCTGACTTCAGGACAGAACCTTATGCATGCCGTTCCACATTCATTAGGTTTGCATCTTTCTCTGTCTAGCACCGCCAGTCTAGCCATATCTGCCCATCCAAAACCTCTACAAAACGAAAAATAAGGTGTCTATGATAATATGATAAAAGAAAGTGTCCGGGAGTTACCACTCCTCTTCATCTGCGCCCTCTTCTTCACTCCACTCTTCATCTTCGCCCCAGTCTTCTTCCTCTTCGCTCCACCCTTGCTGTATCATCTTTAGAATCCTCCAGAACCTATGATTATGTGTTCGCAAAGCTCATTACTTTTAAAGCTTTTGCAGAGATAAGCCTAGAAAAGAAAATACTATCCGAACGAGACATTACAATTGAGGAAGAGCATTGCGATGAAGACTTTAGGGTGCATTGCTCGGTTCAAGAGGTTGACATGGGGTCATTGAGCAAGAATGGGCGCACAGGAGACTTGCAGATGCTCATATTGAAAGCAGATCAACAAGCAGTTCTAAGGGCGGCCAAAGTGGTTCTTGAAGGTGGGATAGTTGTGTATCCAACGGATACGGTATATGGAGTAGGGTGTAACCCGTTCATTGAGAACGCCGTAAGGAGAATCATTGATATTAAGCAAAGAAAGAAAGACCCACTTCCGGTGCTGGGATCATCGAGAGAAGATCTTGAGCGTATTGCGCAGTTCAATGAAATAGCGGATAGACTCGCGTCCAAGTTCTGGCCTGGCCCGCTAACGTTGGTCTTAGAAAAGAAGCCTCCGCTTTCAGATGCAGTTACTTTTGGGCTTCCTTCCGTTGCAGTCAGGGTTCCAAACTGCGATGTGGCCCTCAGACTAATTGAAGCATCAGGAGGCCTCTTGGTGGGAACAAGTGCGAACATCAGTGGAAGCGGTTCGTGCACGAACGCTAGGGACGTGACCGACCAGATTGGAGAAGCGGTCGACATAATCCTTGACGGGGGAGAAACGATTCTTAAGAAAGAGTCAAGTATTGTTAGAGTGGATGACGATAGAATACAATTCCTGAGATGCGGCGCCATCTCTGAATATGAAATAAGATCTGCCCTTTCGTGACTTGTCTGTGAATTGAGAGAGTATCTTGATGTTAGGCGATGATTGATATGTTACAAGACTTCAATCTCTTGATATCTACATCACGCAGGAACGAGAAGAACGCATGCAGCGAAATGTGGTATCTGCTTGGCGAGATTGGGGACAAGGCTTCCGATGTGACGACCACGGGAATAATAGGATTGACCGTGGCAAAGACAATTCTAGACCCGAAGGTTGTTGTTAGGAGATTGAGGGAGATTCTCAGGCAGAAGCCGTGGGAGATTAAGTATGTGTTGAAGGTAGTCCCGATTGAAGGCCTCAATCCGGCAAGGATTGAAGATGTTGCGAAGGCCGCCGCAGAACTATCAAAGAAGATAGACGAAGGGCAGACGTTTCGCGTGACTGTTGAGAAACGAAGGTCGAACTTGTCTTCACGTGAAATAATAGAGGCTGTAGCCAAGAACATAGACAAGAAGGTTGACTTGGAGAATCCAAACAAGATAGTTTTGATCGAAGTTGTGGGAGAGAGAGTTGGCATGTCTCTTTTGGAACCCGACGACATTCTCTCCGTTGAGAAAGAGAGACGGACACTCTAAACTATTGTTGAAAGCAATGCCACCCTTTCGAGGATGAGTTTCTGAATCGTTTCTTCCCTGGGAGCTTTCTTTCCACTCATCGCCTGAAGCTCCTTCTTATGGATATCAAAAATCGAGAGCAGTATCTCAGTCTTTTCTGTAGTCCATCGATCTACAAGAGCGTCATCACTCATCGCATTGGTAATTGACGGAAGTCTTTCCACAAATCTTCTGATTGATTCTTCATTTTCGCCTATCGCTATTACAGCCACTTCCTTTGTTTTCTCATCCAAGCCCATTATCTTGATTGCATCCGAGATCTGTTTCTGCGCCGACAGATAGAGGAGAAACTCCACTGCCAGTGTCTTTGAGATATTAGTTCTTCTTTCGAAAGCGCATGCCGCATTCAGCGCAGCTAGATACAGATGTTTTCTCCCAGCAACTCTGTCCAGATCAATCACTTGCACATCAAGATTGGCTGATACGTCCCTTAGATGTTCGAGAAGATTGTTCACATCGAGTGGTTCATTTACATGGAAGGGGTAAATCATGAGGTACTTGCCACATTCTTCTAACTTCTCGATATTTGTCAAATACCCTCAGATCCAAGCATTGTTGAAGAGCCAATTCAATGCAGAGTCTATTAAGGCTACAAATTCCAAACAAAGCTTAATAGAAAATAGACAATGAAAAAGCTCTGACGTGACTGAAGGTGGAGTTCCTAATTCCGAGCTGGGAAGACATTTACGACATGTGCATTCGCCTTGCGGATACGATAAAAGAAAGCAAATTCAAGCCTGATCTAATCGTGGCTGTCGCCAGAGGAGGTTGGGTTCCGGGTAGAATAATGTCAGATCTCCTCAGCAACTCAAACGTTGCGAGCTTAAGAGTTGAATTCTACAAAGATGTCGCGAAAACTAGTGGAAAACCGATCATATCTCAGAAAGTCTCGGCTTCCGTTAGAGATAGGAAAATCCTGGTTGTGGACGACGTTGCAGATACGGGTGAAAGCCTTAGGGTCGTTAGAGACTACCTGAAGAAGCTCGGACCATCAGAGATCAGGATTGCGACCCTTCACTACAAACCTAAGAGCATACTGAAACCTGACTACTTCATCGGCGAGACCGACGCTTGGATCGTATATCCTCATGAGAGACATGAATTCGTGAAGAATATGGTTAGGAGACTTAGAAAGGACGGAATGTCACTCGAAGACGCAAGAAGAGAGATAAAAGGAACTGGACTCGACCCCAAGATTGTGGACATGTTCATTGACGAGGTCTGGCCTAAAGCCTGAACATGGCACGGTTTGTCTCGGTCAGGCATTGAAGAGGTTGTCTTGGCGTTTTCTCAAATATCTGATCGAATAAGTCAAGTTTTCGACTTTTTAAGAAGGTTTTTCTCCAATTCTTCCTTGTTGTCCCAATTTGGGTCTAAACTTGATTGATCCAATTGTGGCCATTTGGAGCGTGTTACCCAACGTCTACCGCAGAACGGACACTCATGCCAATTCGTAAGATTCTGTGTACCCTCACAAGAAGAGACTGCTTGACACGTGGGACAGGTATGAAGAGCTGAGGCTACAGAACGCTCGTAGGCAATCCTCAAATCTCGTATTCTTGTCCGAATTTTTTGACGCAGCGAGGATTTCATGAACAAGCCCTCACGAATCTTGGCCGTCCATTAAGTCACACTGTAGGATAAAAAACCATCTTGATCTATGCATCAAGCCAAATCCTCAAGAGGGTTTAATTAAGTATAGCACACAATCACAACGGATGATGTGGACTGACCTGCATGGAAGAGCCCCTCAGCTCAGATGTCATGATGTACCTCCACTGAACCTACGTTCATTTTGATGACTACAGTTCGTCATGGTAAAATCTTATGCTCCCGTGTTGTTCCAGAGGCCACTAGACCTGACGTCAGTTCAATGGATTGTTGCCGAATTTCTGGCTATTTGAATATACGGTCCCTAAATTCTTTTCATGAAGTTTAACGTATTCTTCACGAATTCATTTATATCTTGAGCATTGCGATACAGCCGTTCGAAAGAGGAGTCCCCGTGCCGAGTTCGCGGCTACTCTCTCTCCTCATCATATGCATAGCGCTTCCAGAATGGCTTACCAGTCTTTTGCACAGGAAACGGGAGGGAGACGACCAACAAAATTCAATTCATCCCGAAAAAAATAGTGGAAACCCTGGATGGACCATGGATGTCGACAAGGCTATGGAAGAGCTGAAGCTGTACTCCTTTGAAAGAGAAGTTATGAGCTCTGCGTTGACGACAATCTATGAGGCCGAGGTCAAGGGAATCCTGAAGACCTCTGAAAGAGATAGACTGGCCGAGCCCTACAAAAGAGACCTTCAAATCCTGGATCAAAAGATCGAGGAGCGACGTAAGGTAGCCGACCTACTCGACCTGCAAAAAGAGAAGAAGAAACTGCAATCATACTACTCACAGAAGATGACTGAGCTAGATAGCAAGATCGAGGAGCTAAGATCACTAATTGGATCCCTGCCCCAGCTTGATCTTCACAGTCTCGCAACGTCCGAAACCTCGGCGCAAACATCAACTCTTACCGATGAACAGCCCAAAGAACCCAACCATGATCAATCCGAACCGACGATCAACGTATCAAGTAAGACAAAGACCAAGACCGAAGAAAAGATAGAGACGTTGAGAGAGGAAGTTCTCCGAGCAATAGAACGACTGGAGCAGATAGAGTCGGAGAGTTGAGATAATGGATTGGATCCTCGAAGCCAGACGAGCAGTAGCATCGGCTTCTGTCGATCTCATCAGAAACAATACGGTCATCGGGATTGGAAGTGGTAGAACAGTTTGGTTTGTCATTCAAGCACTCGAGACGAAGGTGAGAAAAGAGAATTTCAATATTAGAGTGGTTCCGACATCAACCCAGACTGAGACCCTTTGCGTAGAGAGGGGTTTGCCCCTCACCAATCTATCAGAGAATCCTGAACTTGACTTGGCGATTGACGGGGCGGATCAGGTTGAATTGAAAACATTGAATCTGGTGAAGGGCGCAGGGGGAGCCCTCACTAGGGAGAAAATAGTTGCGAGCGCAGCAAGAAAGTTCGTAGTAGTTGTTGATCAGAAGAAAATCACGAAACAGGGCCTTTGCGGCAAAGTCCCCGTTGAGGTGGTCCCATTTGGCACGGGATACGTTGTTAGAGAACTTGTTCGGATTGGTGGCAAGCCCAAACTTCGTGAAAGCGATGGGAAGCTTGGACCGGTCATAACCGACAATGGAAATTACATTTTGGATGTGTATTTTCGGAAGATACGTTCGCCGGAAAGATTGGATAGGAGATTGCGATTACTGCCCGGCGTGGTTGAGACTGGTCTCTTCTTGGGAATGGCCGACATTGCATATGTCGGCAGAAGAGACGGAACAGTCCAGATTCTCAAGCGCGAGAAGTAGAAGAGGCACGAGACAGGAGGTGCCGAGGACGGGAGACCCGGCACAGATTTGTGCTGTCGAACCCGTGGCCTCTGGATCTCTCCAGGGGGGCTCTATTCCTTATGAGTCCAGCGCTAAAGCCTAGCCCTTGAGGGGCATCTAACCACAGCTGAGCCACCTCGGCATCGAGTTCAGCTTTCACCCGTCATCCATGTAATAAAGATTTTTCGACAATTTCGTCCTGCAAAATTCTATGAGCAACCTGCGAAGGTTTTATGACGTTCCTAAGGAACATCAGCATGGAGAAGATTCATTGGCTCTCAAGTTCCTAACTATTGACGACTTCAAAATGGATGGGAGAACTGTCTTCGTAAGAGTTGATATAAATTCCCCCATAGACCCAACTAACAAAACAATCCTAGACGATTCAAGGATTAGAGCAACAAGGGAAACGTTGGACGCACTCAGAAACGCAAAGGTTGTTCTTGGATCTCATCAGAGTAGACCAGGAAAGGAAGATTTCACTACGCTTGAAGAACATGCAAGCCTGCTTAGAAGATACTGTTCACAGGAAGTGAGCTTCGTCGAAGACGTTATGGGCCCGGCAGCCAGAAACGCGATAAGAGAGTTGAAGCGCGGTCAGATCCTGGTATTGGACAACCTGAGAACATGCTCCGAAGAGACTCTGGAAGCGCCACCGGAGAGACTTGCGAAGACTATGATGATCAAACGTTTGGCATCGGTTTGCGACTTCTATGTCAATGATGCATTCGCCGCAGCGCACAGAACACAAGCCTCTCTGGTGGGATTTGCATACATATTGCCGGCTGCTGCTGGAAGACTTATGGAAAAAGAATTGAAGACATTGAATGCGGTGCTGTGGGAGCCGAAGCATCCATGTATCTATGTACTTGGTGGAGCCAAGGTTGAGGACAAACTTCCGGTTGTCGAAAGCATACTGGAAGAAGGAAGAGCCGACACAGTCATCCTCGGAGGTCTTATGGCAAAAGTATTCTTGAAAGCCAAAGGGCTCGAACTCAGCAAGGGAGATGAAGAAGACATGGCTGAGCTTAAGGAATATGTGCTGAAAGCCAAGACCATCCTAGACAAATATCATAGTAGAATCAAGCTTCCAATCGACCTTGCTTTTTCTAAGGGTAACAGAAGATTCGAGGCATCTGTGAAGAAGATTGGCATTAACGAACCATCGCTTGACATAGGTCGTGAAACAACGAAGGAGTACGTTCAGACGATCAAGGAATCCAACACAATAGTTGCAAACGGCCCGATGGGCGTGTTCGAGAAAGAAGGATTCGACAATGGAACGAAGATCGTGCTTGAAGCAATAGGTTCGAGCAAGGGAACAACGCTCATCGGAGGTGGCCATTTGGCTGGACTCGCGAACATGCTTGGAATTGAAGATAGATTTTCACATGTGAGCACTGCAGGAGGAGCAATGCTAACGATGCTCGCTGGTCAGACTTTGCCTGGAGTGGAAGCATTAGCCCATGCAGCCGAAAAATACAGACGACAGAATCCATAGTTTTGGCAATCCAATCTTTACGTAAAGACATGAAAAAGCGTTTTTGTGTTATGGAGCCCCGGCCGGGGATCGAACCCGGGACCTGCGGCTAACTTTGCGTCTTGATACAAGGCCGCCGCTCCACCACTGAGCCACCGGGGCATCGGACTATCGCAAACCACGCTCCCCTAGGAATGAATTATACACCTATTAAGTCTGCTCAAGCCAGACGTTGTAACGTTTTCCGGTTAGAAGTTCATTACAGAACCTAAGTCACTCAAGTGACGATGGAAAGTTTTCTACTGATAACCTCGACGGAATGGACCTGCAAGAAAGACTGCAAGCAGAGCTTCTAGGTCTCTCTCTTGCTGTTCATGCGGGTTCATTATTCCAGTGATAAATACAATAAGATAGTCAATGCTATTGTAGTGAACAGCTCCGAAACACCTGCGAAGACGTTGAAAGCGAATGGAC
>CAYXJU010000044.1:0-9819 GCA_964464765.1 uncultured Candidatus Bathyarchaeia archaeon | reverse complement strand
TCACGCTTCCAACAACTAGAGCCAAGTGGAAGAAGGTGGCGCCGAACAGGACACCGCCGATGGGTTTTGTTCCGCCGCTATATGGAAGGGGAATTCCCTTGTAGAGAATCGGTAGAGCTACAGCTTCGAGTACTGTACAGATAGCTAGAACAATGATCACGGAGACCGTGAGCGTGAGTTTTTGCTTGTTCGTTCAGAGTCCGCTCCAGATTCGCAGATGTTGTGGAAGTTGTGTTTAAAAACATAACTGTTTCGGGGAATATGCTTTTGAGCGTTTCTTGCAGTATTGGGTGCAACAAGACATATCTGGGGTATGAGGGCTCTAACGTAGAGTTTGAGGACGAGGCGTTCGAGAGTTGGCTGAGGATTCAAAGTATACGGTCGAAATCAAACCTCTTGAGAAAGCCATGAAGGTCTCCAAGGAGAGCCTTCAGTCACTCAAAGGTGCCGTAGGGGGCAAGCAGATAGCACGTATGAAGAAAGAAGCAGTAGAGTGTCCCATTATGGCGAAGACTGTGTGCTTCGTCGACTGCTTCGCCTGCGCCAACTTTCTTAGAAGAATAAAGGGGACAGTGAACTGCAAAGGAGATCCTTTGCCCAAACAGCCATAACCCATTCATTCTTGAAACCCCAAGACTGATTGGTTCCAGAAAGATGAAGTCTACGGGTTCTTGACACTGATTTCGACAATATTTTGAAGAAAAAGAAGAAAAGTCCGCAGGTCGCAAAAGACCGCTACTGCACGACTTCTCCTGTAGCGAACCTGTTGCCTACACGACTCACCTTTATCTTGACATGGTCGCCCGGCTTCGTGTTGGGCACGAAGATAACGAAACCTTGTACGCGTGCGATGCCTTCGCCGCGTCTGCTCGTCTCTTTGATGTCAACCTCGTACTCTTTGCCTTCTTCAACAGGTTTCTGGAATGGGCGATCTCCGAATCGTCGCCTTTCAAAACTCATACGTCTCACCTCGCTCAGTTTGGAACAGCTAGCTACGGGAGAAAACGTAGCGGCGGACTCAAAAACGGCTGCTAGCTCTTCCCCTACGTACCTAACTTCAAGCTTAGCGTGAAGAGCCGCTTGATATAAAAGGTTTGTTTGACGAACTCGATTCTCTAACTGAAGACAAAGCGACTGTGAATAGTCGATCTCAGACAAGTTTTTTATAGTTAGCGGATGCTCTCAGTCGCAAACTTCCCTGCGTGATTGAAATGGCGTTGTCATTCGAGACGACGGTGCTTTGGGCGATAATTGGCACCGCCTTGGGTGCACTGTTATATGCAGCTTTGTTGGCGCGTCAAACTCTAAGAGAACCAACTGGAACTGGCAAGATGCTCCAGGTATGGAAGGGAATTTCTGAAGGAGCTAACGCGTATCTGAAGAAACAATTTAGATCGATAGTTCTTGTCATCGCGGCACTTGCTGTTGCTCTCTATTTCTCATCAGCATTGGTGGGAGGAACAGCGTCAATCGCTATAGGAAGAGCGGCTGCCTTCCTGATGGGCGTCACCTTTTCCGGATTGGTTGGATACCTCGGAATGAACATGGCAGTAAAGGGAAACATCAGAGTGGCGGAAGCATCACGCAGAAGTTTCCACGATGCTCTGAAAATTTCGTACAGATCAGGAACCATCACTGGAATGTTAACGGATGGTTTGGGCCTCTTTGGTGGCACTTTGATTTTCATGATTTACTTCAAGGATGCGCCCGAGGTTTTGCTGGGTTTCGGTTTGGGTGGTACTTTGATCGCGCTTTTCATGCGTGTTGGCGGTGGGATATATACCAAAGCCGCAGATGTGGGAGCGGACCTTGTGGGTAAGGTTGAGAAAGGTATTCCTGAGGATGACCCACGCAATGCAGCAGTGGTCGCTGATCTTGTTGGAGATAACGTTGGCGACTGTGCGGGTATGGCGGCGGATATCTTTGAGTCATATGAGGTCACCATAGTCTCCGCCATGATTCTGGGTCTTGCTCTGATGCCATTCGACACAAAGTGGATTATCTTTCCACTTATGGTTAGAGCCATTGGCGTAGTCAGCACAATCGTAGGAACTTATTCCGTGTCCCTCTGGCCTCAAAAAATGATTAAAGGCGACGCTTTCAAGGCCATGGATCTTTCATACGATCTCTCAGCGGCAATCTCAGTTGCAGGTTTCTTTGTCCTTGCACAGTTTTACGTTCACGACCTGAGGGTTTTTGCAGCCACGGCGGTTGGTATCTTCTTGGCGATTGGATTCAACAAGATAACGGATCACTTCACCAACCCCAACAAGAAACCGATCGATGAACTTGCCCGATCATCAAGAACTGGTGCCGCAACTGAGATACTTGGTGGGATATCCTTAGGTTTTGAATCAACCGTTTGGAACCTGATAATCATAAGCATAACGATACTGATCTCAGTGTTTGTATTTTCAGGGGCCTCTGTCGTATTCATTCTGTATGGTGTAGCGCTTTCTGGAATTGGAATGCTCACTTTAACCGGCAACAATGTCTCGATGGATACCTTCGGTCCCATAGTCGACAACGCAAATGGAATAGGTGAAATGGCAGGCGTAGAACCCGAAGCCAGAAAGATCATGGCAGACCTTGACGCATCAGGAAACACCACAAAAGCATCGACAAAGGCGATCGCAATCGCCTCAGCGGTCATCGCAGCGGTTTCACTATTCGGCGCCTTCACCGAGACAACTGGACTGGAAAAGATTGGATTGAACATCGCCGACCCCATTGTCTTCGTGGGATTATTGATTGGTGGAGCTCTGCCGTTCCTGTTCAGTTCATCCGCAATACGCGCAGTAAGCAGAGCAGCAGGAACCATTATCGAGGAAGTTAGATCCCAGTTTAAGATCCCAGGCGTTCTAGAAGGAACCGTTACGCCAAACTATGCTAAGGTTGTAACAATCTGCACCTCAGCAGCTCAGAGAGAACTGGTCGGCCTTGCAGTCATGGCCATATTCACGCCCATAGCGATTGGCTTGCTTCTCAAACAGGCAGCGTTGGGAGCGTTCCTTGCCGGAATAATCGTTACAGGCCAGCTACTGGCCGTGTTCATGGCGTCCTCTGGAGCCTCTTGGGACAATGCAAAGAAGAAGATCGAAGACGGTTTCTATGGTGGAAAAGGCTCTGAACAACACAAAGCGGCTGTAACCTGCGACACTGTCGGAGACCCGCTCAAAGACACTTCAGGACCAGCATTGAATCCAATGATAAAAGTCATCAACTTGATCTCGCTGATCTTCGCACCTCTGATCATAAAACTGGCGGATCAACCCCTGATCGCTGGTGTGCTGGGAATTGGTCTTGTCATAGCAGTAGCAATAGTTGTATGGCACGGCAAACGAGAAGGCGTCTTCACAAAAATCGAGTCAGAAGCTAAGACCTAGCGAATAAAAACTCTTCCCAGTTCCGGCCACTCTCAAAAGTGAACTCCGTCCCACGTTTCAAACGTTATAAACCCAGTCCAAGGTAGAGGCTGCAGACAGCCCGTAGAGCATTGTGAATACGGAGCGTGTTAAGATGGAAATTTGTGAAATCCAGAAGATTGTTGCCAGAGAGATTCTTGACTCCAGAGGAAACCCAACTGTTGAGGCAGATGTTCAGACCAAAGGAGGATACTTGGGTCGAGCGGCCGTGCCCTCAGGAGCTTCCACGGGAATACATGAGGCAGTTGAACTCAGAGACGGCGATTCGTTAAGATATGGAGGAAAGGGTGTCTCGAAGGCCGTCCAGAACGTCAACAGTGTAATAGCAAAAGCTGTAATTGGTCTCGACTGCACAAATCAAGAATTAATCGATAAGACGATGCGCTCTGTCGACGGAAGTGAGAACAAAGGAAAGCTAGGTGCCAACGCCATTCTAGCTGTCTCTCTTGCGGCTGCGAAGGCCGCCTCACATGCACTGGGCGTTTCACTCTACAGGTATCTGGGCGGATTCAAAGCGAAGAAGCTCCCAGTACCAATGATGAACGTCATAAATGGAGGCAAACATGCGGGCAACGAATTGAACATTCAAGAGTTCATGATTCTTCCAGTAAATGCAAAATCGTTCAAGGAAGCTCTTCGAATGGGAGTCGAGACTTACCAGCAACTGAAGGGAATACTGAGAAAAAAGTATGGCGCTTCAGCGGTCAATGTTGGAGACGAAGGCGGATACGCTCCACCAATGAAAACCACGAGCGAAGCACTCGATGCACTTACTGAGGCTGTGGAAGCCGCAGGTTACAAACCCGGAAGAGATATTTTTCTGGGCTTGGATGCAGCGTCAAGCAGCTTCTTCAATTCCAGCACTAAGAAGTACAGTATCGATGGCAGAATTTTGACGACTGAAGAGATAATTGATTATTACAATAGCCTGCGTACAAAGTATGGTGTTCTCTCTATCGAAGACCCACTCTACGAAGATGATTTCGAAGGTTTCGTTAAAGTCACGCAGAGGCTCTCAGGTGTGCAGATTGTTGGGGACGACCTCTTTGTAACGAACGTGAAACGACTGAGCAAGGGCATCTCCATGGGTGCTGCAAACGCTCTGCTTCTCAAAGTCAATCAAATAGGAACCTTGTCCGAGGCCGCGGCCGCTGCTAACTTGGCCCTTGAAAGTGGTTATCGAGTTGTCGTTAGCCATAGATCTGGTGAGACAGAGGATGCAACTATCGCGGATGTCTCTGTTGGACTTGGGGCCCAAATGATAAAGACCGGCGCTCCAGCAAGAGGGGAGAGGACCGCCAAGTACAACCAGCTACTGAGAATCGAAGAAGAACTAGGTTTGGCGGCCGAATACTGGGGTATGGATTTAGGCCAAACCTAGTTGACTTTTCGCAGTTCCAGACTCGATTCACAAGACCAAGCTCCGAAGCCTTTAGATCTGCAGCTGCGAGAGAGCTTGACTTAAAATATCCTTGCCTATCGCAAAGAAGCTGCATCTGGATTCGAAAGTTGATGAAATTGACTAGGTCATACAACGTGATTGGGATTGATGATTTTCCGCTGGTGAAGCCTGGAGACGACATTGGCAGGTTGATTGCAAGTTCTGTTGCACGGAACCAACTGGCCCTCGAGGACGGAGATATTGTAGTCGTCTCGCAGAAGATTGTATCGAAGGCCGAAGCAAGGTTAGTTAACATCGTGGAAATCGAACCTTCAAAACGTGCAAATGAGCTGGCGAAGCTTACTCAGAAAGACCCTCGGCTTGTCGAATGCGTCCTCAGAGAATCGAAAAGAGTCTTGGGTGTAGCCGAGCAGGCTCTGACCGTAGAGACTAAAACCGGCCACGTTTGTCTCAATGCTGGAATCGACAAGTCCAATGTCTCTGGAAAAGACACTTATTCGCTTCTCCCGAAGGATCCAGACGAATCTGCCAGGTGCATAAGATCGAGGCTCCGCGAACTCACCGGGAAGAACGTCGGAGTAATCATATGCGACACTTACAGCAGGCCTTTGAGAAACGGAATTGTCGAGTTTGCTATCGGATTGGCTGGAGCGAAGCCTTTCAAAGATTACAGAGGTACACGAGACCTCTTTGGAAACGAGTTGAAATTCAAGTTGGTTGCGGTTGCTGACGAAATAGCATCTGCTGCGGAGCTGGTCATGGGTCAGGGTGCTGAAGCCACACCCATAGCCATAGTCAAAGGACTGACGTCTGTCAACCTAGGCGATGATTCTAAGTCAAGCGACCTCATTATGCCTACGTCAAGAGACCTCTACAGGGGCGCAATCTGACAAACCAGGATCATCTGTTCTTAGAATCGAGCCAGTTGTTTAGGGCTTGGAACCGCTAACGGAAGGCTTTCGCAAGGCCGTCTTGTCAAATGATTTCAAAAGCTAAGTGCCAATTGGATTTTCAGTGTGCAGGCGCTTGGGCGTGCACGCGGGTCTCAACCAGTCTCTTCAGGTCCTCCGGTATGTTTGGCTCGTAGGCTACTTTGATGACCCAGCGGAACACATCTCTTTCGGTGACCATTCCGATGAGTTTGTCGCCTTCAACAACAGGAAGACGCCTGATATCTTTCCTCAACATTTGTTCGACCGCCTCCCAAACTTGGGTCGAAGGAGTGACCGTGACGAGAGGCTTGGACATTATCTTCCCGACAATCATGCCCATGACCTTCTGACCCTTAGCAGTCCTAGTTGAGATATCTCGCTCTGTCAGAATTCCAGCAGGTTTTCCCTTCTCGACCAAGATTATGCTTCCGATCTTATTCCTAACCATCATACGGAGTACTTTGCTGACTTTTTCAGTTGACTTGACCGTTACGACTTTTGTGGACATTACGGCAGAAACAACTTCACTCGACGGAGCTGAAGCGACCAAAACCATCTTCCTCAATCGTGTATTCTCTCTTCGTTTCATCTAAAAGGCTTTTCATCGAGACCACAATTTCTTCATCTTCTTGGGTTTTGATGCTCGTAGAGACGTACCCCGTATGGCTATTTACTGTGAAAACCCCAGATCATCAATAGCCTCGCTCCGAAAGTGGTTCTAAGCTTAATACTTGATGGCTCCACCTGTAGAGTCGGCGTTCCACGTTGCATATTGGCATCCTTACTAGAAACGAGGACTCGTGGTGTGCGAGAAAGCTGAAGAAGGCGTTTCAGGAGAGGAAAGAAGCCGTTGCTTTCTTCGGCTTCAGAGACTTGGTTGCAAGGATTGGACAGGCACCATCTGTATCTTTTGGAAGGATGGATTTGGTATCGGAACTCTCAGCGCTTTATGTGAGACCGATTGGGAGAGGGTCGCTGGACGAGATAATATTCCAGCTGGACATTCTTCACACAATGCGTGAGCGAGAGGTACCTGTCATAAATTCACCGGCGGCCATTGAGAGAGCTGTTGACAAGTATAGAGCACTTGAGATTTTGAGGTCATGTGCAATCCCTGTACCAGAAACAGTTGTTACAGAGAATGTAGGTGAGGCGGTGCAAGCTTTCAGAGGCTTTGGAGAAGCGATCATCAAACCAGTGTTCGGTTCGCGTGGCATAGGCGCTGCCAGAGTGTCTGATATAGATGTCGCTGAACGAGTTTTCCGAACCTTAAGGTTCTACAATCATGTAATATACATTCAACAGTTCATTCCTCACGGAATGAGCGATATACGGGCATTCGTCATCAACGATGAAGTTGTGGCTTCCATGAGAAGAAAATCAAAATCGTGGAAAACAAACGTGAGCCAAGGAGCCACTCCCGTGAAACTTGATCCATCCGAAGAATTGGAGAAGCAAGCTGTGAGCGCAGCCAAGGCATTGGGATGCGAGATTGCAGGCGTGGATGTAATGGAAAGCGATCAAGGTTTCATAATCAACGAAGTCAACTCTCAACCAGGATGGAGAGGGCTCCAATCGACGACAAACACAGACATAGCTAGCAAAATAGCAGACTACATAATCTCCCGATCTAGATAACCACCATCTCCGAACCTAGAACCAAGTAGGTAGAATCAAGAACGCTCCTACAAATTGAATTCTAGATGAAGCTGATTCGCGAGATCTCTTAGGCTCTCCCAGACCTTAAAGTACAAGGGTATTCCAGCTTTCCTATAGCGTTCTTCCAGTTCCCATTCTTTCTCTCCATGAATGTAGATTCTGTCTTGATCATTGGCTTTCGCTGAATCTCTAATAGTCTTGATCATAACATCCATGCGTTTCCTAAACTCGTCCAGAGGGGCGAAGGCGTTTACATCAATTGCAGCTAGAAAGTGCCCGATATTCGAAGGCTTAGGATCCTCCGGAGTCCCAACGTAGGGCCCGTAAGCTGCGGCAGGCAATATACCGCAGAGTATGTCAACGAGCACGGATAGTCCGTATCCCTTGTATCCAGCTGTTTCTTCCAATCCACCCAAGGGTAAGAGTCCACCGCGTTTCGTTTCGTTTATGCAACGCATCACCGACCCAGCGTCAAGAGCTGGACTAGATTTTTCATCTATCGCCCAACCGACCGGAACTGGTTTGCTATGCCTTCTGTAGACTTCCATCTTCCCAATGGGTACAACGCTTGTGGCCATGTCTAGCACGAAAGGACGCTCTTTCTCGGTGGGAACAGCAAAAGCCACAGGATTTGTTCCAAGTATCGGTTCTATACCAAAGGTTGGAACAACAAGAGGCCAAGCGTTGGTCATGCACAATCCAATCATGTTCTCTTTCAAAGCCATCATGGCATAGTAGCCAGCGATTCCAATGTGATTACTATGAGTAACAGTTGCAAATCCGAAGTGAGATTTCTTAGCCTTCTCGATGCATTTCTCCATGACACGGTAGGCGACAACTTGTCCCAGACTGTTCTCTCCGTCCATGAACAAGCTGACAGGAGTTTCCCTTTTCACTGTAAGTTTGGCCTTGGAGGGCATCCATCCATTCATCAACCTCTTGGCGTACCTAGGCAACCGTGAAACACCATGTGATTCTATGCCTCTCAGATCTGCTCTGACAAGAACGTCCGAGGTTATCTCCGCTTCTTCCAGTGGCACATTCAGCTTCGTCAGAACCTGTGTGCAGAATCCCTTCAGGGACTCAGTCTTCACAATTCTCTCTTGACTTGACAACTGAAATTCATCATCCCATTGAGTTCAATCGGCCAATAGCGAATATATTAGGTTCCACTTCTAAAGTGTGAGAACTTAAAGATCTTGCCGCTAGAAGAAACAGTTGGAGATTAGGTACTGTGGAGTCCCATAGTAGTTTTCAGAACGTCTACATTGATCATTCCTGAAGTGTACGTCGCTCCGGTGCGAATGTTGTTTATCGAAACGACGGCTGGAGCGAAAAGGTTTGGGTCAATGTTGTAGAAGTCGTAGTTGGCTGCTCTTAGAATGTCGAAGAATGGTTTGCCATAATCTTTTGCGGTTGATGATGGAGCCTTCGCCACGAAACCCCTCAGTTTCTCGTCATTTTCGAAATCCACAGTGTAATAGACTTCTCCACCATAGTACAGGGCATCGTTTGTTCGGCCCATCGCTTCTTGTGCCTTTGGATGAATTGGAGCGATTGGCGCATATCCACAACCATAGAGGATCCGTTTGGGGTCGAATCCAATTTGCATAAGTTTGTGGATTCCACTCTCAACTATTCTTCCCGAAATCTGAACTGATCCAGCGATCGAGGTTGTGGGGGCCACCATAAGATACAAGTTCTCAGCATTTACCATGCATTTCTTGCAGAGGTAATTGATTGCGTCGCTTGTTGGTTTCAAGTCGGATTCAAGAATCAACACAGCTTTTTCAGATTTGTCCTTGTACTCGATCTTCTCGTAGACTTCCTTAGGTTTCAATGCAAGTGCTCTGCCCGGGCCAGATCCCATTGCAGAGTAGTTTTCGGTTTTTATTTGCCATCCTGCTAGCTGTGAGCCGAGCGTAGCAACAGCAGGATAATTTGTCTCAACAAATATGCTTGGAAGTGAAATGTCGCCGTACTTTGCATGAAAGATTGATGCTTTTCCTAATCCTGCGAGACACAGTTCAGTCATCGCCACTCCTGCCCCGTAGCCTCCAGGTGCTTTCACGCCTGCATCAATGACCGTTGCACCTGTGGAGGTTCTTTCCACAGTTATTCCGAGGCGTTCCTGATTCTTAACTATCTTATCGACGACCTTCATCGCGGCCGCGTTTACACTTACAACCAACTGCTACTCCTCCAGTTTCTCAATGTATGATTCACACCACTTCAGTTGTGGATTATTTGCAACCTTCACTGACAATCGTCCAGTGCCATCTTCGTCGATGTCTCCCAGAAACGTGTAGAATGGTCCAACGAGTTTTTCTTCTGCAACTTTGAATTTGTCTCGAATATCTTCGAAGGTGAAGCTTGGCAAGATGGATAACAGGTTTCCCAG
>CAYXJU010000043.1:0-10036 GCA_964464765.1 uncultured Candidatus Bathyarchaeia archaeon | reverse complement strand
TTCTTTAAAGAGGACATTAGATTCCGATAATTCTGGCAAACGACATAGCGTCATTTGTGATTTCTCCAAGGAAATCTTAGAGTCTCGAAACTCACGCTTCCATTGGAACCGATTGAGTGAGCCGGTCTTTAACATCACTAAGTCTGCAAGCAAGAGGCTCGTGTGGCTTCAGTGGGTTCAGAAAGGGCCTTCCAGTCTCAGGTGGATTGTTTTCTTGCTTGAATATCAGCGGCGTCATTATGAGACTGTTAGAACTGAATCTAAACCACGATATATTATGTTCGATTTGCTGATGTCTATTCGCAGCCAACAAAGAAGACTGACAAAGATGTGGCGAAAACAGAAAATGCTGCTAGCATTCATCTAGTGAGCGTCTCGCGATAATCCTTTGCTTCCTTCTTTGGATATGGTTCTGATTTGAAGACTCTGGCACAAGCCTCGGACAGAAAGAGAACACTCTTATCCCAGTGGCACAGTGACCATGTTAGGTTCATTCATTAATTTCTTTGTCACAGGTTTCGCAGTAGAAAATCTCGTCATCCGATTCATCGTCGCAGCAAAGTGGTGCGTGATGGATAGGACATTGGACGAAATGTCGTTTCATTGTCTAGACACCTCTCTATGGCTGGAAGCAGGGTCTAAATGCGTGTTGCCTTAAAGGAATTATTCAGATCCCCGATACATCGAAACGCGATAGGTTCTATCAGACAGCCAATTCCTAGGGTTGTCCGTCATGGATACTCTCTTAGCCTATGCAGTGCGTCAACAAGTGAGAAAAGACTATGTGAGAAAATAGATTCCTGCAAAAACCATAATGCACGACGCCGCGATCTTCCAAGTGGCCTTCTCCTTCAGAAACAAGACGGCGATGAGAGCTGCCCAAATGGGAGAGGATGCGTTCAATGAAGAGGTTCTTTCTGCCCCTATTTGTTGAATCCCATATAGGAACGTGATTGATGAGAGTGTCATCCCGATGACTCCGGACAATGCTAACAGGAAGAAGTCTCTTCGAGTCACTTTTGCCTGTGATTTCCACATTGATGAGATCGAAAGCATGAACAAGAATACGATTGGAAACCGAATTGTGTTAGCTAGGATAATGCCAACATATCTTAGTCCGATTGAGACTGCTATTGTTCCAAGAGCGTAGAGAATAGCAGTCGCAAGTGCCATTACGATCCCTTGAAATCTTATTGTTTCGACTCTGTCTCTGACGCCTGATGAAATGCTTGCGATCGCAAGAACTATTGCAACAGTGCCAATCAAGTATTTCAGGAGAAACGGTTCTGAAAGGAATACAACAGCTAGAGTCATCGTGAAGAATGGATAGGTGTAGGAGATCGTATATGCTCTTGAAACTCCGATCTGAGTCATGGCCTTGAAGAGCAGGGTATCTGCTATTCCGTATCCTACTATCGCTGAAATGATAACTATAGCTATGCCATTAGGATCCACTGTGAACATGCTTTGTAGCTCACCAGTTGCGAGAGCAAGAGGAAATATTGAGACGGCCGCAAATAGTACCCTTATCAAATTCGCCTTTAATGGTTCCACATTGTTGAGGGCTTTAGCTGAGACAACTGTTGATCCAGCAGAAAGAAGAGCGCTGAGTAGTGCGGAGATTTCTCCAAGCATGGAATCTACCAGTCGAAGATCACGTTTCTTACTCCATCTCATATTTGTTATGCTGATCGTGCAGTCTGGGTTTTGATCCTCTGGCAAACAGGAAGAAGATACGATTGACTCACATGACATGTTCTACTTGCATCCAAGAAATAGAAGAATCAAATGAAACTGAGCCTACATCAAACTCGCTGGCACTTGGCGGGCGGGAAGGGATTTGAACCCCTGTCACAGGCTCCGGAGGCCTGCGCCCTATCCTGGCTAGGCATCGAGGAGAGATCAGCATTCCTCATACCCGCCCTAGGCTCCGCCCAACAGCAACACTGAACACGGTGTCTGCAATACTGTGTGTTCGACTTGCCGTCGAGAATGGAATGATTTGTTCAATACTTAAAACCGTACTCCCTTTGCCATTATCCACGAGTCCGATACGCCTAGCAATGCATGCCTCGAGCCGCTTCTCCACTGTTAGGAGTCAATGGATCATATTGTTACTGTAAATGATTGCGTCAATGGTTAATTCGATTATCCGGAAGGTATATCTTTCTCTCTCCGTCCAGCTATCAGTCCGGCGATGACCATGCCTCAAAGGATAGTGTGTCAAAATTGTGGAGCCACTCTCTATGATGATTTTGAGTTGGAATCGCCCGTTGAGATTATGCAGAGATATAATGGGTATTGCCCGAAGTGCAATAAGAAGCTAGATTTTGATCCGGATGATGTCAAGATCGTTCCCATATGAGACAGTGTAGTTTTCCGACAGTGAGAATAAGTTCTCGGAAACAATCTCCATCTACGCTATGGTTTCAGCAAATGTTCGTTCTTTTCGTGTTGAGTCTTTCTATGATCCAGTATTCTTTTAATAGTCGGGGTTGTCGATAGGTTCCAGAAGGTTGCCAGGAATGGGAGAAGTTACCATCGAGGCCATGGTATTGACCGTTACACCAATTCAGTCGCCACAAGGTTTGACTATGATAGAACTAGTCATCGGGGAATCATTCAAAGGTCCAGTCGCAATTCCCATGGGAGTTGAGAGAGAAATGGCAGGAATCACCATAGCCGTCCAGAGGTCTCTAAGTCAAATTCCAGGTATGACGCAGCCCGCTGGAAGCCCGAGAATCACTCTTAGGCTCACTGAAATGGAATACAACGACTTGGGGAGACCAAGATATCCCGATCGTGTTTCGTTGAATGTGAAGATTCTTACTGAGTAGTCCACCGTCTTGAAGCCTTCAGTATCCCTTGACGTGTTCAGCGACTTTCAACAGCAATCTGAGAAAGCGCTCCTTCAAGCTCTGAAGAAAGCCTTTCCAGACGTTTCAGTATCAAAGGTGCCAATCGATGTTCCTCCTTCAACCAAAATGGGAGAACTTGCTTCTTCAATCTGTTTCGAACTCAGCAAATCCCTAAAACTGAAGGTTGGCGAAATCGCGAGGAAAGTTATTGAAAACGTTGACGTGTCGAAAAGCGACCTGATATCATCTGTGGAATTGGCCGGAGCAGGGTACATTAACTTTAGACTAAACTACGGACGAGCGGCTCAAAGAATCGTGGACGGAATCTTGAAATCCAATGAATCATACGGTTACATTAAGACGGAAGATCCGAAAAGGATCATAGTCGAGCACACTAGTGTCAACCCGATTCACGCCATCCACATTGGTCAAGCAAGAAATCCAATACTTGGTGATGCTCTAGCAAGAGTACTGAAAGCGCGAGGTCACAACGTGTCCAGACACTACTACGTTGACGACATGGGGAGACAGACCGCAATCATCGCCTACGGATACGACAGAATGGGGCGACCAAAACCAGATATCAAACCAGACCATTTCATGGGTCAGATCTACAGCATCACGGCATGTCTAATGGAAATACAGAAAGTAACAAAGCAACTATCGACTCAAGTGGATTCAAGTGAGGTTCAAACCCTGAAGAAGGAGCTTGATGAATGGACCAACGTTGCCTCAGAGCTTGAGAAGAAGTATCCAAGAACGTTCAACGACCTCAAGAAAGCAATATCACTCGATCCTGATCCTGAAGAAAGTGTCAATCAATTGATCAGAGACTATGAGAGTGAGAAAGAAGAGACCAAGAGACTGGTTAGACAGGTGGCAGAGGTCTGTCTTGAAGGCTTCAGAGAGACTCTCTTGAGGCTTGACATACATTTCGACTCTTGGGACTGGGAGAGCGATCTCATATGGAGTCGCCGAGTTTCCAATGTCATGGAAGAACTTCTGAAGACACGATACGTTCACGAACTCGACGGAACACTTGAATTGGATGTCGAGAAAGTTGTTGACGCACAAGATCTTAGGAAAAAACTGAACATAAGTCCAAGCTACCATCTTCCCCCACTAACCTTGGGGCGATCTGACGGCACCACCCTCTACACTACAAGAGACATGGCGTACAGCATCCAAAAGTCTGAGTTAGCTGACAAGGTTGTGAATGTAATAGGCGCTGAACAGACACTACCTCAACTGCAATTGAAGATAGGACTCTACGCCTTGGGAAAATACGAAATCGCCGCGAACCAAGAGCATTTTGCCTTTGGTCTAGTCGAACTCGCTGGACTTAAGATGTCGAGTCGACGCGGACGGTTCATTGCACTCGACGATGTCATTGAAGAAACCATTTCCAAAGCCTATGAGGAAGTCTCGAAAAGGATGGTGAGTCTATCAGAAGAGGAGAAACGCTCCATAGCCAATACTATCGGCATAAGCTCGATGAAGTACGCGCTTCTCTGTGTAGAACCTTCGAAAAACGTTCTTTTCACGTGGGATAGAGTTCTCGACTTTGAAAGGAACAGTGCGGCTTTCATAAACTACGCCTATACGCGGATCTCTGGAATCATGAGGAAACTCGGGGGTCTTCCAGAATCTGCTGACTATTCAAAACTCACGCATCCATTGGAGAAGGAGTTACTTATCCAACTTTCTAGGTTCCCCGAGATCTTTGTCAAAGCATCGGACAGCGTTAGACCCGACGATCTCACAAACTACGCAAACAAGTTAACTGAGAAGTTCCACGAATACTACGAGAAGGTTAATGTCATAAGGGCTGAAAGCGTGGAAATCAGAAATGCCCGAGCGGGTCTTGTGGAGGCAATAAGGATCGTTCTGAGAAACGCGATGAGCGTCTTAGGAATCAACCTTCTAGAAAGAATGTAATCCAACGCCACCCATGGGTTGGCGGGAACCTTAATCTATCTGTGAACTTGTAAAATCTTTCAGTAACGTGCTATCGAACATGTGCGGCATTTTTGGATGTACGTTAAGAGAGGGCCGCGCGGCTCAAATGATTCACGAGGCACTGAAGAGACTTGAATACAGAGGTTATGATTCTGTTGGTCAGGCAACTGTGATCGGGGGTCGCCTTAATCTTAAGAAGGACAAGGGAAGGATAGAGGAAGTTCACGCAAACATCAACCTAGACGACATGGATGGAAGCTTGGGGATAGGACACACACGCTGGGCTACGCATGGAGTGCCATCCAACGTTAACGCTCATCCTCACACTGACTGCAAAGAACAGATCGCAATCGTCCACAACGGGATTATCGAGAACTTTTCGCAACTGAGACAAAAACTGGAAGAGAAAGGCCACAAATTCAAGTCGCGAACTGACTCGGAAATTGTCGCTCATCTTATTGAGGATCATGTCAAAGCTGGAGAGAAGTTCCACGAAGCAGTGCGATTGTCTGTGAAACAACTTGAGGGATCATATGCGATCGCAGCCGTGACCTCGCTCAACCCTGATGAGATTGTGTGCGCCAGACGCGAGAGTCCACTAGTAATCAGCTCTCGCGAAGACGCATCGTTCTGCGCTTCAGATACAACCGCCATACTACCACTGGCAAAGACAGCGATAGCTCTAGGTGAAGGTGAGATGGCGATCCTCAAGCCCGGTAGTGTTGATGTGTTCAGGGTTGAGGATGGTGAACGTGTAGTTAAGGAACCTTTCGAGATAACTTGGTCGTACGAAGCCGCTCAGAAAGGCGGATACCCGCACTTCATGCTGAAGGAGATACATGAACAACCCCAAGCGGTTCGGGACGCTTTAAGAACTCAGCAGATTTACCATGACCTCATTGCGACAAACCTCGTGAAGGCTCAGAAGATCTTTCTGGTTGCGTGTGGAACTTCATATCACGCTTGCCTCGCAGCGAGCTACGCCTTCGCAAGACTCGCCAAGATTATCTGTCAGGTCGTTGTGGCATCAGAGTTCTGTGAACAATTCAAGGAAATTATCGATTCCAATACGGTCGTAGTTGGAGTAAGTCAGTCTGGGGAAACCTCGGACACTCTGAACGCGTTAAGAGAGGCTAAGAAGAAAGGTGCGACTATCATGAGCGTTACAAACGTCATGGGATCAACTGTAACCACCCTCTCAGATGTCTATATCGGACAGAACTCTGGCCCTGAGATCGGAGTGGCAGCAACCAAAACCTTCACGGCTCAGGTTGCAGTGTTGATGAAACTGGCAATCACTCTAGCTCTTAGAAAGCGTGCCATAACAAATGATGCCGCCACCAATCTTAGAGAACAGTTGGAAAAACTTCCTGACATGATGGGAAAGACCATAGACAAAACTGAGGGGCTCATCAAATCGATATCACTCAGACATCATAGGAAGCAGAGCTTCTGTTTCCTTGGCAGAGGCATGAGTTTTGCCACAGCTATGGAAGGACGGCTGAAGCTACTTGAACTCGCGTATACTCCCTGTCTAGCCTACCCCGCAGCGGAAAGCAAACACGGTTTCATAGCCGTTGTTGACTCAGGCTACCCAGTCGTTTTCATCGCGCCCCAAGACGAGAATCGTAGGAAGATCGTTGGAAATGTCATGGAAATGAAAGCTAGGGAAGCGTCAGTGATTTCGGTCGCTGAGGATGGCGATGTAGAAATGGAGACGCTTGCAGACGAATTTGTTCCAGTACCAACTGGGGTTCCAGGACTCTTCTCACCTCTCACATACGTCATACCCCTACAGTTCCTAGCCTATTACGTGGCTACGCTGAATGGACACGACGTGGACCATCCCCGAAACCTTGCCAAATCGGTGACGGTTGAGTAACACTGGACACCAACTGTAATCCGAATAGACTGTTCCAGATCAAATAACGGGATGAAGTGAAAAGATCGTTGAGAAAAAATGTGGAGGAGAGGTGAGTAGTGTCTATCAAAGTGAAAGAATGGTTGAAGCAACTCGGTATTGAGACGACTCACGAAGAAAGGGTCGAGATAGATCGAGAAATAGAGATTTTGACCCGTAGACCTTGCGATGAAGGTGTAAGCGAGCTGAGTGAACGGAAGTTCTTGGAAATAGTGGACAAGGTGAGACGGCGAAAGAAGAAAGCTGATGAACGTACTCCGATTCTTGCAGAAGCTCTCGCATAATCTGCATAATCCGAGAAAATGAAGAATAAGACAAGTCAATTTTAGCTTTCTCGAAGTGACAGTCGAATTACGAATATGGCGCGTTACCGAGAAGCCACTTGTCTACAGGACACACTGACTCATGATGACAAATGATAAACGTCAGATCCAGTTAGTGGTCGTACCCAAAGCATGCTGGAACTGGATATTCTATGATGCTCGATCCACACACGCATACTGACACGTATTCGTCATGTTCCACAATAAGCTTGGATGAGCTGATTTCAACCGAAAAAAGTAGAGTAGATGGAATCGTCATTACAGATCACGACCATTTGATGGGCGAAGATGAAGCACACTATCTCAGCAAGAAATATGACTTCATTATATTACCTGGAGTTGAAGTGTCTGCTGATGGTATGTACGCTCACATACTGGCATTTGGCGTTAGAAGAGAAATTGTGCCTGACGTGGGGGTTGAAGAAACGATTGCCAAGATTCATGAGCAAGGGGGAGTCGCTATAGTGGCGCATCCTTTTCGTTACGTGGACGAGTTGGACAGAAAGGAGTGGGGAGGCCTAGATGGCATTGAAACGCTGAGCCCCAACTGCTCTCTTGAACAGAACATGAGGGCACGACAAATTGCGTTGGATTGGAGGCTTCCGCAAATCGGCAGTTCAGACGTTCACAGACCATCTATGGTGGGAACGTACGCCACTCGATTCAACAATAAGATAACAAACATAACCCAACTTACAAGTTCATTGTTGAAAGGTGAAGTGGAACCAATTGCGCTGCCTCGAATGGGACGGCATGTTCGGTGACTCGGCACTCCTTAAGATACTGTTATAAATGGATTCGCGTAATGGCTCCCCATGCCAAACGAAGTTCATGTCGCACATATCCTAGTCAAGACCGAGAATGAGGCAAAGACAATTCTGGGACGATTGGACAAAGGGGAGAAGTTCGCTAACATCGCAAAGGAAGTTTCACTCTGCCCTTCAAAGAAACGTGGTGGGGATCTTGGAACATTCGGAAGAGGAAAGATGGTTAGAGAATTTGAGCAAGCCGCTTTCGTTCTTGAGAAAGGACAGGTTTCGCCCATAGTGAGGACGAAGTTTGGATACCACGTAATCAAAAGGTTAGAATGACATATTTGTTTCGCCCTTTCAATGCGGGGTATCCCCACACGCAGCCCCTATTTTCTGCGTCTGGTCTTCGTCACGATAACTGCTGATGCAACGACTCCCGTCAGTCCAATCAATGCTAGGTAAGGTGATAACACGGCTAACTTGTTTGGAGTGAATATTTCGCCGCCGACATAGTGATAGGGATCAGAGGGAGCGAGGTGTGCTGGATCACTATTCAAAATGCCCCAAGAGTTAATGTCGAATGGACTCAAACCCAAGGGCCAAATATTATCTCTCCCATTGAAACCGTCATATGACATACTGCCAAATTTTCCTTGAAACGGTGAACAGAAATCAATCGAATCTCCAGGCCTCTTATTGATGTATGTGAATGGTATAGCAAATTCGTAGATCTTATGTGAAGTCGCATTGTTTGGACTTGCATGAAACCCAATAGCCGCTAAGAATGGAGTACTGATTATCGTGCCGCTTGATCCAGTAATTTCAACGCGATCCCAGTTTTCCATGTTGGAGTCATAGTTGAATACTAGCAGGCATTCATCATTGGGATTGTCATGGCCATCTCCAGAGGCGTCTACAAGAACATACAAGTTTGAAGCGTCATTCATGAAATAGACGTAGGTGGGAAGTACGTATGAGTTTGGATACTCGGGGGATGTGAAACTTATGACAAGATTTGACCATTCCCCCGTCTGCATCTGCCCATCTATGCTAGGTGGACTATTCGTCCATTGACTATGTATGGCAGGTCTAGCGAAGACATGTTGAGGAATAGACGCAGCTAACAAGACGGCTAGAATCGTCACAATAAGAAATCTCGAGATGAAATGCATCAGGCCAAACCTTGTTTCGACGTAATGCCTACGTCCGGGTAGATATGGCTTTTCGTCATGGCTAACCGTGTAGGTTGACTTGAATAGCCAATAGAAAGTTGAAACCCGCCTTCTGAAAGGGAGATCATCAGAATTTCAGGTGAATTAAGGTGGAAAATGTATGGCGACGAGCTCCAACCTTTCGCGCCACCGAGTATGGATCATCTAACATAAATCTTCAGATGTGATGTTTATCACGTAATCAAAAGACTCGAGTAATCTCACGCTAAGTCTTGTGAAAACTTCGCGAAGACTTCGTGCCTATCGGTCTTACAGTGAAAGTGGTTCTATCTTCGGAGAGTGGTGCGTAGGCTCTACTTTTTCAATTGAAGTGAGTGAAGTACTCCTCTGAAGAGTTGTTTTCTGTAGATTGCCTCTACAATAAATGCCATTACGAATATCTCGAACCAAGCCTTTGTGAGAATCGAGAATATCACGGCATCGGTCATAAACGCGGCTAGGTTTGGAAGAAAATATATTGTAACATATTTTAGAAAAACGTACGTGAAGATGAATTCTGGAACAAACCCCAGAATCACGGAGGGAAAGGGTCTGAATCTCTTCACAAGGAGTCCAAAAGACAGTCCTGTGATTGCTTTTCCAGGAATTATCGCAAGTCCCAGTAAGGGGCCATACCATCCTGCAATGCCGAACTTGTAGAACGGCGCGAGTGCAACGATAGCTCCCGTTACGAATCCCCATTCAGGACCACAGTACATTGCCGCGATGAAAGTTCCTATGTGAGATAGGTCCAGTGCAACTTGAGGATGAATTGGAGCGATGAACAATGACAGAAGGGCTAGAACGTTTCCAAGAGCTCCCATTGAAGCAACAAACGCCACGCAACGAGCTTTCTGAGACTGTTTGGCCTGCTCCATACGATCGACCGAAGGGAAGGCGTATTCATGTTAGGTATAAGAGTTTGGGTTGCCACTCATTGTTGAGTAGGAGCGGTTCGGTATTACCTTCTGTCCACAACATCTTTCGAGTCTGGGCCTGTGCCGATCAATGA
>CAYXJU010000042.1:0-10370 GCA_964464765.1 uncultured Candidatus Bathyarchaeia archaeon | reverse complement strand
TCTATTTATTGTTTAGGCGACAAACATTAACCCGTTCTCAGCAACCAGAGACCACTGATGGACGCTCAAAACTGACCAAGTCTTTTCCAAGGGAAAAACAGCCTGCCTACAACAAAATCTGGATGAAAGAAAATGGTAGGAGGGCGCGTTGCGCCCAAGAATCGTGTATTATCGAACGTTCCGCTAGTGAAATTCCGTAACATGAAACTGGGTCATTTTGGCCGGACGGACAAGGTTTTTCGAACGGTAAACCGGCTCTACGGGATACACGGTATGCCAGTGACAACATTAGACTATTACTGGCTTTCTGTCAGAGTTTCCAATGAGGCGCGCACGCGCCCATTCATAGTATGTTTCGAATTCTAATAAAGATTTTCCGAGTTTTTTCATGAATTTGATGCGTGTACTCTAGATGTTTGTGAAAGCAGAGATTGGGTTATGTTCCTTTTAGTCGTGTGGAGAGTAGTTCATAGAAATTGGATAGAGCTTTGTCAGGTTGACCCGTTCCATTAACTCCAGCTGCCGATTCGTGCCCGCCTCCTGTTCCATCGAGGGCTTCTCCTAAAGGTTTGGCCAGATCCTTTCCCAGATGGATGCCCGTTTCCTTGTTGAAACTCTTGCAGGATCTCATGCTCACTCTCACCTTCCCATCTTTTTCTCCCGCTGCCATGGCTATGTGGGCACCAAGTCCTATGAATGCTCTTGAAGCCGACGCCTGGTGAGAGCTGATCTTTGCGGCTGCAACTATCCACTTCCCTATTCTTCTAACATCGACCCTTTGAGCTGCCTTCAGTCTAGCCATCCTCTCAGAGTCACTCATCGGATTTGTCAGAGTTGAGATTGCATCCTGAAGATCAGCCCCCAAACCGATCAGAAAAGCTGCAGTCTCAAACGTCTTTGGTGTAGCAATCGTGAAATGAGCACTGTCGTAGGTCATTCCAACGAGAAGAGCTTGAGCGCATTCCCGGTCGATCCGCACCTTAAACTGTTTGTAAAGTTGAAAGAGAATCTCACATGTCGAAGTGGATTTATCATTCACAAACATCAAGGCCGCGATCTTAGATGTTTCAGGATGACGCGCATGATGGTCAATCACTATTATTGGACTCTTTACTTCTTCAACTGACTTCTTCCAATTACCGAGTTGACCAGTCGTATTAGTATCGACAAGAAAAATGACACCACACGATTCGAGTCTCTCCACTTCGCCAAGTTCGATACCTATCCTTTCGACCAGTCTTTTTGATACTCCGCTCACACCTTCTGGCGTGACAATGTATACCTTCAGTTTTGGATTCAGTTTCCTCAGAAGTTTCTCCAAGGTAAAGGCTGAACCAACAGCGTCGGGGTCGGCGTTGTGGTGGCAGATAATTGTAGTTTCTTTTGATGATTGAACTAGGCGTTTCAGTTTTTCGGTTTTTTGCAGAGTCCCAGCTCCCTTACCTTTTCTTCAGCAGCTTTGAACGCAGCGTCAGTCGCAAGCTTAACTAGGTCTTTCATGTCGTCGTCTCCAGCAGTTAGGTTTGCTGAGACTTCCACACTCAAGTTAAGAGGTTTTGATCCCAGCGCCTCCACCATGATGTTGAGGTCCTCAAGTCTTTTTACGGGCACATGGCCGAGGAGAGAGTTTCTCGCTGCTTCCTCAGCAGCATTGCAGATCTCTTCAATCTGGACTGTGGTGGGAGCCTTCTTGAGCATTATGCTCAAGGACATTCACGTCTAAAAACTGGTAGGAAAACAGAATTCACTGTTCGGTTGACTCAGGTTTCAGTCTTTCCTGCAGCTTCTGTTGTATCTCTTTTACTCTCTCGCGTGTCCGTTCCTCTTGCTTGCCGAGAACTGTTACTCTTGTGTTTAGAAGCTCCTTCTTCTCTTTCAGTTCCGTCATCAGCGCTTGTCTATCGGCTTTTAACATGAGACTTCCAACGCTTCTGTAGACAGGGACTGTGTCCGTAATCTTTTCTAGCTCAGCTATGGCTCTGTCAGTTTCTGCGAGTTCAATATCGAGTTGCTGTTTTTGAGTCACGATGGCTTGGAGTGTCTGCTGCATTTGTTGAAATCTCATCAGTTGCTCTTGAAGTTGTGGCGGAAGCTCGGCTTCACTCATTTTCATATCCTCCAGAATACATGGAATTCTAAATTAACTTGCGAGTTCTGAATCGATCGGCAAACTACTCTTTTTGCGAGTGTCAGATACAGCTCATTTTCATCTTTTCGCTATGATCTAACACACATCTGCACGATCGTTCTTCTCCTTGAGGTATAGACGCATGTATTTATTCTTAATGTGAGGCTTTCGATTCAACCCGATGCTCCGTTACTTGGTTTTGTCTTATCGATTCTCTCCTTGTTTTCAGAAGCCCTTCAAGTTGTTTGACGAGTTCGCCAAGTTGTAACAGCAGGGTCGTGAAGATGGCTTCAAGGCCCTCAAAAAGGCAAGAGACAGACACACACCCAGATTGTCTGGGTCAACGCGAAAGCAGCTCATGTTACGGTCCATAAAAGTATATTTCGAGATTGACCTCTGGTTGACTTAACTGGCTAAGATTGACGTAGAACGTGTCGTATGCATAGTCGTAGATCGCAGCATTCCAAGCTAACGTGTGTCGAATGTCCGGTTCAAAACCGCTTTTGAGATCACATCTAATCAGAAGCCAAACAGTATCTTGTGGAACCTTGATTGTATCCTTAATAGTGGGATCGATCGGGTAGCTCTTGATCAAGACAGGATTTGGTTCAGAAGTATCCGCTGAGGTATCTGCCGGGATGTAGTAGAGTGTGAAAGTCCCAGGAGATCCATTGACTGACTCCGACCTCTTCTCAACATACGTGCTGATTTCAAGCGCATATGTTGCCTTTGGCTTCAGAGCCGGCAGACTTTGCAACGTCAAGACTACAAGAACCACCAACACCACTCCAACCAAAGCTGCAATCTTGTATCCTCTACCCATTTCTGCCTCTCCTTCTTGGCTCCATTATACCGGCAAACTGAATATGATCTCCTTCAAAAAATATTCTGTTTTTAATTCTCCCTTTCTCCTTGATTCTAGACATCCAGTTGTCTGTTTTGCCGGTCAAGTCATATCTCTGCCAGAGAGATGAGTTTCTCCAATCGGTTCCATCTTGGGGCCGACCGTAGCTTTAAACGTCCTCTTTCCCCTGTTCGTGGAGACTCGGGCTGTGGGTTGGATTGAGACGAACTGATTTGCTGGCATTGCTTCTGCTGTTTCTAGGGGGGTTATGTATTAGAGTGCGGCTTCGGTTGTTGGGAGTTCTACTTTTTCTCGTCTCTCTAATCGTATATGTTATTGGCAGACATTTCACCATCGACACTTGAACGTAGGAATAAAAGCGAAAAGAAAGCAAACACTCCTTCATCATTCACTCTTTTCCTAGTGAAAAGTGATGTGAAAATACTTACGTGTTCCATGCAGTTCTTCGCTGGCTTCTGCAGACTGTGAGCAGCATCACCAATACTGCAACAAGTAGTATGGGCGAGGTAAATTCCGGAATAGGTTCCACAAGAGTGTAGTTGAACGGATATTCTGGTCCTGGTCCCAAGAAGGTTACGACGTTCGATTCACACGTGTAACTGACCCCGGATGAACCGTTTACAACTTGATCCACAGAAACCGTGTGTGTGATCCCCAATTTGAAATCAAACTTGAGCTTCGACCCCCCGTGAAATTCGCCCCACCGATTGCCGTCGAGATAGACAGTTGTAGATAATGATTCTGGAAGCCCCTGGATCGAGACAGTTCCGGTGTAGGTTGTCTTTGGTTGGTCTCGTGCCGCCTCTACAAGAGGAAACAAAGATGCACACAAGATCAACGCTATGATCGAAAACAGACCTGCAGCAAGAACCGGATTTTTCATCAGAACTCAACTCAACTAGAGATAATCGAGATACTAAGCCTTGCGCTTATCATAACAAAGACTACAACCTCAGATTATTTCAAGCGATCGTGGCAGGCAATCGTAGCGAAACAATAGCTTGTGAAAACGCCAGTTATAGCAGACAGTCACTTCTTTGGAAAAGGCTGTTCGGAGACGGCTGGGCGTTTCACTGATGTCGAGTTTTGCGACATTCCAGAGTTCTTTTCAAGTTCCCCAAGCGATGCCGTAGTCTTCCAGAGTCCAAGAATGTATCTTAAGATGGAATTCATTGAGGCTCGCAGGGCTACCACATCTTTTGCTTCGAAGACAATATGAATCGATCTGCCTCTGCGATGAATTTCTACGCATGATCTTTGAGTCGGAGGAAGCTTCGTTTCTGGTTTCACGGCGTCAAATACGGCCAGCGCCTGTCTGGAGCTATTGAAAGCCAAGTTGACACTAGCCATTGCCCTTCTCATTTCAAGCCGTCTCCGCTGGATCCCAGTCGATTCGACTAATCGTGAATGATGGTCCCACTTCAAACTCGGTTGGCGGCGATGTCAGCGCTACCCTAATCGTATGGGGATCATCTGAGATGTGAATTGAAGCTTTGTGACCGGCGTGGTTTCCCGAGTCACGTGGTTCCATTCCAAGAAGGTTGGAGTACCATCTTGCGAACTTGATGGTCTCGGGACGCGCGTCTTTTGAAACAGTCACTATCTGGGCTTTAGGTGCACGACCGGACCCATATTCTCGTCGCAACTTCACCCGTTTCAGGTGAAGGGCGACGAGAGGGGATGCGTGATCAGAGTCAACCTTCAGAATTTCCATCTTGCCGGGGCCGCCCATCCATCTTGATACAACCATAAGATGGTCTGACTTGGATTTCCTCGCAGTCGTCGCGAGGTTGAGAAGATCCAGCTTCCCTCGAGTTAGGAGAGTTGTGGCTGGATGTGAATTTGAAATATCTTTGATGAAAGATCTGATTCTCTGGGTTGGTCTTCTACAGGTTGTTAGAATGATCACTTCTACTCTTCCTGAGAAGCCTCCTTCTTGATCTTCCTGCTCCGTTTTGCTTCGGTTTTCTTCTCTGTTTCAGGCTTTCCTTTTCTCGCTCGTTTGACGGTTGGCTTTTCTGCGGCTTTGGTCTTCTCTTTGCGCCGTCTCCTTGTGACTGTCTTCTTTTCCTCTTCAGGCTCAGCTTTGGCCTCTATTACGGTTGGTTTTATGCTTCCGGCAACTCTTCTGGAGGTTTCGCCTAGTTTGGTGTGCGGCATGTAGGCGCCGCCTGCGAATTTGTATCCACATCTTCTGCAGAACCATATTCCGACACTTAGTCTTCTGACGGATTTTATTCTGCATCTAGGACATTCGTGTCTCTGGCGCATTCCAGTGACTATTTGCACGTAGCGTTTTCTTGCTACGGTTCCGTATCGGGCGCCGAAGGCTCCTCCGAGCCCGGCTTTCTTCCCCATTTCTATTTCGCGGCCTCCAAGACCTTTGCTCTCATTTCGCTGGATTTGCTCACAGCCATGCCGACTGCTTTCTTCAACTCATCAACGGTCAGTTCTCCCAGTCCAGCCATCTGCATTGCACAGATATTTCCGTCTTTCTCGATGGTTACTGTGAGTCTTACAGTCATTGCCTGTTCTTCTTTGAGGCTGGGATCTATTACTATTGAGTTTCCAATCTTACCCATGGTTATTGCGATCGGATGGTTCTGGATGGGTAGGGGTATCAGCCCTTCTTTGTATACGACCTCCCCCTTCTTGATTTCATAGTCTCTCATCTTTGCGGTTATGATAGCTGAGAGAGCGCCTAACGCTGAAGCGTCTATCAAGTTTCCATCATGATCCAGCACGTACACGTCAACGAATACGACGAATACTTTCTTGCCGGGTTCTATGCAAAGCTTCTTCACGTCTATGGCTTTGGATTCTCTTATTCCCCTGTCCACAACCCGAGCAAGTTCAATCGACTTCTCATCGGGTGGGCCTGGTTCAAATGAAGGCGACGCTAGTGGAACCAATTCCGCGTTAACCGTCAGTATACCTTCTTCAGGTGTATCTGGGAAGGGATCGCCCATCTCCACCTTGACTCCAACCAAGACTTTCGTTTTTCCAAGGTGGACTTTGGCGGAGCCATTTGCTTTTTCGATTACACCCACTTCAATCTTAAGGTCGCGGTAGTCTGTCGGTGTGCGGTCGTCTATCCGGCGGTTGTTAGCTATTAGATCAGTTATTGTTTTGGATTCTATCTTTGCAATTGGGGGTTGAGGTGTAGATGACATTATTCGCCCTCCTTTGCTTCATTCTTCTCCTCCACAGCCTCCTTGATGAGCAGGTATTTTCGTTTGAGAGCTTCCTTCTGCATCTCATAGATCTTCCTGCTTCCATCCATTGCCATAGAGAGAGCTCTGTCAAATTCCTCTGGAGAAAGATTTCCATCCATCTGAACCAGAGTCACGGTTCCGGATGATGGAATCATTGCCACAGGAAGGTCTGCTTCTCCGAGTTTGTCTTCAGCGTCGCAAAGGTCAACAACCACTTTGCCGTCAACCTTTCCCGCGGCACATGCCACCACCAGATCTCTCATTGGTACTCCAGCATCGGCGAGCGCAAGAGAAACCCCGCATATTCCAGCCGACCGTGTTCCACCGTCGGATTGGAGAACTTCAATGAAAATGTCTATTGTTGTTCTTGGGTAGTATTTTGAGAATATAGCGGGTTCGACTGCCTCTCGAATCACCTTTGAGAGTTCCATATCTCTCCTCGAGGGCGCGGGCGATCTCCTCTCCTCGGTCGAAAAAGGCGCCATATGATATCGACAGCGGATCGCTGCACGGTCCGGATGAGCCACATGTCGTGGATGGGCTTCTCTTGGACCGTACACAGCGACTAGGATCTTGTTCTTTCCCTGTTCAATGTAAGCGGATCCATCAGCCTTGTCGAGTACGCCTACTTCCATCTTTATGGGTCGCAGTTCATCTGGTCTGCGGCCATCTACTCTCAAACCTTTATCATCGATCAGTTTTTCAGGTTTGTTTTGTTGGTTCAACATTTCCACTTCTTGATTTTTCAATCATCTCATGGATTCTATCAGTAAGGCCATGAGTGTGAGCTTCCCGTTCGATCATACTGACCGCGGCCATCGCTAGGTTCTCATCAAGTTGCGAGTGCCCTTGGATCAATACGATGCCATTTTGTCCAACAGATATTTGGCAGTTGGTTTCACGTTTCAACATGCTGATCATCGATCCCTTTCTTCCAATCAATCGAGGAATTTTCGCAGCCGAGATCTTCATCACCCTGCCCGATGAAGCTCTACCAAGTCCTGGGTCTTTCGCGGTTAAAAGTGGATCTCTAGTTCTATCGAATGAGATCACTCTAGCTAAAACCAAGTCGCCCACATCGAACATCTTGCTAAGATCTGCCCTTGCAAATGGCTGACGTGGACCAAACGTTTCGGAAGAAGGCAGCATGGCAGGATATGGAGCCCCAATATCAACGGTCCAGCCGGACATTCCAATGTCCTTGATCCATCCAATTACCGGATCGTCTACTAGCGGCATGTATGCGCCCTTTAGGGGTACCACATAAACTCGGTTTCCGGAAAAGTCCACAAGCCCCACTCTGGAAGCATAGACCTTTCCATCTATCTTGTAGGTGTTTTCTCCGGGGAGATAGTCATTCTCTGCAAGCTGCTCTCCCGGAACCACTAGTTTCTTCTTTTCAACAAGTGCAGTCAATCAAGCAAACCTCCAATATTTTTAAAACAATGTTAGCTAAATTATCATTTCAATATCTTTGTTTGGATAGTTCCCTGTGAAAGTTTTCCCAGTCTATCAATGAATGGCCCGTATAGGCCTGCCGGCATTTCCAATACTCCGACCCAGGATCCATCCGATTGCCATTCTTCTTTTCCGATGGTGCCGAAACTCTTGAGTGCACCATAGGCTTTGGCGGTGTATTCGGGCAGAATCTTCACTGCCACACGCATCTGCTCGATCTTGAGCGGAAGCAGAGCCCTCAACTCTTCGATCACCAGTTTCGCCTGCTCCTCAGCGCCTTTGAAAGGATCTATCGTGAGTCTAATCTGGTTCATGGCTTGCTCCACTCTGAGCGGTGGATGTGGAGCACCACTTCGTGGATCTATGCAGTTTCTTGATATGAAAGCCACTATCTGCTTCCTCTTGTCTTCAACGAGTTTTCTTCTCTGGTCTGTTGTTAGTTGAAGTTCACCGTTCTTAAGGATCTGTTCCGCAATTTTCAGTGCATCGAGTGTGCCAAAGGATTTCTGCAGTTTCTCAGTGGATGCATGCGTTCCCTTGCTGGCATCGGAGTAGATTTCGTCGATTAATAGTATCTCGGAGATGCCTCGCGGTTTTCCAAGTCTGAAGTCTAAGGCTTGTTCAGGTTTCACGAGGATTTCGAATTTTTCGCCTTCAATTGTTATTCTCGCTGTTGTATGTTTGTCACTCATTTAGTTGTGGCCCTCTTACTGGGCTCAAGCTTTTTCAGATACTTCTCCACTTCTTCGATTGTGAGTTTTCTGAATTTTTTCGTGTCGGCTGGGACAACTGCGATTCGGGTCTTCTGTGCATCGGCCTTTCCTTCCATGACTTTGCTCATGCATTTCAACGCTAGAATAGTTGCATCATCAAGAGTCATGTCGTCATTGTACTCGGCTTCCAACACTTCATTCGCTGCATCTCCCCCAGCTCCAATCGCCCACGCCTTGTACGCTAGAAACGCGCCGCTAGGGTCAGTCCAGAACAGTCGGGCGCCCTTCACATCCACGCCTCCAAACAGAATCGAGAGACCGAAGGGTCTAACGCCTGCATGTTGAGTGTATAACTGCTTTATCTCCCCAATCCTCTTCGTCAAAAGTTCGACATCAATAGGCTCGTCATACATCAGCTTGTTGCTCTGAGCGTAGATTCGAGCTTGATCCACAAGGATGTGTGCATCGCAACTCAAACCAGCGACTGCAGCGCCTACGTGCTCGTCTATCTGAAAGATTTTCCACATGAATGATGGATCTTGGAGTTTTGACGTAGCTCTCTCTTCTGCAGCGAGAACTGCACCTTCCTTACAAACTATTCCGAGGACCGTTGCGCCTCTCTTCACAGTTTCAGAAGCATACTCAACTTGGAAAAGCCTTCCATCTGGCGAGAAAACAGTGATAGCTCTATCGTACCCTCCCGGGGCAGCAAACATAGACAAATTTTGAATACACCTCGTTCCTTACTTGTTCTTGCCTCTGAATTGGGTGTCTCAACTAAAAACCTTTTGCAGAAAGAGAAACGAACCCAGTCACAGGTCGTTAAGAATCGTTTGGGTCGGTCCGTCGCAGAGACTATCATACCTTCTGCATCTGAAGGTCAATCTGGGACTGGCTTCCTCATTCCCACTACGAATTGGGAATAATCTCTTATAATTTCATCGCCAACTGGTTTGTGAGATAGACTTGAGTTCTCGAATACTTCCAAGCCTGCAAAGTAGCAGAGACGATTTTGAGAAACGCTACGAGAGTGTTCAGCGTTGGATGCTTGGACTCCGGTCGTTGACTGGAAGCGACTACACAATCAAGCGATCATTGAATGCTCTGATCCGTTTCTGTGAGTGGACCGGCAAAGACCCTGACGCTCTTGTTGCTGAAAGAATCCAAGACTTGAAGGGTGATGATGTAAGAGTTCGCGGTCGACATGAAGACTTGGCATTGAAGTATTTCCAAAGTTTCCAATCGCGAGGAATGGCTGTTAACGCATTGGCTTATCTCAAGAGTTTCTATCGTCACAACTATGTTCCATTGCAATGCAAGGTTCCAGGGCGATGGAGAGTCACTTCAGAAAAGGTTCCAACTCAAGGCGAAATTAGACGCATGATGACAGTTTCCGACTTGAGAGACAGAGCAGTAATCGCATTCCTAGCGCAAAGTGGTGTCCGAGTCAGCACATTAGCCAAACTCACCTACGGAGATGTAGCTGAGGATCTAGAAGCTGGAAAAGTGCCTGTTCACATCAAGGTTATGCCTCGAAACGCGAAAGGCAAAGAAGCTGAAGGCTACGACACATTCATTGGACCCGAAGCAGTAGACACGTTGAATCAGTATCTTGAGTCAAGACGAAAAGGAACCAAGTATGTGCCGGCCGAGTCAATTCAAGAGGTAAGCCCACTATTCCGCAGACGAGCCAAAGATAACGGAGACCTAGACAATATCTTACCCATTACCGAAGACAATATTCAGATTCAAATTGCACGTGCAGCCGTGAAAGCAGGGGTAACAGAACCAAAGAAACGATCAGGTGAATGGAGCTTAGTTAGACCCCATGTCTTACGAAAATTCTATCAGACAAGTCTGGAGCGGTCGGGTATTCCACATAACTGGGTGAAACGCTTGTTAGGCCATAAATTACCTAGAAGCGAAGACCCATACAACAAACCGACCGTTGAGGATCTGCGTAAAGCGTATGAAAAAGCTCTTCCACATTT
>CAYXJU010000041.1:0-10514 GCA_964464765.1 uncultured Candidatus Bathyarchaeia archaeon | reverse complement strand
AGTAGCGGTGGCGACATCCCCAGACGATTGACATCCCTCTCGGTCGCGGTGTCTCGACCGCTTTCTCCTACCTGTGATCCCGCCAGCGCCTACGCGTCCACCTTACGACCGCTCTCTTCCGAGCCTCGTCGGGTTCAGTGACAGGGAAATAACTTTCTTCCTTCGAAGAAAGTCCTTCTTCCGCTGGCCCGACAGGGCAGGAATTCATTGTTGGCAGCCGGGGCCTTCAACCGTTCGGAAATGCCGCTCATCTAGGTTAGCGGATCCCCGCATGTAGCCGATTTCGGGTGAAAGGGAACGGCTAACTCCCCGACCCCTCGCCACCGCCAGATGAAAGTGAGATTCGCTTTCAATATATACTTTCCTAGGGATTTCCAAGAAGTCTTGGAGAACCGTTGATTTGCAGAGAAGTCAATCGACCAGTACTAGTGCTCTGAATCTCTGAGGAGTCTACAGGCTTCACAGACATCCGCAATCGTTGGTTCACCGCACGAATTGCATCTGCGTAGGATCAAGTCGGATCTCGAATTTTCAAGAAGATTGCGAAGACGTTCCACAGATCTGTAGATTGTGAATTTGATACCCACATGCTTTGTTTCCAGTCGGTTCAGCATTGTTCGGATATCGTTTCTTAGTGCGGTTGAGGCGTAGGGGCAAGGAAACGTTTGGAAATCGACCCCAGTTGCATGCGCGTAAAGAACTACTTCTTTTTCAGGAGTTTCAGCTAATGGCTTCACTCGAGGAATGAACATGCCTGAAGGATCTTCCAAGAAGGGATCTGATCGTGCTATCCGTGGTACATCGCCGTGGAACATGTTCAATACGAAGGTTTGCACTTCATCATCCATGTTGTGCGCAGTTGCGATCTTGTTCGCATTCACATTTCGAGCGATTGTGTTGATTGCTTTTCGTCTTAGGACTCCACAATAGGAGCATGGAAAGGAGAGTTTCCTTTGTGAGACTAACTCGTCCAGAGTGTGCCCGTAGAGTTCCTTGAATGAGATGATTCTATGATCTATTCCAAGCCTTGCACATTGATCTGTTGCGATGTTGATGGCTTCAGTTCTGTATCCTTCGATTCCTTCATCAACGGTTATGGCTGTCAGCCGTGAGTTGGGAAATCTCTTCTCTATCTTGTGAAGAACTTTCAACAGCGTTAAGCTATCTTTTCCTCCGGATAGTGCGAGGGCAACGTGATCGCCAGGATTGAGCATTTGGTATTTTGCTATTGTTCTTCGTATTCTGTTTTCAAAGTTCTCCTTGAAGCAGCCATGACAGAAACGTACTCCCTCATATTCTCTGACGTAGAAAGCCTCTTTCGACTTGCAGACATCACACTTCAAGTCTGAGACTGAGACTCCTATATTCGGCTGAAGCCAAACTTCAGAAACGAAAGAACAATGTTGAGTCCAAGCACTATGAGACAGGTCGCTGTGATCAGGTTTCCGATATCTTTGGCTCTCTTCATCTTCAGCATCTTCAGAATAGTGTCTGTGAACTTGCCACCGTCAAGTGGGCCTATGGGAAGCATGTTGAACAAGCCCACACTGACAAGGATCATGTTCATCCAGTTCTCGGTAAGATAGATGTGGTAGGGGAACGCGTTAGGTAGTGAAGGATTTCTGGGGGCATAGTAGTCGAATGGCACAATTCCGATGAGCGCTCTCGCAGGGTTCTGAGTGTCTGATTGTGTCTCTATAACGAAATCTCCTCGGCCGGTGCCGACTGTCAGTGTGCTATTGGGCTTAACATCTGCCATGTATCGTCTGAGATCCTCAACGTTTCTGACGGCGGTTCCATTCAAACTAGAAATTGTGTCCCATCTTTTGATTCCAACGTTTTCTGCGGCTCCCCCTTCAACAAGTCCTGTAATCATGACTCCAGACGATTTGGGGAAGTATAGAGGGCTGATCGTGAAAGCGAAGTTTGTAATCAACAGTAAAACGAGCATTCCTGCTGCTATGTTGGTGGAGGCTCCGGCTGAGAAGATTCTCAGCTTTGTTGAAGGCTTTGCTTTCTCAAGTTTCTCCTCGTCAATCTCAACGAATCCACCAGGAAGCACTAGAGCGAAAAAGATGCCGGAGGATTTCAGAGGTATCTTTTCTGCAAGGCTTGCGATTCCGTGCGCAAACTCGTGCGTTAGCACGACGACAACCAGGGAGATTAGTATGTATGGTAGACTTTCCATGCTGATTGTGAGACCTGGAACAAGAAGCATGACTTGAGATGCTTGTTCAGGTTTCTGAAAGAAAAAGTAGGCATTCTTGACTAAGCTGTAGAATATGAAGAGGATCTGGCCCACAGCCAAGGCCGATGCAATATTCCAAGCAACTCTCCAACCGAATCTCCCTTTATTGGATATTCTCTCCATCAACCTATTCAATGCGGTCGTTTTGTAGATTAGATAAAATGGTTTGGCAGAAAGCCCCCATCGTTCCGTTCTCAAGCCTTTTAGCACTAGGTAGAGGCCCATCCAAGCTGCCGCAAAGAGTGTCAGAGTGGTGATGGGGGTCATCGAGTTCTCTCCGACAGAGATGCTGACCAAGGCATAAACGTTTCCAAATTCCCGGAGACTTGTCGAGGCTCAGAGACTATTCTACTTGGATCTCGATAGATAGATCCTTTTCACAGCGGGATTCGTGTCTACC
This sequence comes from uncultured Candidatus Bathyarchaeia archaeon, assembly GCA_964464765.1. Lineage (GTDB taxonomy): Archaea > Thermoproteota > Bathyarchaeia > 40CM-2-53-6 > CAVXDP01 > CAVXDP01. The sequence continues at coordinate 7,866 of CAYXJU010000041.1, read as the reverse complement.
AATCTTCTCATGACCTCTTCAAAAGTTTCATCTCTTCCAACATCAACCAGCATGAAAATCCCAGTCCTTCCAATCCGATCTCTTCGGGTTAGAACCCTTATCCGCTCTTTCACTATGTCTACGCTTACGCCGACCCTCTTTGCGACTTCGGCTTCGTGCCCAACAACTGGAGACTCCAGATGACCCTGCGGAGTCGGTTCAATCAGAGTCAATTTCTTCGTGCACCCTGGAACTCTATTATCGCTTTTCAGCAGTTCATCATCAATGACGCCACCGAACTTGAAAAAATCGAGTTCAAGTGAACGGAGATTGAGAAGTGGAAATGTAACAGATACTCTTTCTTGGGGATCTAGGTAAATGTGTGCTTTAGGTGCATGAACGGGTGTCGCTTGAGCTATCCTTCTTGAGTATGAATCGAACTTTGAAAGTCCAAGTGAAACCTCGACCCTGTGAGAAGGGACCACGTATGGGATGATAACATCGATGTCGCTGTATGAGTCAACATCTCCCCGGGCAACGCTGCCATGAACTAACGAAGAAATTTGTGCATCTCTAAGTGCCTTCATTACAGCCAAAGCTTTGTTTCTCAGGGTTCGTAGCAGTTCCCAATGTGCCTCGTTGTATCTTTGTTCGACTTGGTCCCATGTTCTCGTGGGTTTCTCGGCTCCACGTTTCCGGTTCAACAATCCAACGCTCACTTGTTGTTCGCCAATCAGTTACCTTTCTACTTCAGATCGATGTTTAGAGTAACGTAAGAGCGCAGCCATTCCACCAATTGAATCCAGTTTCTTGCCTCCTTCATGTTCTGAACTTATCAGGTTAACCTTGCCGTTTCTGCTTTCAACAGTCCTCATGACCTGTTCAATTCTTGTTCTCTCTTCATCATTTGCATCTCTCAATTTTTGGAGTGAGACAAGCAGAATCTCAATTGCACCAGAAGTTGCATCATTCTCAACCTCTGACGTACCATATGACACGTCTCCACGCGATCCACCCAGTCTCGCAAGAACCTCCTCCACAACTGCAGTCTCTCTCGCTACTCTAGCATGCTTCGCAATGCTACCGACCAAACCACATCTGACTGCCTCGTAGACTCCTGATAGTCCACCTGAACTGACACTTTTCACTGAGACCACGCGTTTCGCTGTCTCGGGGTGGCTGTTCTTCAGGTGGCGCCAGATTCCTTCCTTTGTGAAGGCAGGTCCGACGATTATGATTCTTCCAGTCTTTCCGGATAGTGTTCTCTCGAGAGCTTTGGAGACTTCAGAATAGTACTTTTCAAGAGCTTCCTCCCTTTTCTGATGCTCGCGTTTTCCCGGGAGCCTGGATCTGATTTCTACATTCACGTCTACGCCATAGGTTCTAATGGTTGCTATACAGCTTTCATCTGAATCGATTGCGAGGACTATTATTGGCTCTTCCTCGATCTGCGCTTTCTCAAGTCTCTCAAGTTGGTAGTCGTACCAGTGATCTTTTGCTATGATAAGTTGATCGTCCGGCCGAATGCTGAGTGTATGGTAAGTTCCCTGTATGTTCAGGTCTTCAGGAGCTTCCTTCACTTTTCCATGAATCCTCAGGCGGCTCATTTCCCTGTCAAAATGAACCTTCTCAACGGAAAGCCACATAGACACAGGCAGTCTTTTGCTTGAGGGTCTTCCAACGCCATCAGTCTTCACCTCGCGAGTCGTTCGTGCGTGAACTAGGTCACCTTTCTCTAGGATATTGTACAATGCCCAAAGATCGTCTAGACTATTCGTTATGAGCTTGATTGAACCATGTTTCAGGTCCTTTTGGATTATTCTCAAGAGCTTTCACTTTGTTCTTGGAAATGGATGTGTAAAATCATTACAACCGGTGATATCGGAGATGTAGGTCAAACTTTTATAAGCATCCCTAATAACTTGTGCGCGAGTCTGGCGACGCATAGATGACTCCCCAAGAAGAAGACAAGATAGTTGAAGCGCTCGAACAGTTGAGGCTGAGCTACAACCTACGCCAGTACAGAGTCTGCTCGCTGATCTGTGAGTCACTGGCTGAGAAATTCAAGTCAATAGCAGAGGCCCAGACAGAAGCGCCAACTCAGATCCAACGCAAGAAATGACCCGTGCCAAATTATTGGCCACGTAGGCTTCACAGTTTTTGAAGCTTATCATGGAAATCTATTAGCAGTCTTGCCTTTTCGTTTTCCTCGTTCAAGCAGAAGAATTTCATTCCCCTCTGATGTCGTTCGAACAGCACTATTCCTTCTTCAATGAGAGGTCCCATTACGCGGGCGATGGTTGTGGGAGAAACTCCGAGGAATTTTGAAAGGCCAGATTGGTTGAACACACGGCCCTTGTTTGTCAGCATATACTCAAGAAGCCTTGATTGTTCTTTTGATCGGAAAAGCTGGCTTAACCTCGTCGTTTTTCACTTCTAGCTTGTTATCTTCGTACCAACATGTTCTCCTTTCAGGACTCGTGCAATGTTTTCAGGGTCTTCTCCTGAGATTACCCATGCAGGAATATGTGATCTCTCGATTACTTTGACCGCTACAGAATCCATAAGCTCATAACTTCCAGCTTCATTGTGTTGACTCACGACAATGCTCAGTTTCTCAGTTGAGATCTCACTGAACTTCGTGGCCTTCGGATCCTTTTTCGGATCTGTCGTGTAAACTCCATCAACATTGGTTGCATTAATTAGAATTGAAGCACCGATGGTCTCCGCTGCAAGAGCAGCAACAGCATTTGTTGAATGGCCTGGTTGAAGTCCTCCCATGACAACAATCTTTCCAAGTTGAAATACGCGCCTAAGTTCCTCAAGACTTTCTGGGACTTCAGGATAGGCTTCATTACCAAGTGAAGTAATGAGAAGTTTCGCATTAAGGCGTGTAACCAAGATACCAATATGGTCGCAGAAAGCTTCGCTGGCTCCGAGTTTCCTAGCTGCATCAATGTATTTCCTCGCGTTCTTTCCTCCGCCAGTAACCACTACCAGCTGATTACCTTCTCGTTGAACCCCAGAGATCAGGTTTGCATACGCTCTAATCTTTCCAGCATCCAACTCCAATGGGAACGAAAATCCACCAAGCTTTATCGCAATCTTCACTCGTTGCACCTGAAACCTCTATCAGTTGGCAGTGAGCTTATATAATTCGCTATTTCGTTAGCCCACTGCTCTAGGAGAAAAACGTCAGGTGTCATCATCGGATTCGGTGCCGAGATTCAAAATCAAACGTACCCTCGACCTCTTGTCATCGAAAGAGGGTCGGGGTACTGAACTTATTTCACTCTATGTTCCACCGAACAAGAAGATACATGAGGTAATGAATAACCTTCGCCAAGAATACGGTACCGCATCAAACATAAAGTCACGAACAACCCGGAAGAATGTTCAGGACTCGATTGAACGTGTAAGTCAGAGACTTAAACTCTTCAAACAACCTCCCCCCAATGGGTTGGTCATCTTCTGTGGCGCAATTCCCCGGAACGGTCCGGGCAGCGAGAGGATGGAGATCTACGTCCTCGAACCTCCAGAGCCAATACATGTCTACTTTTACCGTTGCGACAACAGATTCCACATAGAACCCCTTCTGGAGATAATGAGAGAGAAGGAAACCTACGGAATACTCGTAATTGATTCAAACAATGCGGCCGTTGCTACGCTTAGAGGAAGACACATGGAAGTCTTGAAGGAGTACCATTCAGGACTTGGAGGAAAACACATGACTGGAGGACAATCAGCCAGACGTTTCGAAAGGATCAGAGAACAGGAGCTTAACGAGTATTTCAAACGTGTAGGAGCACACGCCAGTGAAATCTTCGGTCAAATACCTGACCTCCGAGGGTTAATCATAGGAGGCCCAGGGCCAACAAAATACGATTTTTCAGAAGGAGAATACCTCAACTACATTCTCAAAGAGAAGATAGTTGGAGTCGTTGACACCTCCTACGTTGGAGCAAGTGGCGTGGAAGAAGTCGTTATAAGAAGTCCTGAGATCCTTCGTGGCGTACGATACAGCGACGAAAAGAGGGCGGTCCAACGCTTCCTCTATCAGGTTGGGCATGACACTGGCCTAGGCGTTTACGGAGAAACAGAGGTCAGAAAATACCTGAAGCTTGGAATCGTTGACACCGTGCTCCTCTCCGAGAAAGTGAATGTTGTTCACGTGGAAGCGAAATGTACTACGTGCGGCTACGGGGAGGACAAGTTGATGGCTCCACACGAACTCATGAAATATGAACAGACCCTATCAGACACACGATGCCCTAAATGCTCCAACAATACTCTGACAATTGAGAAGAGGGAAGACCTGCTGGACGAGCTTATCGAGCTGGCTGAAAAGGCTGGAGCTAACATAGAGGTAGTTTCCGCTGAGACCGAGGAAGGTGTGATGCTTCGGGAATCCTTCGGTGGAATCGCAGCAATTCTCAGATACAAACCCGCCTAAACGTCTGTATTACGAACATCTTCAGCCTGATCTGTCCTAGTTGCAGTTCACTTAGGCTTGTTTCCATTTGGCTGCAGCCCTGAAGCGTATCCGAAGAGAAGCGTAGCTTTAGTCACAAGATTCAGAACCTCACCAGGTAAGCTCAGGTTAGTATTGCTTGGAACGTTGTAGGGAAAACCGATTAGTATCCACAAGGCCCATGCAACTAGACACACTGCGAACAAGATACTTGCTGTTTTTGTTAGTACAAAATTCCTTAGGACTTGTCTCGAACCGAGAATAAGCCATCCGCCCACCATTATGTAGTGCCATATCATGAAATTCTGAATGAATGATTCCCAAGTTTTGAGAAAGATGTACGCTGCTACTGCATTGAAAACTATCTCGTATAAAATCAATGTGAAGCTCACAGAAACCATTGCCTGATAGAAAGCGTCTTTCCAACACCGCCTGAATTTCCACGCTACAAAGAAGAAAAGGATCACGACTGTACATATCGTTGATATCCGTATGTATCCTACGAAGGGAATTGCTAGCCATATTCTGAAAATCGCGTCGGAAACATTGCTACTCATAGCTCAAATCTTCGCTAAGACCATACGTATTCGACATCAATACGTGCCGTCCTCAGGAAAAGATGAGATACTCCACAATTGAATGACTTCTACACGTGTTTGTATATGTCCGCAGATGTGTAACTACCAGTTCGCATCTCTTCAGCGATTTGTCGAAGCAAGAGTATTCTCTTGTACGTTGGAGGGTGAGTTGAGAAGGCTGCGTTCACGCTTGTCCATGTTGACTTTGCTTCTTTCTCCATGGCCAACTGTAGTTCACGTTCATCCAAAACTCCATTTCTGTCGAGGTCGTACTCTTGGCGCTTGTCGATTATCGCACCGACCTCTTGTTTCGCGAGCGCTGGATCTGATATGAACAGGGCCCGAGCTCCATGTGCTTCCTCTGGACTTAAAGAAAGTCCGTAGGCGATCTTTGTCAATGCACTCTCCAAGCTTCTAGGTGAACTTGTAAGATACGCGGAGTATGCGTCTGAGAAATGTTCTCGTAGTCGACTAAGCTTCATCACAAGAAGTTGAGCTACAAAGTACACGACTAGTGCAATTATCCCTGCAAGAACAATGTAGCCCGCGCCTCCTCTTCGGTCATCTCTTCTGCCCACGTATCCGAATCCCATGGCCGCTCGGGCGATCACGAATGCAATTAGAGGGATTGCTGAAAGGAAAGTCATCACTATCGAATCTTTGTGTCTAATATGGCCAAGTTCGTGGCCGATTACTCCCTTAACCTCATCCTCGTTAAGTTGTCTCAAGAGCCCCTCATGTACGGCTAACGTCATCTTGTTCGTTGAGTTTCCGAAGACAAAGGCGTTGGGATTCTGGCTTGGAACAATTGCAAGTCTCGGCATCGGTACATTGCTCTTCGCGGCAAGTTCTCTTACAGTGTTTTCGAGCCAGGGAAATGAGCCCGGCTCAACATACTTCAATCTCATCGAAGCCGACACGATATAGGGGCTAATTGCGAACTGAATCAGCATGAAAAATAACGCTAGTCCAAAAGCTCCTATCAATGTGGAAATTGGTGAGAAATTCATTTGCACAGCGGCGCTGAAGAGCAGTGAAACCGCAGCTAGAAACACGATAAAGACGCCTAGGGTTATCAGTATCGTCAGAAACATAGTACTCTTCAGTTGGGCTATTCCAGCCATGGATTTAACCGCAGACTCCTTTTCGAATTAGTTTGAAAGTTGAACCCGACCGTTGGTATAAATGTGGCGCTGCAAGTTTCTGAAAGAGTATGTGGAACAGAGTCATTCAAAGCCAAACCTTTTGAAGTTTAGAAGACTCATTTGAACTAGTCTTGCAGAATCAAAATTCGTTAGGTTGACCGTCACTTGACTGAAATCATAGAACGCATAGAATGTCCTCATTGCGGAGCTCCGATCTCAGTTCAACCAGGAGAGTTGGTAGCCACCTGCAAATACTGTGGATTCACCAGCGTCATAGAGACTGGTAAAGCATTCGAGTTTGAACATTCACTGATACTGAACAAACTCGAAACCACGCGGCCGGTTGAGGTTCTGACAGGTTGGATGCAGAACAGCTTCATGGCGCCTAAAGATCTGGCTAAGAAAGCGAAGATAACCGAGACAGCTCTCGTCTACGTACCGTTCTGGATAGTCTCCGTCAAAGCATCAACCCACTACAAAGGAGTCTTCGAAAGAATAAGCCCACCAGTTACGAAAGAGGGTGACATAGAAAAGGACTATGCATGGCTTGTGCTCGCGAGAAAAGCATCATACTTCCCAATCAGTTCGTACAAGACACCGCTTGAAGCAAAGATACCTTTCGACTTCACGAAGGTTCAGTCGGAGGCGAAGGTTCTCAACAGCGAGATTGACGCAAATGAAGCGGTTAGCGTGGCGCAGGAAGAGATAAAGAACCTACATTTATTTCTCTCGAAGCAAGACGTTGACAAACTAGTGGAATTCTCCACTAGCTTCGAAACCAAGAGTACAACTTATCTCCATGCACCAATCTGGTTCATAACATATCAGTATAGAAATTCAGAATATCATGCGTACGTGGACGGAAGCACAGGAGACGTGGTCAAATGCGACCTCCCCGTAACACAAGGGTACTTCTAAGACCCTATAATCTCTGTCAACTATCTTGGAATTGATTGGGATATCGAGAAAACTCTTCTTCGAGATATTACGGAACTTGATTCGCTCAAGCGCATTCCTGCCGTGGAAACCCTTCACCATTCTGAGCGTTTCATGTGGTCTATTCCAAAACCAGTTCTCATAGCCATTTGTCAGAAAAATGAAGACATCATTATGAGTTTGTCTCTGGATGTCGTCAGCATAATCTTCCGCCTGTTGCTGCCCAAGAATAGGATCTTTTGTCGTCTTCTTTGCTTCGACCACTGCTAGAGGCGCGCCATATTTGTCAAGCAGAAGGTAGTCTGCGTAAGCTTTCTCTTCTTCCGTCTTTAGTGTCTCGGCGCGTGTCTTGTAGATTCTCGCCTCGAAATCCGATTGTTTTGTGTCGACTTCTTGTATGACTTTTGATACGTCTTTCGGATCCCAGTCAGCTTTCTTCAGCATGACATCAATAAGATCTCGAGTCTCTCGCTCACTCTCGCTCTTCATCAGCACACTACCGTATTTGGCTGATTCTCAATGTTGCTCTCGAGTTAGCAACAACGGTTGAGATTATAGTAGCTGGAATTGTAGATTAGCCTTCCGTACAGTGTATCGGCTAATCTCGCCAAATTTGTAATTCTGTGGCGGGCAGGAAGGGATTTGAACTCTTGTCACAGACTCCGGAGGCTTACGGGACAAATATGATCACGGCGATCGCTCGTTTTGGCTAAACGGAGTATGTATTCTCTGGCGCTACTATCGGATAGTTCTCCCA
>CAYXJU010000040.1:0-10610 GCA_964464765.1 uncultured Candidatus Bathyarchaeia archaeon | reverse complement strand
GTATAAGAGTTTGGGTTGCCACTCACTGATGAGTAGGAGGCGGGTCGGTATTATCTTCTGTCCACAACATCTTTAGAGTCTGGGCCTGTGCCGATCAATGATACTGGGATCTTGATTGCGTTTTCTACATCTTCTATGAATCGTTTTGCGTCCGCTGGAATTTCTTCGAACCTTCTTACACCTTTGCTTTGAGGAAACGCTACATCCAATTTTGTTATGGCAGCCTTTGTTGCTCCATTCAGACGGACGGATCTTCTGGCCAGATTGAAGTTGAAGGGGGCAGCTCTTCTCTCTCTTCTGGTTACCGTTCCATACTCAAGCCACCCACGTTTCGCAAGTTCCTCTCGTGGCAATTGTCCATCAAGCGGTCCCTCACCGACTCTGGTTACAAATGCCTTGAAGACAACCACTACGTCGGTTACCTTTGTGGGTCCAATTCCCACATCAGAGCAGATGGCTGAAGCGCATACGTCTTTGGCTGTACAGTAGGGGTAGGTTCCATGGTACAGAGAGAGGTATGTGCCTTGCGTTCCTTCGATTAGAACATTGGATCCACTTTCAAGTGCGTCATTGACTTCTGAAGAAACGTCAGCGAGGTATTTGGAAAGTTCCGGGAAGTCGCGAGCCAGTTTCGCTCTTCTGAAGACTCTGTCCGAGCTGCATGTTCCTATGCCGCTTTTTGTGGAACCTATCTTCTGTGTAAGGTATGAGGATTCAGTTTCTTCTTTGATGTGTTTCTCTTCGATTATCGCGCATTGGCGGTCCAATCCAAATCTGTTTGCGCATCCTATCTTCGCAATCTCGTCAAAGAGCACCTTAGGATTGACTAGGACGCCGGGACCGATTAGGAGTCTTGCCTTTTCGTAGACAAATCCGCTGGGGATCATTCGAAGAAAATATGTTTTTCCTTGATGTTCAACGGTATGTCCAGCGTTTGGTCCAGCTCCGCCTCTGGCTATGACGCTTGGTTTGTCGTTTAGTGCCAAGTGTGCGATAAGCTTGCCTTTTCCTTCATCGCCGAAAAATCCGCCAACTACAACTGTGCATGCCATAATGATCGCCCTCTCAGATGAATCCTATGTGTATAAAACTTTGCTGGGACGACTAGGCGATCGTTTCAGTTCGCCCGTCGTCTATCTTCACTGCGTGGGCTGAACACGCTCTGTGTTATGACAGAATTCATCATCACGATTACTGATCATCAGCCACGATATAAACAGATTCTAACTTTGTGCTCAGGAGAAACATTGATCAATAATTCTATCATTCCACACACAAAAACTTTAGTTAGTGCAACGATTGTCTTTCTCCATGCGAGCTTCGATGGAGAACTAATATGACCCAACGAAAAATAGTTACAGCGAAAGAAGAAGAGAGTCTGGATATTGAGGTCGGAAAGGATCTCATTCAGATGAACGAACGCATAGCAGCAGAGAATCTTGAGACTCTTAACAAACATGGAATATTGGCTATTGATGTCATGGGCTCGGTTGGTGCTGGCAAGACTGCATTAATCGAGACTATGGTTGATCGATTGAAGGACAAGAAGAGAGTGGGCATGATTGCTGGAGACGTGACGACGACCATTGATGCTGATAGGGTGACGAGACACGGGATCCCCTCAGTCCAGATCAATACCGGCAGAGAATGCCACTTGGACGCGAATATGATTCGAAAGGCTCTGTCTGAGCTTGATCTTGATGCGTTGGATCTGATCTTCGTTGAGAACGTTGGAAACTTGATCTGTCCTGCAGATTACATGCTCGGATGTCATCGCAGACTCGTGGTTGTAAGCGTTACAGAGGGTGAATGGATGATTGTCAAGCATCCGTTGATCTTCAAGTCGGCTAGCGTTGCAGCAATCAACAAACTAGATCTAGCAAGCGCAATGGGCACGAACGTTGAGAAACTGGTTGAAGACGCGAAATCAATCAATCCAAGAATACTGATCGCGAAGACCAGTGCCAAGACCGGTCAGGGTGTTGATGAACTTATCTCGCATCTAGGCTTCTAACTCGTGGGGTCGCGATCACATCGTCAGATAATCTGGTCCTTTTCGACCTTGATGTCTTTGATGTTGCAGCTTCTTCCATCGTCTATCTCAGTGTCGTTACTCCCACATTTAGGACATTTCAACAGTGAGATCACGTCTAGGGCGTCATCGATCTTCTCTGTTGATATTTCTCCGCTGAATCTGCAGCTTCTGCAGACCAGCTTCATCGGCGTGTGGCTGATGTTGAGTTTCGCCCCTTTGGCAATCGTATCTTCAGTCAACACCTGAAACGAAAACTCCAGTTGTTCTGGGTTGAGCATCGTAAGAATGCCTATCTCAAGATTGACCTCGGTTATGCGTTTGGCTTCATGTTCTTTGGCTACTGCGATTATCGTATCGACGATACCTTTCGCAGTTGAGAATTCGTGCATGGAGCGAGGACCTGTTGTATTGTTCGTGAGAAGGTTCAAATGAAACTTGGGTTATTTGGTGCTTCCTCTCTCGCCTGTCATTAACATGAGGTCATCATCTTGAATCTGTCTGATGAATGCTAGCCCTAGGGGAGTTAGTGAAGCGGCATCCTGGTTGTTTCCATGAGAAATCTGGATGAATAGTCTTTCTTTCAGGTTCTTGAGATGACTCATGTAGTTCGCTTTCACTTCGTCTGGCAGTCTCGCTCTCAAGTCTCGAAGTGAGATTATGCGATCTCCAATGGCTTTCGCTTTCCACATTGCTAATAGTATCTGCCGTTTCTGAGGAGGAAGATCGTCCTCTGAGGGCCATGTGTGCATGGGGGAGTACGTGTTCCAATGGGTTTTTAGCGATTTGCTTGGAACTTTGGCGTACTTCAATGCGAACATTAATATACCACTTCACTCCAATCTTAGAACCGAGATTAGTCAGATGAGCCACGACAAAGAAACTTCAGCCTTCATGGAAGCCATAACTAAGTCGCCCCAACTCAGAGTTCTCAGCATCCTAGCCGAGAAGCCAGAAGAAGAACTGACCAAGACACAGATTGCTCAAAAGGCAGGCATCGGAAGAACAACGCTTTACAGAGTCTGGGAAGAACTTGAGAAGATGAGAGCTCTCTCCCCCTCCAGACAGGTTGGAGCTGTAACCCTCTACAGACTCAACCTCGAAAGCTCCACAGTCCAATCGATACTCAACATAAAGAAACGGTTAAGCTCCCTCAAGACGGCAGTAGAGAAGATAGAAGACATAAGAACCTTGGAAAAGGTTGGAGCTGAACACTTCGGGCAGACCGTTCCGGCCGGCCCAAGCATCCTAGTCCGACTCTACGACATGAACGCGTTTTCCAAAGAGAAGGCGGCAAATCGACCCTCTCTAAACGTTAGTGCAGAAGAAGCTGACAAACTACAAGGCCTGCTTGAAGCCGGACTGGTAGAGACCTCTGAAGATCGTCTCTTCCTCACACCGTTAGGCCAGATAACAGCGAAAGGTGCAGTTCAGATATGGAAGGGCAAAGAGAGAGAGACAATTGACGAAGCGCTTTCATCGATAAAGACCGCTCTCAGACTCATTACTCGCGACATGCAAGATGTCGAGGGTAAAATGGGAAAGCGACGCTGAACCCCCAACCTCTTTTTTACAACTTCAAAACTGTGATACGAAAGTTTAGGATACCCCCCTACCCCGGTAGGGGTCGTGAACACGTTTCGTCTCCTACGTCTGCGGAAAGACCTTATAGGCAGTGAATACTGCGAGATTCAACACGCATACGTGGATCTGTACGTGCGACGCGCCAGCATATATGCCTCTACAGACGATAGACCTAAGAATTTTAAGCTGGTTCGGTGAACGGGTTGCTTGTTGCGGGGTTACTTGGATGGTCAAATACGTTTTCGTTACGGGCGGGGTCATGTCTGGAATAGGAAAGGGAATAATTGCCGCATCAATTGGCAAGATTCTTCAGCTTCGTGGTTTTTCCGTCACTTCGGTTAAGATTGATCCATACTTGAATGTTGACGCTGGCACGATGAACCCTATTGTTCATGGCGAGGTTTTTGTAACAGAAGATGGTGGAGAAATCGACATGGATCTGGGAACCTACGAGAGGTTTCTGGACGTGAACCTTTCGAAAGATCATAACATAACCACGGGCCAAGTCTACCTTTCAGTAATCAACAAAGAGAGACGTGGCGACTATCTGGGAAGATGCGTCCAGATAATCCCGCACATTACTGATGAGATCAAGGAAAGAATTGTCGGCGTCGCTGAACGAAGCAAGGTTGATTGCATAGTAACCGAGATAGGTGGAACAGTCGGCGACATCGAAAGCCAACCATACCTTGAAGCTGCGCGTCAAATGTGGATCGAACAAGGTCCAGATAACCTACTGTACACTCACGTGACTCTGGTGCCCATCCTAAGCGTGGTTGGTGAACAGAAGACGAAACCCACTCAACACAGTGTTCAAGAATTGCGTAGAATCGGTATCCAACCAGACGTCATTATTGCGAGAAGTTCGGTTCCTCTTCAACCCGGTCCGAGAAAGAAGATCGCTTTGTTCTGTAACGTGGAAGAACGCGCAGTGTTCAGTTCACCTGACATGAAGTGCGTCTACGAATCTCCAAGAACATTGGATCAGCAAGGCATGGGCGACTACATATGCGAGAAACTGAAACTTCCATGCAAAGCGTCAAACTGGAACGAATGGCAAAGAATGGTGGATGGCTTTGTTTCTCCAAAACACACGGTCAAGATTGCAATCTGTGGGAAATATGCGGAGCTAGCTGACTCCTATGTGAGTATTAACGAGGCACTGAGGCATGCGGGTGCTGCATGCAATTCAAAAGTCGAAATTGACTGGGTAGAGACAGAGATCTTTGAAACCGCCCCCGCGAAAGCGGATACACTTTCACTTTACGATGGTGTCCTTATACCTGGGGGGTTTGGGTCGCGAGGAACCGAGGGAAAGATCAAGGCCATCGAACATGCCAGAACGAACAACATACCCTTCCTAGGAATATGTTTTGGTTTTCAACTTGCCGTAGTCGAATTCTCAAGATACACGGGCCTCCAACAGGCAAACAGCGTGGAAATTGATCCAAAAACTCCTCATCCTGTCATTGATCTCATGCCGGAACAAAGGGAGATAGACAAGATGGGTGCCACAATGAGGCTGGGCGCCCATGAAATCATCATAAAACCGAATACCGTCGCCTACTCACTCTACAAAGCGGAGAGAGTCTATGAAAGACACCGTCACAGGTACGAGGTCAATGCAGGATACGACAAGAAACTGGTGGAGAAGGGGCTGGTCTTCTCAGGGATGAGTCCGGACAAGAGGAGAATGGAGATACTTGAACTACCTTCGCACAAGTTCTTCTTTGCAACGCAGTTCCATGGGGAATTCAAATCAAGGCCTGGAAAGCCTTCACCACCTTACTACGGGTTCGTGAAATCAGCTCTCGATAGAAAACTCGGATCTCAACAGAGTTAGTTGGACAATCAAGTGTGAATCTGATAAAGTCCCTTTCCATTAGTTCAATCGAGTATCTACACGCAGTTATGACTTTTTCTAGTAGTTAGATTTGTTATTGATTGAGACTAAGCGAGGAACAAGTTATGAAAATCACTTTTGAAACAAATCTTACGGTCAAAAATAGGAAAGTCCTGAGTGGAATCTTCATTGTCATCATACTCTTATCGGCATTCACGGTGTATCTGGTAGCTGACAATCGCGGTCTCTCTTTGAGGCTTCAAGAATCTGAGGCTGGCTACAACGCTCTATCTGGAGCTTACGCAAGTCTCCAAAGCAACTATACCAAACTGGTTGATTCCAGAGACCAATTGTATGATATGTTAAATCGAACTGTTACACTCGAGCGGAAGTATTGGAATGTGATCGAAGAGAACATTACTTTGCGGCCAAAGGACACGTTGACAGTCACGATTCGCTTGGACAACCGTGCAGAGTACATGGGTATTGACGGGATTGATAGAATAGAATTGACTTGGGTGGGAATCTACAGTCCAAACCTCACATCGAGACAGATGAGAACCGCGATGGTAGATCAATACATCGGCCCGAACGATTTCACTGAGCGTTGGATCGGCGAGAAAGCCATAGCTTTCGGCTCCTATCAAGACACCACGGTGGTTCGGCACGTAATCTCGCCAAATGAAACCGCAGTAAGGGAGTCGGTAACCAGCACCACTTTCTTTTTTGAGAACTACAATTACCTAGGTTATACTAGACCTGGAAACTCGATCACAATCAAACTATTCTACGATGGCAATGTTTGCCTGACAATTCGAGAACTCGAATTCTATGTTGTAGGCTTTATCACCATCAAACTTGGAGACGCTGAAGACTTCAAAAGTGGTTGGGTCGGGAACAACATCGAATACAAGATCCGCCATTACGGAGAAATGCCATGAAACATCGACTCGTTTCGTATATCCGATCGAGCACGGGTGACGCGAGCTCGGGGCTTGTCGGTGCGATCCTTGGAAGTCTGTTTGATGTTAAGAGCTATTCCCGGGAATAGAGCGTGAGAATGCGCCTTGACCAAGTCAAACAAAATTTGTCCTTCTCCTATCTTGGCTAAATCTTCGTTGAAATATGTGCACACAAGTTTCGCTGGCAACTTCTTGAAGGCTTTCCTGCCAAAATAGGCTTGATTTACGTTTTCCATTTTGATCAGTCTGGTTGGCACGATGAAATCTAGCGGTTCATCACATATCATCCGAAATGGCTTGTTTCCCTTCTCCTTATGGTAGGCTTTTAGCCATAGGAGCAAAGCGTTATCGCGTGTTGACGAGAATTCAATTCCTAAGGGGTGTGCGTCTCTCGGATCTATCTTATCAATCTCGAGTAGGCCGTTGCTCTCATGTCGATCAACGTCAACCCCATTTCTCCGGAGAAAATCTCTGGTTTCCACGACATCAGAGCACAAACAGCACACAATTTCTCTTTGCTCTAAGCCGTCTCTAACTATTTCTGAGAGGATTGTTTCCTTATCCTTCAGAATATCATAGAATAACGCAACGTGGCTACCGCGGGGAAGTTCGTTGACGTAGCGTAGAATTTGTGCATCAACCAAAACGTTTCATCGTTTGGTTTATACGCCTGCATCTTGGCGTAAATGGCGCCCAGCAATCCTAAAAGAGTTTGCAACGGTCCGCCGCAATGCCATTCGTTAAACACAAGCGTCCTCCCATAAATGTTCTTGATTACTCTCGCTATCTTAGTCGATGTCAGAAAGATCATATGATGATCCGGAGACCCACACTGGACTATGGCGTTTGGATCCATTTCAGTGAATTCGAATCTACAGCTTAAAATCCAAGGCTGTTCGATAGGATCAATGAGTGTCTGTGGCTCCGATCGATTGTATAGTGTATGAGAATGAATAGTGAAACGAAAAAACCAATAGCCTTCATTTCTGATGGTGCGAAGAACCGACGGATAAGGCGTAGAATCGTTCTCGGCATAGATCCCGGTGTCTCAACTGGTTTGGCGGCGCTCGATCTTGATGGGAATCTATTATTCGCCAAGAGTGAGAGGGAGATTAGTCTAGACGGAATCATTCAGGAAGTTTCACGTTATGGGAAGGTCGTGTTGGTTGCAACAGATGTGAGTCCAACACCTGACCTCGTGAGAAATGTGGCTTCAAAATTGAACGCTTCTATCTTCACTCCGACAAAGTCAATGGAGATTCCCGAGAAGCGAGAGCTGGTCAATAAATACAACCTAAGATATGCCTCCAACGTGAGTGATAGCCACGCAAGAGATGCCCTAGCATCAGGAATAAAGGCTTATCACAGATTCAAGAACAAGTTTGCGAAGCTAGAGATCGAACTCGCCGATAGAACACCGATCACATCAAGAGAACGAACCAAGGAACTCTTGGTTAGAGGGTTCTCCATAGCTCGAGCAATAAGAGAGTCTCAGAGAAAACCGACACTTATGAAGCCTTCAACCATAATGCACCCGCAACCTGAGACCAGACCAGAGTTCCAAAAGATGACGGTTGAACAGGCTGAGGTAATCGCGAGGCTGAATCACCTTGTTGAAAGCCTTCAAGATGAAATAAAGCGCCTCAAGTCTGAGAACCTTGAATTGAGGCTGATCTTCGAAAAAGAACGAGCGAGGTCCGACATTGAACTTCGAAAAGACCGTCTATACGCAACCCAACGAAACCAGATCACCGACATGAGAAAGCGAATTCAGCAACTTCAAGAAAAACTTGATGAACGCATAAACCCTCCCAGCGAAGAAACGCAATCTGAAATCGGTTCTGATGTGACACTGCTAAAGCCTATAGAATCATTCTCTTCTAAGGGGCTTGAGAAGGCGGTGACTCGTTCTCAAATCAAGGCCGGTGATGTTGTTATTCTACTTGACGCTAGTGGAGGCGGTGCGTCAACAGCCAAGTTACTGGCAAAGCTCCAACCATCACTTGTCGTAACTTGCACTGTCATGTCCAACCCGGCTGAGGAAGTATTGAACGAACACGGCATTCCAATTGTTGGGCGCGATCTTTTGTCGATAAGAGACGTGCGTGGAAACTTCTACGTTCAAACGAAAGAGCTTCAATCGGTGAGAAACCGTCAAGAATCACTTATGAAGAGGAAAGCCAAATCTCTACTTGAAGATGCAATTGAAACTCATCGTGAACGTTGAACCTCTGCGACCAGTTCTGAGCGATCTCGCCCTATTCACTTTGTCTCTTCGGCGTGCTCAACACATACGTAGAGTATGTTACTTCCTCTGAGAACTACGTGGCCTAGATTCGTTGCGGGGGCGTTATTTCTGAACTCGGTTGTACCCTCAAGAATCACGTTCATGTGGCTGTCGCAGTCTATCATCTTCCCACGGTACTCTACGTCATTCTTCAACTTGATACTTACGTCATTGTTGATTCTCTTCACGAGAAGGTTCAGAGGCTTTTTCGATGGTTCCAAAGAAACTCCTGCTACGAGGTACACTGTCATCGACAAGCATCATATAAAAGCCTTTTCGAGATGTCCAAGATTCAAACATCAACTTCATGACCCAATCGAACAAGCAACTGTGCGAACCGAAAGACTCATCACAACATTCCTAGACAGCTCTCTTGACTCGACTTGACACTTGAACTACTAAAAGAGCCTGATCCCAAACTGGCTGCGAAGACAATCCAAGACGCGCTTCAACACACGCGATTGATCATGGTCGTTGGCAGATGCACGGTCCTCTACAAGGGGAGGGCGACCTCCAGCCTTGAACTGGGCGAGAGACTACTGATAATAAAACAGGATCGCGCCCTCCTAATTCACCGTCCATATGGATACCAACCAGTGAACTGGCAACCTTCAGGATGTCGATTCGAAATCTCCGCAGACGATAGCAAGCTTCGTATAAGAGCCATCAGACAAACCCCTGCCGAAACGATCATCGCAACCTTCGATCAATTGATGTTTGTTGCGGCAGCCACATTGGTGGACTCGGGTGAATTCTCTCTAGATGCAAGTGAAGAAGATATGCAGAAAGCGATCGTAGCAAAACCCGAAGTGATTGAAACAGGCTTCAAGGTGATTGAATACGAGAAGAGGGTTGAACCGGGGTTTGTCGATGTCTACGGAACCGACAGTAAAGGTAGACTCGTTGTCATCGAGATCAAGAGAAAGCCTGCAGGAAAAGAAGCGACTCTACAGCTTGCCAGATATGTGAAAGCCATATCAAAAGGCTCCATGAAACCTATTCGACCCATACTCGCCGCTCCATCTCTTGCCAAAGGCACACAACGCCTTCTTCAGACCATGGGAATAGAGTTCCATAGAATTGATCCCAAGCAATGCGCCAAGATTCTGAAAGAGGCGAACAGAGAAGAAGTAGGGCGGCTCAGCAGATGGTTATGAGGGGAAATCGAGTAATTTCAGCCGTCTCTCCTCTTTTCAAATGTGATTAATCTGCCCAAACTTATATAATCAAAGAATAGAAGAGCCACTGATGATTCTCGCCTTGAGGCTATAATATTGTCTGAAGAACCTCAGAAGAAACGATTTGAATCCATAGAAGACATCCCTGGAATTGGACCGGCTACAGCAGAGAAACTGAGAGAGCTAGGTTTCAGTACGGTGGAATCGCTGGCAACGGCTGCGATAAGGGAACTGGTCCCGGCTGGGATAGGTGAAAAACAAGCCGCAAAAATAATTTCAGAGGCAAGAAACAGCATCGCACTCACCTTCGTCCACGCTGACGAACTCATAAAACTAAGGCAGAACGTGCTGAGACTCTCAACAGGAAGCAAAGCAATCGACGAACTCCTAGGCGGAGGACTAGAGACACAGACCATAACCGAATTCTACGGCGAATACGGCGTTGGAAAAAGCATCCTCTGCCACCAACTCTCAGTAAACGTACAATTGCCGCCCGAAAAAGGCGGACTGGGCGGCAACGCCCTATACATAGACACAGAGGAGACGTTCAGACCAGAATGGATCGTCAGAATCGCAAACCACCTCGGACTCGACCCCGACGCCACAGCCAAGAACATAATCTACTCAGAAGCCTACAACAGCGACCATCAGATACTTCTTTTGGAGAAGGCTGACAAGGTTATCAAGGAGAACAATATTCGTTTGATCATTGTGGATTCGTTAA
>CAYXJU010000039.1:0-10620 GCA_964464765.1 uncultured Candidatus Bathyarchaeia archaeon | reverse complement strand
AATCCACAGCGGGAGTACTCGGGGAGTTTCTCTCGGTTTATCAGAGTTATCTGTGTGGTTCGATCGGTTCTTCTTGCTTCCAAAGCGGATGCGGTGCCGGCCGCGCCGCCGCCAATCACAACTATGCGCTTGGGCAAAGCTAATCCCTTGAAGTTCAATAGGGCCTTCTATACGTCTAATAAGGCTTTGGCGGAAAACGAGAGGCTGTTAACTTGGTGAATCGCATTCGTTTGACCAGATCTAGTTAGCCGAGTTGAGTTTGTCTGGACTATGTCTGTGAGAATCTTTAGAGTGTGGACTGGTCAGCCACCTTTAGGAAGCAGCCAAAGCCCCCATAATATTGCAGCGCCAAACAATCTAACTAATACACTTTGGTACAAAAAACTGAACTATTCCTAGGTATCGTACAGGCTAATTTCTGTAAGTTTCCAGTCGAACACTCTGGGACCCCTATGGGGGTAGGGGGGTGCCTGTTTGATAGCAATA
This sequence comes from uncultured Candidatus Bathyarchaeia archaeon, assembly GCA_964464765.1. Classification (GTDB taxonomy): domain Archaea; phylum Thermoproteota; class Bathyarchaeia; order 40CM-2-53-6; family CAVXDP01; genus CAVXDP01. The sequence goes on along the minus strand of CAYXJU010000039.1, from coordinate 10,134 downwards.
GCATAATCACTGGGTGAAACAATACCCAGGGACCATTGTAGAAAAGAACCATCCGAGTTAACAGAGCTAGAACGAGGATCCGAATGCTTATGCGTCCAAGTCTGTGCAACTGTTCGGTTCATGGTTCTTGTATAAACACGTTAAATATGTGTGAATGAGATGCGTGTTGCGTACCCGGTCCCTCATGAAGAACCGAATGGGGGAGCGGGCGTCAAAGACTGGCGTCCGCTCCTTTCAAGTAACTCAGTTTCTGTGATGTTGAATTGTTTGTGAGAATCTGGTAGCTGCTTCTGAGCTCTAGCTGGAGGGTTCCAGCCACCTTTCCACCTGTCTATCCAACCGTTGGTGGCGGGTTAGCCTTCGCCGACTCGTAGCGACATACCAGGTGGGTCTCATCCTAAGGTTTCGTACCCAGTCCCTCAGGACGACACCGGACGGTTATGACCGTTACGCATCGACTCACACTTTCGTGTGACGCTCGACACACCCAGCAGCTACCAAACCATCAATTCTACTCCAATTCATAAAAGAGTTTGTTGACAGAATAACCCGCTACTCCACATGAAACAAGGTTCCATGCTCAAAAAGGCGTTAACAAGTTCAGCTCTAATTTCACCACGAATGATTGTTCGTAGCCCTTGATGAGTATTTTGAACTGCAAGCTACGGAAATCTGTATAAACATCTTTTCCAAGTGAATTGCTCTGCGAATGATTGTTAAGACCGGATTTCGCGGTCAAGTTGAGTTTACCAAAGGTCCTTCATGCAAGTGTGTGGTGAAACTGCTCTATACAGTACTTTTTCTATTGGAACCTTTGCGCCTATATGATAGGTCGCAACGTAGTGTGTCTGTGAAGCAAGTCTGTCAATGATAGAATGGATGAAGAAACATTGAGTATAGAAGATGTCGATCGAGAATTCGAAAATTCGAAAGTGAAAGTTGTTGTTATTAGGGATTCGTATGAACTGGAGTTTGGAAGCAAGAAAATTGGACCTTTTAGAAATGGGGAGGAAATTGAGGTCTTAGAGTGGATAGCTGAGGTTTTGGTTGATCATGGCATCGCGAGAGTTCGTGATCAAGAAAAACTGGATCTGACGTCCCTCTCAAAGATTCACTGGAAGGAAACTATTCCAACATCCCGTCAACTTCCAGCTCTTGACCCAAACTTCTATTGTGAGCTGAGGCGTCTGATCAAGAGATTGAGCCGAGGTAGTAGAACGGATGCAAGCAAGCTCAAAGATTATGAGAAAGCAGTATCCTTGGCAAGAGATATTGTGAACTGTCGGTTACGGAAAATTGCGTCCCTTGCAGCTTCACCAGCAATATCCGGTGACGTGATTCAAGGTATGGCAAAAGAAGAGAAGGTGCTTTACTCAACTATTTCTTCTATTATGGCAGATTGGAATCAGAGATTACTGAATGTGGGAATCTCAAGTGAAAGTTGAGGCAGGTCCGGAAGACAAATTTCGAGAGTTCTTCCGATCCTTTCAGACAGATACAGGAGAATACAAGTACAGGAAACGGCTTGCACAAGCCGCTGTAACTGAAGGGGCGTCGATAATTGTTGACTTTGAAGATATCATATCTTTTGATCCCATTCTTTCGAGGGAGGTTACAGAAAAACCCGACGAGTACCTTGAATACGCAAATCGCGCTGCATGGACTCAGATGAAGATAGAGGATCCTGAATATGCAGAGCACATCAAGAAGATATTCGTAAGATTTAGAAAGATTCCTGAGAAAACGCAGCTTCGAGAGATCGGATCAGAACATGTCGGCACGCTCATTGTGATGGATGGCATAATCGTCAGGTCAACGCCCGTTAAACCGCTCATAACAAGAGCCGCATTTCAGTGTCGAAAGTGCCACAAAACCATCTATGTGGATCAAGCTGGATTCTTGATGAAGAGGATAGTTCTATGTCCCTACTGCAGAAGCAAGCTACTTGACTTTGTCGAGAAACTCTCAACATTCATCAACTTTCAAGAACTACGTGTTCAAGAACGTCCTGAGGACCTTCCACCCGGTCAACTCCCACGCTCAATAGATGTAAACTTGACAGACGACATTGTGGACATCGCAAGACCTGGAGACAGAGTGTCAATCACGGGGGCCGTTCGAACTCGTCAGGAATTGATTGGTAGCAAAGGCAGACTTCGAAGTTTTGAGTTATTAATGGACGCCAACTTCGTGGACGTTGTTGGGAAAGAAGCTGAAGTAATCGAAATAAGCTCCGAAGATGAGAAGAAGATTCTTGAACTTTCCCAAGATCCTTGGATACACCGCAAACTTCTGATGTCACTGGCGCCATCCATATACGGCTACGCCGACATAAAAGAAGCTCTTCTATACCTGTTGTTCGGTGGCTCCAGGAAGTTCCTACCAGATGGAGTGACGATAAGAGGTGATGTGAACGTACTGTTGGTTGGTGATCCTGGAACAGCAAAGAGTGCCCTTCTGCAATATGTTACTAGAACGGCTCCAAGAGGTTTGTACACGAGTGGAAGAGGAAGCACGGCGGCGGGACTAACGGCTGCTGTGCTCCGAGAGAAAACTGGTGGAATGATTCTTGAAGCTGGCGCACTTGTGCTTGCAGACAAAGGCGTCGCTGCAATTGATGAAATTGACAAGATGCGGCCTGACGACAGAGTCGCCATACACGAAGCGATGGAACAGCAGACCGTTAGCGTGGCAAAAGGAGGTATCGTCGCCACTTTAAACGCTAGGGCATCTGTTTTAGCAGCTGCCAATCCAGCCTTAGGGAGGTATGATCCTTACAAGCTTATTGCAGAAAACATCAATTTACCAGTTACGATTCTCTCTAGATTTGATCTGATCTTTGTTGTAAGAGACGTGCCGGACATAGACTTGGATGCAAAGATGTCAGAGCACATACTGACTCTGCACAGAAAGGGCACAAATCCTGAGGAGATCCCTATACGGCAAGATCTTCTGAGGAAGTACATCAGCTATGCCAAGAGGGTCGAGCCAATCCTTTCTGACGAGGCTGAAAAAGAATTACGTGAATTCTATCTTAAGATGCGGTCAGTGTCAGGGGCGGCTTCCGACTCACCCATTGCCATAACACCGAGACAGCTTGAAGCACTTGTGAGATTGAGTGAGGCGAGGGCCAGAGTCTACCTGCGAGACAAAGTATCGATTGAGGACGCTCGAGCAGTTATCAGACTCATGAACGCGTCGCTTCAGGATGTGGGAATCGATACAACAACGGGCAAGACTGATATCGACATAATCATGACGGGAAAATCGAAAAGTCTTCGAGATGCCATGGCGCTGATTAGGACGGCTATAGCCGACCTAGAGAAAGAGACTGGAACCGTGGAAGAGACGGAACTCTACGAAACCCTCTCCAAGAAATCTGGAATTGAAGAGGACCTAGCCAAGAAAGTCGTCAGTCAACTTCTAAAGGAGGGGCTGATCTACTCGCCGAAACCTGGGCACCTTAAGAGAACTTCAAGCTGATGGCAGGGGAAGAAGCTTCCATTTTGAAAGTCAGCGAACTAGATGTGCCAGCGAGTCTGAAACAGCTTCTTCTGAAAAGTGGCTACGACGACTTGTATCCACCCCAAGTGGATGCCATAAACGCAGGGGTTCTGGCAGGTAAGAATCTCGTTCTAGCGAGTCCGACAGCAAGTGGGAAAACCCTCATTGCAGAACTATGCGTTTTCAAGAACTTACTGACCAAAGGAGGAAAGGCACTATACCTCACGCCGCTCAGAGCCTTGGCAAGCGAGAAGTACAGTGACTTCAACAAATACTCTGGTATCACAAAACCGGATGGGAATCCGATTAGAGTTGCGATATCCACAGGTGAGTACGACAGCTCAGACCCTTGGCTAAGCAGATTTGATGTCATATTTGCCACGAATGAGAAAGCTGACAGTCTCCTCAGACATAGGGCAGACTGGATTAGAGACATATCAACGGTGGTTGCAGATGAGGTTCATCTTCTAAACGAGTCGGACAGAGGACCAACCCTCGAAATCGTTCTGACTCGTTTGAAGCACATAAATCCGAAGATTCAGTTTCTGGCGCTCAGCGCCACAGTACGAAATGCTGAAGAAGTCGCTGAATGGCTAGGGGCGATTCCGATCACGACGGAGTGGAGACCTGTACCGTTGAAAGAAGGGGTCTACTGCAATAGTGAGATTCACTTCAAAGATGGATCCGCAAGAACAATTCAGAGAGTTTGCGGTGACAGTGTCTTGGACATATCGCTTGATGTAGTAAACTCGGGAGGGCAGGCCCTCATTTTTGCCGAGACCCGGAAAGCATCGGTTCAAATCGGCAAGAAAGCCTCCATGGTTCTAAAAAAAACATTATCGAAACAAGAAGAAAAGGGTCTGAAACTTCTCGCAAAAAAAGCACTAGAGACCGGAGAGAAGACGAGGCTTACCGAAGCTTTGGCTGAGCAGATCATGTATGGTGCAGGTTTCCATCATGCAGGACTTGCAACAGCCCATAGAAGAATAGTCGAGGACGCGTTTAGAAATGGGCGAATAAAGATATTGTCCGCTACACCGACACTCGCAGCTGGAGTGAACCTGCCAGCGCGAGCCGTGGTAGTAAGCAGCTACATGAGATATGAACCTGGATACGGACGATACCCCATTTCTGTGCTTGAGTACAAGCAGCTTTGCGGACGCGCAGGTCGCCCTCGATACGACAAGTTTGGAGAAGCGGTCCTAATTGCATTATCCGGAGATGAACAAGATCATCTCATGGAAAACTACGTACTCGCTGAACCTGAACGGCTCTGGTCAAAACTCGCTGTTGAAAAAGTGCTTCGCCCCCATGTGCTCGCGACAATCGCGACAGGTTACGCGCATACAGAGAATGGGCTCTACGAATTCTTTGAAAAGACCTTCTACGCCTTCCAGTATGATCCAAGAATGATTCGTACGAAGATCGGGGACATACTCGCCTACCTCTGCAAAGAAGGAATGACGGAGTTCGAAGGCGAGAGGATTCATGCGACTGAGTTTGGGAGAAGAGTCTCAGAACTCTACATTGATCCAGTAACTGCTGTGATGATGCGCGATGGACTTCGCAGTGGATCGAAGCAAGTCACGGATCTAACTTTTCTACATCTCATATCACGTACCCCAGACATTGCTCCAAAACTCTATCCGAGGAGGAGAGAAACCGACGAACTTGAGCTATTCGCTGAAGAGCATTCTCTTGAGTTCATGTTTCCTCTTCCTGACATATTGAGTGAAGAAGCTGAATATGAGGAGTTCCTCGCCGAACTGAAGTGCTCTAGGGTTCTGCTAGATTGGATAGACGAGGTCTCAGAAGATGGGATACTCAATCGTCATAAAGTCGAGCCGGGTGACCTACTGAGACTCGTCGAGATGGCTGATTGGCTATTGTACTCTTGTAACGAGCTTGCCAGACTATTTGGTCACAAAGAACTCCTGCCACAAATGGCCAGACTAAGGGTTCGAATTGAAATAGGTGTGAAATCAGAACTGCTTCCTTTGGTGAAACTCCGGGGGATTGGGAGAGTCAGAGCAAGAACACTCTTCAATGCAGGCTACAAGACAATCGCTGATCTCAAGAAAGCCAGCATAAGCGAACTGATGAAGGTACCACTGATAGGCTCAGCCCTTTCCAAGAAAATCAAAGAAGAGGTAGGTGGTACAATAAGTGCTGAGGAGTGGGAGATGTTGAGGGAGCGCCGAGAAAACGTGGAAGAGCAGCGAATGCTTTCAGAGTACTGATCTGATCGCTTGCGTTACACATTTCCCAAACGCATAAGAATGTGAACTCACACAGCGGGTAAAGACGAATGTATCGGGGTTAGATCAATGCCTGTATGTCCAATAGACACTGGTAGATACGGTTCACCCGAGATGAAGGCTATTTTTGAAGAGGAACGTCGCCTTGAGAACATACTGAAAGTTGAAGCTGCGGCCGCATATGCGCATGCTGTTGTCGGAAACATTCCCAAAGAAGCAGCTGAGGAGATAGTCACGAAGGCCAGCACCAAATACGTGACTGTTGAACGTCGCAACGAGATTGACCGAATGATTGGACATGATTTAATGGCGGCCGTGAAGGCACTAACCGAAGTCTGCGAGGGAGAAGGAAAGAAGTGGGTCCACTTCGGCCTGACAAGCAATGATGTCGAAGACACGGCCACAGCGCTCCAGTTCAAGGATGCATTGGCGATCATAAAGAATGATCTTGTTCAACTTGAGACCGTTCTGAAAGAACTGTCCCGAAAACATAGAGATCTGATTATGGTTGGAAGAACTCATGGACAACACATAGGCGTGATAACACTCGGGTTCAAGTTTGCAGTCTGGCTGCGAGAAGTAGCTAGGCATCTGCAAAGACTTGGTGAGCTTCGGAAGAGAGTCCTCGTTGGAAAGATCATGGGAGCGGTTGGGACTGGGGCTGGCCTAGGAGAGAAAGCGATCGAGGTCCAAGAGATAGCTTTGAAATGGCTTGGACTACAGCCCGCTGGAATGGTAACCCAGATCATTCAGAGAGACGTACACGCTGAGTTGGTCTCATTCCTAGCTAACGTGGCATGCAGCCTCGACAAGTTTGGTACTGAGATTAGAAACCTTCAGAGAACCGAGATACAGGAGGTCATGGAACCGTTTGAGGCGGAAAGACAGGTCGGCAGTTCAGCTATGCCTGCCAAGAGGAACCCTGTAACTTGTGAAAGGGTCTGCAGCCTTGCAAAACTTATGAGATCTTTTACTATCACGTCATACGAAAATATTGCACTGTGGCATGAAAGAGACCTAACCAACTCTGCAAATGAACGTTTCCTCTTTTCGCTAGCGTGTATCCTGTTAGATGAAATGCTGAAGAAGATGAGCGGAGTCCTGAGCGGACTCGTCGTTTTTCCTCAGAATATGAAGAGAAACTTGGAACTGAGCGGGGGACTCATACTCTCCGAGAGAGTTACGGGGAAACTGGTTGAGAAAGGAATGGGTAGACAGGAAGCACACGAACTGGTCAGGAAATGTTCGATGAAGGCTTTGGAAAGTGGCACCAGTTTCAGAAACGCTTTGACAGAAAACGAGGAAGTGATTCGTAGGCTTTCCGAGAAGGAGATTGACAATTGCCTCGATTACTCTTCCTATCTTGGCGTCGCTCGGGAACTTGTTGACAGCGCGGTCGAAACGACTGAAAGAGAACTATCAAACTACATGACATGAAGATCTATGACAGGTCTGACTGGCTTGGGTCATCTATCTTTTTGATGTGACAGGTTTGGCAGGTATAGTCACCTGTCTCAGTAGACGAGAGTCAAACGTCATCCCAAAACTGCTCCGCATGATGAGAGCGCTCAAACATCGTGGAAACGATGCTTTCGGCGTAGCAACCGAAAAAGAACTTCTCATCGCAAACAATCTACGCAGTTTAGAGGCACGACGTCTGGAATCATCAATCGCAATCGGATACAATCTGATGGAAATTCTCCCCATCGATATTCCGCAACCGTGTCAGATTCCTGGTGGAGCTATCTCACTTGACGGGGAAATATACTCAGAAGAATCTGTAACTGGAGTTGAAGAACTGGTACGAAACATCAACGGCACAACCGTTTCAGATTTCTTACTTAACTTGGTCAGATCCAAGAACGGGGCATTCGCGATATCAGCAATCGTTGACGGGAAGATTCATCTTGCGAGAGATTCACTAGGTCTAAAACCTCTATACTATGGTGAAGATTCCGAATTCTATGCAACCGCTTCAGAAAAAAAGGCTCTCTGGAGTGCAGGTATTACCAATGCCACTTTCTTTCCTCCGGGGAACGTTGCAGTGGTAACTGATGGTGGACTAGCTATCAAATCGGCAAGAACCATTCCAGAATCGAAAGTGGATAGCGCTACGACTGGTTCGGTAGCTGGGGAAATCCATCAGCGACTCTTGGACTCCGTTAGAATTCGCACAAATGATACGACCGATGTGGCGATAGCGTTCTCAGGCGGTCTCGACAGCGGGTATGTAGCCTACATTGCGAAGTCACTCGATCGGAATATTGCCCTCATCTCTGTTGGTATGAAAGAATCCCACGATCTAGTCCATGCTCAACAAGCCGCCAGAAAACTGGGAATCCCAATCATATCCCGAGTTTTCGACAAAGAAGAATTGCAGCAAGCCATTAGCCAGATTCTGTGGTGCATTGAAGACTGCAACCCCATGAGAGTCGAGGTTGCTGTTGCCATAGGCTGGATTGCGTGCACCGCGGCGAAGGAAGGTTACAAGGTCGTTCTCACAGGGCAGGGTAGCGATGAACTCTTCGCAGGTTATGCAAGATTCGCTAGGATCTTAGCCTCCAAAGGATCGGAAGCAGCGAGAAAAGCCATGGTTAAGAGCGTGGTTGAAGCACATTTAACGAACTACACACGTGATGAACAAGTCTCGAATCTGCACAGGATCAGGTTACGTCATCCTTTCGCAGACTGGGGGCTGACGTATACAGCATTGTCTCTTCCGATTGAATCGAATCTCGGCGTAGGGGATATCTCTCTTCGGAAGATGGCTCTTAGGGAGTCTGCCAAGCTGGCAGGCGTGCCACGCTCTATCGTCGAAGCTCCAAAATGTGCTGTTCAATATGGAAGCGGAATTCACAAGGCATTATCAGAAATTTCAAGAACAAGGAATCTGCCTGTCAATCAGTTCTTAGAAAATGTTTACAAAGAAATTTCTTGGGATCGCCCCCATTCTCTACAATAACCTAGTGATCCTGTGGATTGTTCATGTCTTCTTGTGCAAAATGAACTTGACTGACAACATGCAAACCATAAACTTCAGAGTTTTGCAGGAGACTTTCGAAAAGAACAGCAAGGCTGCGCAACCCTTTATATCCAATCTAGTGCAACTTCTAGTGGTTCTCAGTGAGGTTTCTACGATGGGTAGTGGAAAAGATTTCGTTGTTGGAGAAGTCGGCTCCAGCAAATTAGCCTTGTCAAATGCCGATGGGGTGGAAAAGATTCTCGCCGACCGTAGTACTGGTACGCAGAATCTTGTTGTGGGGATATACGTGTGTAACCCTCGTTCCACTCTTGAAATGCATTATCACAAGGTCGAGGAGTTCATTTGCATTCTCTACGGAAGTGGAGTAGTAAGAGATCGACGCGGCAGAGAATACAAAATCGGTGCCGAGTCAACCATATATTGCGCGCCAGGACCCGAAGGCGCTCACGAGTTTGAGAATACGGGAGATGTTCCACTGGGATTGATCTTTGCCCATCCAGCTCCAGAAGATCCCGAAATGATTTCGTTGAAGTAACTGTCAAGATTCTATCGCAGACATCGCGAGTTCGCAACTCAAGACCGAAAGTTTCTATACATTGTTTCATCCTAGACTTCTATCATGCTGGTTATCCCTGAGATAGGAATGCGTGAATTCAAGAAAGTTGACGTCAGAGATGCGACCATTATCGATGGTTTTCCGAGTGTTGGTTCCATAAACGCGATTGTCGCTACGTATCTTGTGAGTTCACTGAATCTTGACCAAGTCGCAGCTCTGGATTCTGAAGATTTTCCACCAATCTCCATGATATACGATTCAAAGCCAAAGTTTCCTGCAAGAATCTATTCTGGGTCCGATTTAGCCACTTTTGTGGCAGAGTTCGCTCCCCATGCACGACTTTTCCGGCGTATCGCAAAGTTAATGATAGAATGGGGTAGGCAGAATCACTGCGCCAGAATAATCACTTCTCTGGGGCTTCCTTACGGCGCAACGGGGCCCACTGCCGAGGTCTACTCTGTTGCATCAACCGATCGAGCAAGAGACCTGCTAAGGAAGGCAGAGGTTCCACAGGTTACGATGGGTATCATCCCTGGAATCGCTGGAGTACTCTTGAACGAAGGCAGATGGAATCAGTTCGATGTAATAGCACTAGTCACCCAAACGAGAAATGATGTTCCTGACGCAAGAGCCGCAGCTAGAATCTTGGAGACAATGACAAAACTAGTTCCCAGTCTTCGTATCGACTTGAAACCTTTGTACCAAGAGGCTGAAGGAATCGAATCGTCTCTAAAGGCTCTCAGGCAACAGGCTAAGCCCATGGAAGACTCGATCAGTCGAGTCTACACCTAGGTCAATGACGAAATCAGCCTGCAAGTCACCTAAGGCAAAAC
>CAYXJU010000038.1:0-10715 GCA_964464765.1 uncultured Candidatus Bathyarchaeia archaeon | reverse complement strand
TGATTCATGACAAGGGGAATATGGCGTTCAAGTGTCGGCTTAGAAAAGGAGATGTGGCAAAAGGTTTCGCTGAATCAGATGTGACCGTAGAGAACGAGTACAAGACTCGCCAACAAGAGCATGCATACATGGAGCCGGAGGCCGGAATCGCAGTACCGGAACCTGATGGCTCTGTCACCATCATCGGTTCCATGCAATCGATATTTACCGTCCAACTGAACGTAGCTAAGGTGTTGGGGTATAGTCTGGATAAGGTTCGCGTGATCCAGGCAGCCACTGGTGGTGGATTTGGTGGAAAAGATGACATCCCGCCCGAAGTCTGTGCCAGAGCCGCCCTCGTCGCAATCCACACGAGGAGACCTGCATTCTTGGCACATACTAGGGAGGAATCGATATCGGCCCATAGCAAAAGACACGCGTACCTGATGAAGTTCAAGTCTGGAGCGACAAGAGATGGAAAGCTAACAGCGGCCGAGATAGAAATAATCGCTGATGTGGGAGCGTACGCTTCTCACGGGCCATATGTTCTCTGGAGATCAACAGTCCACTCTACAGGTCCCTACGTGGTTCCAAACGTCAAGGTAGACTCGTACCTAGTCTACACAAACAAAGTCTATGGGGGATCCTTCAGAGGCTTCGGCAATCCACAGATACAGTTTGCAGCCGAGTCTCAGATGGATGAATTGGCCGAATCACTCGGTATGGATCCGGTTGAGTTCAGACTGAAGAATGTGTTAAGGCCGGGGTCGCTCACGGCATCGAGTCAACTTCTCGATCACTCGGTAGGCATAGAAGAATGCCTTGAGAAAGCAGCGGAACTGTCGAGGTGGAAAGAGAAACGAGATGGGTACAGGAATCAGACTGGTGTGAAACGAAGGGGAATCGGCGTAGGTCTAATGTGGCATGGTAACAGCACAAGTCGCGGGGCTCCAGACTATTCCGGTGCCAGCCTAATTGTCACCAAAGATGGAAGCGTTCGATTAAGAACGGGGATAGGCGAGATCGGTCAAGGAACTCACACAGGCGAACTTCAGATCGTGGCAGAAATCCTCGGCGTTTCACCAGAAATGATACACATTGATACCCCAGATACCAGTGCAGTTCCGGACAGCGGACCAACCCATGCATCAAGAGGACTACTGCGGGGAGGAGCAGCAGCCATGGTGGCAGCCCACAAGGTCCGAGAGAATTTAAACAGGATTGCCTCAGAGATCCTTGAATGCGATGAGAAAAAGATCGAGATTCGCGACGCGAAAGCCTTCTCGAAGGATAATCCATCCAAGATCATCAGCTTCCAAGAACTTGCTCGTCAATGCTACGAAAGAGGCGCAAACATCTCCTACTTCGGCCATTTCCGAGCTCCAAAGATGGTTTTCGACCATGAAAATGGGCAGGGTGAATGCTATTCAAACTATACTTTCGCAGCACATATCGTCGAAATCGAGGTAGACATGGAGACCGGCCAGCTTCAAATCTTGAAGGTGACACCCGTTTATGATGCTGGAAAAGCCATAAACCCACTTCTATTGGCTGGGCAGATCGAAGGCGCCGCGCTTCAGGGAATGGGCTATGCCATCATGGAGGAGATCACTTACGACGGTGGCGTGGTCACGAATCCAACTTTCCAAGATTATCTGATACCAACCTCCATGGACATACCTGAAATTGAACCAACCTTGGTTGAACATGGATTCAGGTATGGACCTTTTGGAGCGAAGGGGATGGGGGAAGCGCCGTTAATACCCATGGCATCTGCCATTGCGAACGCAATCCACAACGCCACTCGAGTGCGAATCAGAGAGTTACCGACAACTCCGGAGAGAGTACTATTCGCTATCAAGAAAGGAAGAAGCTGACGATTGGCCAGGGTGATTGTCAGATTGTATGCAGACCTGCGTGCAGCAACAGGAAAAAACGAAGTTGAAGTCGAAGCATCATCAATCAAAGATCTTATCGAGGCTCTGGTCACAACGTTTGGAACAGATCTTCGAGAAAGCCTCCTCGATCAACAGGGTAGACTTGAACAATTCTATAGAGTCTACCTTAACAAGAAACTGGTTTCCGAAAGTGAAATGGAAAGAACATCGCTCAAGGACGGAGACCTCGTTCAAATTTTTCCTCCAGTTTCTGGAGGTTGCGACATAGATCCACCACGGAGTGGGGGGTAGATACTTTGAATCCGTTCGAATACCTTGAACCAGCGAACGTCAACGAAGCTTTGTCGATGTTGGATCAATGGAAAGGTGATGCGAAAATCATTGCAGGAGGAACCGACCTGATACCACTTATGCGAGACAAAATAGTGGTACCCAAATGCGTGATCGACATCAGCCGACTCTCTGAACTTGCGTTCATCAAGAAGACTGAAGATGGAATACACATAGGTGCCTTGACACAACTTAGGACAATAGAAACCTCGCCTACAATCAAACAAAATGCCCCGGTATTAGCTGAGGCAACCGAACAGGTCGGATCAATTCAGGTGCGAAACGTTGGCACAATAGGTGGAAGCCTCGTGAATGCCTCTCCCGCAGCCGATGTCGCTCCTCCACTCCTCGTCTGTGAAGGAAAAGTCAAAGCAAGGAGTATACGGGGGGAACGAGAAATTCTGCTGTCAGAATTCTTTGTGGGCGTTAAGAAATGCGTACTGGGCGCTGACGAACTTCTAACAGAAATAGTGGTTCCCAAGATGCTACCACAGACTGGGGAGAGTTTCCTGAAAGTTGGAAAGAGAAATGCACTGATCATATCAATCGCAAGCGCCGCAGCTTCGATAGCATTGAATGAGACGATGCATAGCAAGGTGCGAGTTGCATTGGGGTCTGTCGCACCGACGCCCGTTAGAGCCTTGAAGATAGAGGCTTTTCTGGAAGGAACGAACATCACTGAAAAATCAATAGACGAGGCCTCTCAGATAGTTGCCAGTGACATTAGTCCAATAAGCGATCTTAGAGCCTCCGCAGAATATCGAAAAGAAATCTCCTGCATCTTGGTTAGACGAGTTCTGCAAAGGGCCTTTGAAATGGCAAAGAAATAGAAGGGATGATTCATGGAAGAACGCAAAATACATTTCAAAGTGAACGGTAATCCCGTCGAGGTTTCTGTCAAATCCAACATGACTCTGGCAGATCTCCTACGGACCAAGCTGAGCATGACTGGAACCAAGAAAGGATGCGAAAGGGGCAACTGTGGTGCGTGCACAGTCGTGATGAACGGAAAAGCTGTTCTATCATGCCTTGTACTAGCGCCCCGCGCTGATGGGGCAGACATACTGACTGTTGAGGGACTCGGAACATCCACTAACCTTCATCCCCTGCAACAAGCATTCATAGACCGCGGCGCCATACAATGCGGGTTCTGTATTCCCGGCATGTTCATGTCTGCAAAAGCATTACTCGATGAGAACCCAAAGCCTACAAGAGAAGACGTCAAGAAAGCGATTGCCGGAAACCTTTGCCGATGCACGGGCTACACAAGACAGATAGACGCAATCTTGGATGCCGCTCAAAAACTATCGAAACGGACGTGAAAGAGCGACTTGAAAACCGGAGACAAATTCACCAAGTTATTCTATGCAACAGATGTGCACGGCTCGGACAGAACATTCCAGAAGTTCATAAGTTGCTGGAAGAGTTACGGCGTTAACAACCTTATCCTAGGTGGCGACATAACGGGAAAGATGGTTGTTCCCATAGTTGAGAAGGCGAATGGAGAATTCGAATCCGAGTTTCTGGGCCAAAAGTGGACTGGGAAACGAGATGATCTAGAGAACCTTGAAAGACGCATCTCCTTAGTAGGATTCTACCCCTACGTCATCGGAGAAGCTGAGAAGAGCGAACTAGACTCAAACCCTCAGAAACTAAACGAGGTCTATGATAGGCTCGTTTCTGAAAGGCTTGAGAGATGGATCAAACTGACCGAAGAAAAACTCCGAGACACCGGAGTCAAGGTTTACATGACGGGTGGAAACGACGATCCACAATCCGTTGAGAAAATCATCAAAAGCTCGAATTACGTGATAGATCCAGAAGGACAGGTCATAACTCTCGACGAAAAATACGAAATGGCAAGTTTGGCCGACAGCAACCCAACACCTTGGAACACCCCCCGAGAATGCAGCGAAGAGGATCTGGAAAAAAAGATAGCCGCCATGGTCTCTCAAATCAAAGACGTCAGAAAGTGCATATTCAACTTTCACGTTCCACCGAAAGACTCGACCATAGACACAGCTCCAAAACTTGATGCGAGCGCCACGCCACCAAGATACGTGGTTGAAAGTGGCGTACAGATAATGGTAGGCGTTGGGAGCTCCGCTGTTCGAAAAGCGATAGAAAAGCATCAACCCCTGCTCGGGTTACATGGCCATATACACGAGTCACGGGGAGCCGTAAAGATAGGGCGTACACTTTGCCTGAATCCTGGAAGCGAATATGGAGAAGGCATCCTTCGAGGAGTCATAGTTACACTCAAGGAAGATGGTGTTAAAGGCTATCAGTTTACTTCAGGCTGATCATAATCCCTTGTTCAATTTCTTCTCCTTTTGCCCTGCGGTCAGAGGGTCAGATGACTTTCTGTACAAATTGAAGATATTGTCTCAGCAACTATACTGATGGCAATTCTCACTTGGAGTCCAAGTTCCAATACTCAGACCAATCGGGGCATGAAGCTTCTTTCTCTTTGGCAGCAACTCTCTGCGGAGCGGTCTTCTGGAAAAAACTAAAGAAATGGCAGGGACTCTATAGTTTCGGAGATAATTCTTTGGGTGTCGAGAATCTGCGCAGAATCTTCAATCCGAAGAGCATTGCCGTAATCGGAGCGAGCGACAAGAAAGGATCTGTTGGCTACAAATTACTGAACAACCTAACCACTGCAGGGTACAAAGGCACTATCTACCCAATCAATCCTGGAAAGGAGACGATTCAAGGAATCTCTGCATACCCCAACGTGAAGAACATATCAGAGAAAATCGACCTTGCCGTAATAGCTATTCCAGCCGCGACTGTCCCACGAGTCGTAGAAGAATGTGGGGAAGCTGGAATTTTGGGCTTGGTCATTGTCTCAGCTGGCTTCAAAGAGATTGGCGCTGAAGGTAGAAGGCTAGAAGAAGAGATTCTAAAGAAGAAGCGCCAGTACGGGTTGAGAATAATCGGTCCCAACTGTCTAGGTGTTATGCGCCCCGCATTCAGACTTAACGCCACTTTCGCAAACAGAATGGCAGTGCCAGGAAATATCGCGTTCATCTCCCAAAGTGGCGCGTTGTGCACATCAATCTTGGATTGGGCAGTTGCATCTCATGTTGGGTTCAGTGCATTCGTATCCATCGGTGACATGGTCGACGTGGATTTTGGAGATCTGATTGACTATTTCGGTATGGATGAAGAAACCCGAAGTATCGTTCTATACATTGAATCCATTACTGACGCGAGAAAGTTCATGAGCGCAGCTAAAGGATTCGCCAGAACCAAACCAATAATCGTTGTCAAGTCAGGAAGGTTCAAAGAAAGTGCTAAGGCCGCTGTGTCTCACACAGGTGCCTTGGCGGGTGAAGACAGCATATTCGAGGCTGCCTTCCGTAGAGCTGGAATGGTCCGGGTTGACGAGATCGATGATCTCTTCAACTGCTCAGAAGTTCTCGCCAAGCAACCATTACCGAAAGGGCCGGGTCTCGCGATTATTGCAAACGCAGGTGGACCAGCAGTCATGGCCACTGACGCCCTAATATCAAGAGGGGGGACTCTTGCTTCTCTTAGCGAAATAACAATAAATCAATTAAGTGAATTTCTGCCTCCGCACTGGAGTAAGTCAAATCCCGTTGATGTGCTGGGGGACGCAACAACCGATCGCTTCAGAAAATCCATCGAGACCTGCCTCAAAGATCGAAGTGTAGACGGGGTTCTGATAATCTACACTCCTCAAGGAGCAGCAGATCCCGTTGAGACAGCCAAGGTTGTAGCTGAAATTTCAAAGACCACCACAAAACCAATTCTTGCCTCTTGGATGGGCGAAGTTGACGTAAGAGACGCTCGCCAAGTTCTAAGTGAAAGTAATATTCCAACATATCGGACTCCCGAACAAGCCGTCCGAACCTACATGTACATGTATGAATACTCCAGAAACCTAAGTCTCCTCTATGAGACTCCAGAAGAATTCCCGGTTGACACCTCTCCTCCTAAGTACCATCTAAAGGCTTTGATGCGAGCAATTGCCAACGAAGGTCGTGAGACGCTTACAGAATCTGAATCGAAGAGGGTTCTAGAAACCTATGGTATTCCGGTAGTAAAAACTCACGTTGCCACAACACCCGAGGGAGCGTCAGCAGTCGCTTCTCGGATAGGCTACCCAGTCGTCATGAAGATCCTCAGTCCACAAATTAGCCACAAATCAGATGTCGGAGGCGTGGTTCTTGACATCAAGTCAGATTCGGAAGCTGCGAGTCGATACAATGAGATGATTGAACGAGTCAAGGCAAAAATTCCATCGGCCAAGATTGAAGGCGTGACAGTTCAAGAAATGGTGGAGAACCCTGATTTCGAGCTCATAATAGGATCGAAGAGAGATCCCCTGTTCGGTTCGGTCATACTGTTTGGAATGGGCGGCGTTGGCGTTGAAGTGTTCCAAGATAGAGTTGTGGGATTTCCCCCCCTTAACCAAGTCCTCGCTAGACGACTTATGGAACGGACGAGAGTATCCAAGATTCTGAAGAGTGGATATCGGAACAAGCCGCCTGCTAATGTCAGCCTCTTGGAGGAAATCTTGGTGAAGTTCTCTCACCTAGTCATAGACTTTCCTGAAATCAAGGAGATGGATGTAAACCCTATCGTTGCCAAGGACAATGAAATCACCGCTCTAGATGCGCGGATCATTATTGACAAGGAGTTGGCCCTTGCTAGACCTGAAGGTTATCAACATGTGATAATCAGTCCATACCCAACAAAGTATGTAACAGAATGGAGAACAAGAGATAATCGGCGAGTTGTCCTTCGTCCGATAAAGCCAGAGGACGAGCCGCTTTGGCTTGAGATGTTCAAGAACTTTTCGAAAGAAACCATCATGCAAAGATTCTTCTACATAATCAAGGACACTCCCCACGATCTTCGAGTCAGATACTGCAACATCGATTATGATCGTGAAATCGCTATCGTCGCAGAATTGACCGAGAACAACCAGCGGAGAATAATCGGCGTCGTCCGACTTGTGATTGAACCAGGTGGAGATCGAGGAGAATTTGCTGTGGCGATGGCCGACCCATGGCAAAGACTTGGTCTAGGTCCGAAGATGGTTGATTACATTATTGGAATCGCTGAGGACAAGAACCTTGAAATGATATATGGCATAGTTCTAAGGGAGAACAGTCGAATGATAGAACTGGTTGAGAGACTTGGTTTTCATGTAGAATATCGCGGCTCTGAAGCACTGGTAACCCTTAAACTCCGCTAAGTATGAGTCTTCTGAGAAACAACCAGAATGCCTCGATTCGCCCCTCTCAATGGGTTCCAAGGAGTTCCATAGGTGGCAACTATGGTGGTATGAACCTATGGTGTTCTTCAAGAAATTGAAGCTTCATCGAGTCTCAGTATATTAACTACCGTATGGATACGCTTCCCCTCAAGATTGCCTTTCCCTTCTCGGTCAATGCATAATAGCATCTTTCCCGCTTCCCCGCCTCTCTTCCGATCCTTGTTCGTTCAATCAGTTTCATCATCTCCAACTCATTGAGATGTTGATACATGCTCGGAAGGCTTAGATGAATCTCGAAAAGTTCTTTCAGTTTCTTCCACAGGCCATAGCCATAAGACTCGGTTTCATTGAGGACCTGTAGAATATGAAGCTTGGTTCCGGTAATTCCTGTGGCAACAGTGTGTTCTCCAATTCTTTCAAACAGGTTCTGGACCCTTTTTCTTCCTTGGATCATTCTTCTTACCGAAAGCGGGTCCTTAAGTCCAGCGCCAGTGAGAACACACACTGTCTCCTCATCCCTGTGGATCTCTCCATGTTCAACAAGCTTGAACAGGCAGGCGATAGTAGACGCCGACGCAGGCTCAACGAATATGCCTTCTGTCTTTGCGAGCAGAGAGGCTGAATGAAGTATCTCGCTATCGGACACAGTCATAGCGAGGCCCTTGGATTGGACTATTGTCTGGATTGCAAGATTTCCATGAAATGGGCGCCTCATATCTATGTCCGCTGCAAGTGTCTTGCTTGTCTCTAGTGGTTTCACGGGCAGTGCCATACCCTGAAACGCTTTGACTATGGGGGATGCACCTTGAGCTTGAACGCCTATCATACGAACATTCGCCCTATCCAATATGCCAATCTTCAGCAACTCGTTAATTCCTCTCCAGATCATTGATAGATGACCACCGTCTCCCATCGGGGCAATTATGTTTCTGGGATTTTTCCAATCCATCTGTTCGCAGATCTCGTATCCGGTTGTCTTTAGCCCTTCAAGAAAGAATGGGTCGTCGGGAGATGCCAAGTAAGATCTATTTCCGAGCTCAGCGGCTTTTGAGAGTGCTTCTTCAAAGTTTCTTGCAGGTTCCACTTCTGCCCCGTACGTTATTATCTGATAGAACTTTCCTACGTCTATCCTCTTTGGAAGAAATATCTTGCACTTGAAGTCTCCCTTGGCTGAGTACGCGGCCAATGATGCACCCAGGTTACCGGTCGTTCCACAAACTGTGGTCCTGAATCCAAGTTCCCTCGCTTTGGAGACCTCAATTGTTACACCTCTGTCTATGAACGATCCGGTAGGGTTTGTTGTTTCATCTTTTATGAACAGTTTCCTGAGGCCAATTTTCTCCGCGATTCTTCGGGCTCTATGTAGAAAAGTGCCTCCTTCCCCCAGAGATATGACATTCGATCTGTTCGAGATTGGTAACAGTTCCTTATACTTCCAGACTCCCAGCGGCTGTGTGCCAAACTTCTCTCTGCTCACAGCATCTTGAATCGATTCATAATCATAGTCTACCGCAACGCTCCCTCCACAATTCGCGCAGGGTCCACGTAACCGTTCATTTGCGCGGGAGTGGCCACATATGACACAACTCAATCCGAGTTGAAACGACATGATAGCCTATATGAAGGCTATGGCTTATATATCCGTGGTCTTCCGCATTGTTTGATGGTTAGCATGTTTCAACCAGGTTTGACCACAAGGCGAATAGCACTCTCGGTTGTTCTGGCTGCGGCCGTGACTGTATCAACGATGCTCATCCGGGTTCCAATTCCGGCTACGACCGGATACCTCAACTTTGGTGACATAATGATCTTTGTGAGCGGACTTCTTTTCGGGGGAGGCATTGGAGGTTTCGCAGGCGGCGTCGGATCGGTCGTGGCAGACATACTGGGATTCCCCGCTTTCGCTCCCTACACGCTTGTAATCAAAGGCTTGGAAGGACTGCTTGCAGGTTTGATAAGGGATGGAAAGAGTGTGTTTCGCGACGTGTTGGGTTGGGCGGCAGGTGCCACAGCTATGGTTCTGGGATATTTTGTCGCAGAAGCATACATTATGGGTTTTGGAGTTAGTGTAGCTCTGATAGAGGTCCCTGCAAATCTACTTCAAGTTGTATCCGGAGGCGTCGTGGGAATTCCAATCGCAAGAGCGTTAAGGAAAAGGCTTCCCTTACCCAATCTAACTGGGAAATGATGTTTCTTTGCAGCTGAATTCGAATTATCGCCGATGTTGAATCTACCTCGTCTTGCCGAGAACGAGTGATAACAGGGCCATTCTAACGGGAACACCGTTCTTAGCCTGTTCAAAGTAGCGTGCATGAACAGAAGAGTCAACCTCAGTAGCTAACTCGTCGACTCTCGGAAGTGGATGAAGAATTATCATTCGACGCTTTGCTCCAGAAATGGCTTTCAAATCGATTGCGTAGCTTCCTTTCACGTGTTCATATTCGGTAGGATCAGAGAAGCGTTCTCTCTGCACGCGCGTCACATAGATGACATCCACTTCTCCAATCACATCAGATAGATTCTCGGTCTCTGACATTGGAATACTCTTCTCAGAAATGTAGTCAGCAACCTCTTTCCTAATCTTCAAAGAACTTGGTGACACGAAAGACAGTTTCACGCGGTCGAACTTTCCCATCCCATAAACAAACGAAGCAGCAGCCCTACCATGTTTCAAATCTCCAACAACGGCTGCGTGTAAGCCATCCACTTTGCCAAACTCTCTCCATATCGTATAAAGATCCAGCATTGCCTGAGTTGGGTGATGTTGACTTCCATCACCTCCGTTTATTACGGGAACATGCGCCACTTCCGCTGCCTTCAACGCCGAGCCTTCCTCGGGATGCCTCATGACTATTACATTCGTGTAAGCGTCAACCATCCTCACGGTGTCCTCAAGAGTTTCTCCCTTTGCGATAGATGTTGCACCTGGTTCCGCGAAACCAACCACCTTCCCACCCAGACGAGCCATGGCAGTTTCAAAACTCAGACGAGTTCGAGTGCTCGGCTCAAAGAAAAGCGAAGCCATCAAGCTGGTCTTTAGCATAGTCGTTCCACGATTCATGATCCTCCTCATCCTGTTCGCCACAAGGAACAGACGCCCCAAATCTTTGCTCGAAAAATCTAAAATCGATATGACATCACGTTCTTTGAACGACATATCACAGCCTCTCTAAAAGCAGAGACGGCTCATGTTACTCTTAATTCCTGTGGTCATCCGACTCGATTCAATCTCCGATGAATAGACCCACCTGATATTC
>CAYXJU010000037.1:0-10770 GCA_964464765.1 uncultured Candidatus Bathyarchaeia archaeon | reverse complement strand
TAAGTGGAACTTGAAGCTGGTCAGCGGCATCTTGGCAGGTTGGGGTTAACCCTTCTACAGCATGAGCTTTGTAGTCCACGCCCGCGTTACTGAGATAGTTTTCAATTCCTTCTGCCAATACACTACCCCATACATAGATGACTCGATGAATATGCGTTCAGACTTTGAAGTCGTCTAGAATCTTTTCCATTGCTCTTATGTCTTGGGGTTGTTCAACCAGCGGCATCTCAGTAATCTTTGGATTATGATCCTCGTACGTTGGCCTGTCTTCCATGTAGATGACACCTATTGGAATCTTGTCTCCCCACTCAAGCGCCTTCTGATACGCTGCCATTCGATCTTTGGGGTTGTATGAGCCGTCAAGCTTGTAGATTCTGCTTCCGTACCATTGATACGTGTTCAGATGGTTGAACGTTACACAGGGCTGGAGAATGTCAATTAGGCTAAAACCTTTGTTTGAAATTCCCTGCACAATCAGATCTGCCAAATGTTCGGTGTTGCCTGCGTAGCCACGGGCTACGAACGAAGCTCCCAAAGCTATAGCCAAAGCCATAGAATTCAAGCGTCTTGAAAATGCACCCATTGGAGTAGTCTTTGTCACGAAGCCTTCTTCACTCGTCGGAGATGCCTGTCCCTTAGTGAGACCGTAGACTTGATTGTCGTGCACGAGGAACGTAATATCAATATTTCTTCTAATGGCATGGATTAGGTGGTTTCCTCCTTCCCCGTATGCTTCGCCGTCTCCTCCATCAGCTATCACCGTTAGTTTGGGGTTGGCTATTCTGGCAGCCGTTGCAACTGGGAGTATCCTTCCGTGAAGGCCATCAAATAGGTTGCATTGCATGTATTGTGGAAGTTTGCTTGCTTGACCAATTCCTGAAACCATCAACACTTGATGAGGGTCCAAACCCAATTTGGCAAGAGCTTTCTTAACTGCAGGTAGGATGCCGAAGTTTCCGCATCCCGGGCACCAAGCAGTTCCACCGGGATAATCATAGTCTTTCGATGTTACCATTCTTCTCACCTGATCTTCTCAAATTCCCTAAGGATGTATTCCGAAGTCATGGGCCTGCCGTCGAATCGAAGAATTCTTGCGTCAACTTCAATTCCCGTTTCAGCTCTAATCAGATGAGCCATCTGCCCCGTCGCGTTACTTTCGACGCATATCTTCGACCTAGCTTTGTTCAGTTCTTGAGCTGCGGCTTGGGATGGGAACGGCCAGATCTCGCTGAAGTGAAGCATCTTGACTTTTGAACTTCGAGCGTTGAGGACTTTTGCAGTCTCTCTTATTGGTCCGTAGGTTGAACCCCACCCTATGAGAAGAATCTCGGCGTCTGTAGGACCGTATGCATAGGGCGCGTGAATCTCTCTCTTTAGAAGTTCAAGTTTCTTCAGTCGTTTCTTCACATTCGCTATTCTAACTTCCGCAAGCTCAGTAATGCGGCCATCCTCTGTATGCTCATCACTATCGGTTACCACAAGTCCGCCGTTCGCCCCAGGTTGCAGTCTCGGAGTGATTCCTGACTCAGTTATCCGATGTCTTTTGTATTCACCCAGTTTGTTGGCATCCCACTCAGTGCAGAACTCGCCTCTATCTATCATGATTGGGGAAATGTCGAACCTTTCGGCCGTGAAGTATGAGTCGGAGAAGTACTGGTCTGAGAGAATGAACACGGGGATCTGGTACTTGTCCGCCAGGTTGAATGCTTTTGATGTTAGATAGAAGGCTTGTTCAGGAGTACCGGGAGCAAAGACGGCTCTGGGAAACTCGCCATGTGCAGCGTGAATAACGAATTCAAGTTCGGCTTGTTCTGTTCGGGTTGGGAATCCGGTTGCGGGTCCAGGTCTTTGGCAGATGACTGTGACAACGGGTGTCTCTGTCATACCTGCGAGGCTGATTCCCTCAACCATTAGCGAGAATCCTCCGCCTGACGTTGCAACCATCGATCTCACTCCTGCGAAAGAGGCGCCTAAAGCCATGTTTATGGCTGCAATCTCATCCTCAGCCTGTTCAAAGAACACGTTGTAATCTTTCATCTTTGACGCGAAAAACTGTTGAATGGGCGTGGATGGGCTCATCGGGTAGCTTGCCATGAATTTGCATCCAGAGACCAGTGCACCTGAAGCTATGGCTTCGTTTCCATTGAGGAAGATTCGGTTCTTGGGCTCGTCACCCGCCTTCACCGTATATCTGAACTTCACATCAGAATGTTCAGTTACGTAATCATAGCCTGCTCTTGCAGCTTGAACATTCTTCTCCACGATGTCTGTCCCTTTATCCTTGAATGTGTCACCTAGAACGGTTGCCAAGATGTTGAAATCGTACTTTATCAAGCCGAGTGTGGCACCCACGGCCACTGAATTGGCCATTATTGCCTTGCCAGTCTTCTCCGTTGCCAGTCTCTCAAAGGGAACACTTAGTAGACTACTGGTCGAATCTGATGTTTTGATCTTCTCTCCATCAAAAATTATGATGCCGCCATCCACAAGTTCCTGTTTGTGTTCCGATACTGTTCTCGCGTCCAAAGCGATTATGACGTGAATCTTCTCGGAAATAGCCTGAATTGATTTTCCGTTGGCGCGTACTTGAAAGAAGTTGTGTCCTCCTCTAATTCTCGATTCATTATCTTGATTTGCAAAAACGTAGAGACCGCCCTTAGCTAGACTTTTCGCGAGAACATATCCTATCGATTGGAGGCCTTGACCAGCCTCTCCCCCTATTTTGAATGAAATATCGGTTGTCAATCCGAGTCAATAGAAAATAAGTCAGAATCAATTATTTCAACGCTATCGTCCATCAATCAAGCATAATATAGCACAGTCATCCGAATATGTTGGTGGTTGAGGTTACTCTTACTTTGAGATTCACGGGATTCGAAGGAGAAGACAATAGAACCTGTCATTCTGTTAGGGACGGTAAGAAATTCCAGAGACAGACTGTGCGGGATAATTTTGATGTTGTAATCGTCGGAGCTGGCATAAGCGGCCTCACAAGTGCTTACAAACTGAAGGACAAGCTAACCGTCAAAGTCATTGAAAAAGAGGATAAGATAGGCGGCGCTTCCAGGAGAGGGAAATGGAACGGCATCTATTACTCTTATGGAACAGCAGACACAGGATCAAGCTACGAAATCGAGTACGAGGGTAAACGAATAAACTTCCTTGAACCGTTCTTTGAAGAACTCAATATTCCATGGAAGAGAATCGCTGATCCTTCAGACGCTTTCCTATTCAGAGATCATTTGGTGATTGACCCCTTCTGTCGTTGTGCACCAGATCTGCCGGCCTCTAAGGAAGAGAGGAAAGGCTTCGAAGATGCACTAGTATACATCGAAGAGTTCAAAGAGAAATACGGAGAACCAACCATCCCACCAGAAGCAAGTATACCAAAATGCAGTGAACTTGACAAAAAGAACCTTAGAGAGATCTTCTCAAATGCAGGCAACTATTTTCTGCTTTTTCTAGATCGATACAGTGAATCCACTTTCGGCGCCCCTGCAAAAGAAATCTCAGCATTCGAAGGCCTATACTACCTAACCCGAGAACTAGGTGAAAGATTCGCTTGTCCAGGAGGCAACGCCTGTGTTTCTGAATCATTGGGTGAACGACTGGAAGGGAAAGTAGAACTCAACTCGACCGTAGCTTTGATTGAACAAGAGAAAGATTCTTGCTACGTAACCTACGTTGACCAAAAAGGGGCCGCGGTAACCGTTCAATCCAAAGCTGTAATAATGGCCTGCCAGAAGCACTATGCCCCCTACATTATCAAGGGGCTTCCTGAAGATCAAAAGAAAGCTTTCAGAAACGTGAGATACGATTCATTTATTGTGGCGAACATTCTGGCAAATGACTTGTTCTACGATGCTGCTTTTGCGACTTACTTCGACAACACCTTGTTTACGGATATGGTTATTGCGGATTGGATGGTGACAGATGGCAAAAAGAAGGTTGGCTCAGGCGAACCCGAAGTCTACACTCTATATTGTCCCTTGATGGCACGTGGAAGATTTAGACTGTTGACTGAACCTGCTGAGACATGGATAAACCAGATAACGAAGGGGTTGAACACGTATTTTCCAGAGGCTGAAAAGAAGATAGAAGATATTCGACTTTTCAGGTATGGCCATCACTATGTCTTGGGCTACCCAGGATTCATAACTGGCCCTAGGATGATTGCTAAGAAACCCTTTGGAAACATTTTCTTCTCGAAAGATGACATGGAAGGAATTCCATGTCTGGAAGGCGCAGTCTGGAGTGGACTCGACGCAGCAGACAAAGCGATAGAAAAGATAAGTTGACTAGTGGACATCAGAATGCTTGCTATCTAGAACAGGGGCTTATGTGATTCATAGTCTTCGTAGACTTTGACCCCGCGGTCTCTAAGGTTTAGTTCTCTGAAGTAGGGTAATGGGTCGACGCACATTTCAGGTGCCACCACTCCTTTCCTCTTTATCTTCCCGCTAGCTATCCACTGAGCTGCTATGGATGGTGGAACTCCAGTATCAACGGTACCTCCGCCAATGTTCCATCGTTTGTGAGGGAAAGTGATCGCGTCATATCGCACTCGAATCTCTTCGCTATCCTTTCGTCCTATCATCTCAACTTCTTGTATGTCGACATCTAGGATGTTTTCCTTCGGGATAGAGTCGATCAATGTGGATATTACTTCGAAAGGTGAGACAAGTTTCTGGCCGACAGTAACTTCTTTCCTTTCAGCGAGTCCCAACTTCACGATTGTGGATAAGGTCTGAGTGAACTCAGGTTCGTAGGCAACCACAAAATCCATCTCCTTAACCCCTTTGTTCAAGTTTCCAGGGAGCGTGGCAAGTTCAGAGTGAATAGTATAGTATCCCTCAACTTCACCTACGGGTTCCGGCAACGCAAATCTCTCCTTTCCAGACAGCGGTGGTACCATTACGATCTTGCCATCTCTCAGAACGGGGGCTGGTTTAGTGAATTCATCCAAGATGGTTCGAAATGAATACGGTATCTGAAGCCTCTGCGTTTTTCCACTGACCACCGCGTATCCGCTTCTCAGTCTGATCTTTTCAATCTGCTCAAATCTCTGCGCGGCATAAGCGGCCATAACATTCATGGTTCCAGGTGTGCTTCCCATGCCTAGGAGGCAAGTTACATCCTTCTTCATCGCTTCTTGATTCAGTTTCAACTGTTCAAGAGTAACATGATAGAGACCGCCAAGATCAACATAAGATACTCCGGCATCGATTGTGGTCTTCATCACTTCCACGTTATACTCGTACCATGATGCGTTTATTACCACATCAAAACCTTTGACAAGTTTTCTTAGCCCGTCATTGTCGGTGATATCCACCTCGAATGGTTCAACTTTTGATGAATCTAACTCTTCAGCGAATGATCTTGCTTTCTTTAGGTTTCTTCCGCAGATCGCGATCCTGCTAACATCAGGGCTTTCCACAAGATCTCGGACGATGACTTGAGCCATCGCCCCGTACCCGCCTAATACGGCAATCCTCAAAACCAGTCACAATCGATAGGTTAGTTCTATCTCGGACATCTCATATCACTTTCCATCATTCACAACAATTCACGGCAACCTTCTCGGTTTCACGCTTACGATTCTTTATATTCCCAAATTTTCTACCTAAAAATGGACAGCGATCATTTTGACCGTTTTCAAGCATGATGTTCTGATCCTTGGATCAGGCATAGCCGGATTAAGAACTGCTCTTGAAACCTCATCATCGAACGTAGCGGTTCTAACTAAGGTCTACCCCCACCGATCCCATTCCGCCTCTGCCCAAGGAGGAATCTCCGCGGCTCTGGGGAATGAAGAAGAGGACAAGTGGGAGTGGCATATGTTCGACACCGTGAAAGGAAGCGACTACCTTGCTGATCAGGATGCTGTTGAGGTCTTCGCCAAGGAGGCGCCTAATGCCTTGTACGAGCTGGAACATATGGGGGTCCCTTTCAGCAGGAACGCTGATGGAAAGATTGCGCAGAGGTCCTTTGGAGGACATACCAAAAACTTTGGTGAAAAGCCTGTCAAGAGGGCATGCTACGCATCTGACAGAACTGGTCGCGTGATTCTGGACACGTTATACGAGCAGTGTGTAAAGCATAATGTGAGATTCTATCCAGAACTTCTTGCAACTTCCCTCCTGATGAACGACAATGTATGCGTTGGCTTAGTCGCATACGAGATCGCAAACGGACAACTCCACACCTTTCAATCGAAAGCAACGATACTGGCAACAGGAGGCTGCGGAAGAATATTCAGAACCACATCAAATGCCTACGCAACCACAGGGGACGGGTTGGCTCTTGCCTATCGAGCTGGAATTCCACTAGAAGACATGGAATTCGTCCAATTTCATCCAACCGGCATCTACAAACTTGGAATTCTGATAAGTGAAGCAGCTAGAGGAGAAGGTGCTATACTTACAAACGGCAAGGGTGAGAGGTTCATGGAGCAATACGCTCCTGTATTGAAGGATCTGGCGCCTCGCGATGTGGTTAGCAGAGCGATACTGACAGAGATAAGAAACGGGAGAGGCGTGGACAACAGTGACTATGTGAATCTAGATCTGACCGCGCTTGGTAGAGAACGTATTGAAGAACGGTTACCAGACTTAGCTTCCTTCGCCAAGACCTACGTTGGTATTGATGTGGCAAAGGAACCGATACCAGTAGCGCCCACATGCCACTATCTTATGGGTGGTATTCCCACAGACTCTGAGGGTCAGGTTCTAGGTGAAAAAGGAACAGTCAAGGGTTTGTTCGCCGTGGGAGAATGCGCGTGCATCTCTATTCATGGCGCGAACAGACTTGGAACAGACTCACTGTTAGATCTGGTTGTCTTCGGAAGAAGAACCGGTAAGGCAGTAATGGACTACTTGAAGAACACTGAACATGAGCCTCTACCCGAGAATCAAATCGAGAACACACGGAAACAGATTGAAGCTTTCTTTCAATCGAACGGCAACGAGAGTTCCTACTTGATCCGGAAAGAGATGAGGCAGATGATGCTTGACAAGTGTAGTGTGTTCAGGGAAGAGAAGAACCTGGAAGAGGCTTTGAAAACGATCCGAAAACTGAAGGGGAGATACAAGGACATCGCGCTGAAGAACAGAGGCAGAGTCTTCAATCAGGAGATCATCGAAACACTGGAACTTGGATTCATGCTTGATTTATCCGAAACGATTGTAGCATCTGCGATGGCAAGAAAAGAAAGCAGAGGAGCCCACTACAGAGAAGACTTTCCCAATCGAGATGACAAGAACTTCCTGAAACATACTCTGATCAAAGCCTCAGCTTCCGGCGATCCTGTGATCAGTTACAAGTCGGTTGTCGTCACAAGGTTCCAACCAAAAACGAGGCAGTATTAGCGATGAAGTGCAACTTCAAGATCTTCAGACTCAATCCTCTCAAAGACAGGGAACCGCACTACCAAGAGTATAGTGTCGAGGCTGATCCGAAAGACAGGATACTGGACTGTCTGAACAAGATAAGATGGGAACAGGATCCCAGTCTGGCATTTAGATGGTCCTGTGAACATGGAGTCTGTGGCTCCGACGCCCTGAAAATCAACGGCGTGTGTGCTCTAGCTTGCCAGAAATTGGTGAAGGATTATCAGAGCTCCAGCTTCTTAATCGAACCAATCCCCGTATTTCCAGTGGTCAAAGATCTAGTAGTTGATATGGAACATTTCTTTGAGATGTATCATTCCGTAAAACCATACCTGATCAACCCGGATGAGCCCTTAACCGAAAGGATTCAAGCACCTGAAGAGAGAAGACTGATAGAAGATACTATCAAATGCATCTCATGCGCTTGCTGCACAGCATCATGCCCGATAAACATCAGCGTAAACAAAAATTATGTCGGCCCCGCCGCATTAGTCAAAGCACACCGATATATTCACGACAGTCGTGACAGAGCAACTTTGGAAAGACTGACGTTTCTAGATACTAATGATGGGGCTTGGGGATGCAAGACACATTTCAAGTGCACAGAGGTATGCCCGAAAAGCATCAAGGTTACAAAGGCAATCATTCAGATAAAGAACAAGATAACTGAATTCAAGAAATCTGGTGAAGTAAAGTGAGCTGCAATAGGTGGAGAACGTGAAACTGACCACAATCAATCCTGCAACAGGTGGCCCATTAGAAGAATTCGAGTTAGCTACAGAGACAGAAGCATCCAAAGTGGTCAAAGAAACGAGGGTGGCTTCACGGGCATGGCGAGAGACGGATATTTCTGATAGAGCCCGACATTTGTCCAAGGCTGCCAAGCTGCTTCGAACCCGCAAAATGGAACTTGCCGGGATTATCACAAAAGAGATGGGGAAGCCGCTTAAGGAGTCATTGTTCGAAATTGA
Organism: uncultured Candidatus Bathyarchaeia archaeon; assembly: GCA_964464765.1. Lineage (GTDB taxonomy): Archaea > Thermoproteota > Bathyarchaeia > 40CM-2-53-6 > CAVXDP01 > CAVXDP01. Next base: position 2,411 of record CAYXJU010000037.1, on the reverse strand, counting down.
AAAATGCGCTACGACTCTGGACTACTTCGCTGAGAATTCTGAAAAAATGTTGCGAGACGAGTTAGTGAAAACGGAGTTCGCCAAAAGCTACGTAGCTTTCGAACCTCTTGGAGTAGTTTTTGCGATAATGCCATGGAACTTTCCATTTTGGCAGGTCATCCGTTGTGGGGCGCCAGCGCTTTCCGCGGGTAATGCAATGATTCTGAAGCATTCAAGTTACGTTCCGAGATGTGCTCTCGAATTGGAGAGAACCTTCAGAGACGCTGAGTTACCTGAATCTGTTTTCAAGACAATATTAGCTGATTCTAGATTGGCCGAGAAAATCATTCAATCTGACGTTGACGCTGTCTCCTTCACTGGTAGTGTGCAAGCGGGGTCCAGAATTGCTGAGTTGGCTGGAAAGCATTTGAAGAAAATTGTGTTGGAACTTGGAGGGAGTGATCCGTTCATAGTGTTGGACGATGCTGACATCCCATTTACAGCCAAGTGGGCCGTTGCCGCAAGAATAGTCAATACGGGTCAAAGCTGTATAGCCGCCAAGAGGTTCATAGTCGCCAAGGGGGTAACTCAGAAATTCGAAGAGATCTTTGTTAGGGAAATGGAGGCGCTCCAAATAGGCGATCCATCAAATCCCGAGACTGATGTGGGCCCATTGGTTAGAGAAGAACAACTCGCTTCAATGGAAGAATTTGTCAAAGACGCAGTGGTGAAGGGAGCCAAAGTCTTGACGGGTGGAGAACGCCTTCGTGGTAAAGGATTCTTCTTTAAACCGACTGCACTAACGAATGTAAATCATTCAATGCAAATCCTGAATGAGGAGACTTTCGGTCCAATTGCACCAATAATGCCGGTCGATAACGAAGAAGACGCCGTTAGAGAAGCGAACAGCGTTGATTTTGGTTTGGGAGCTAGCATATGGACCAAGGATAGAAATAGAGCTGAGAGATTGGCTAGAAAAATCCAAGCAGGAAACGTGTACATCAACAAGATGGTTGCATCCGATCCGCGGTTGCCATTCGGCGGCACCAAGAAAAGCGGAATTGGAAGAGAGTTATCTCGATATGGAATAATTGAGTTTACAAACATAAAGACAGTCTTGGTTAACTGAAACATCATTAGCTACTTTTCTTACCAATTTATGACTTGGCCTGGCTATGCCATTAATAGAGTCGCGGGAACATTTGTTTTCCTCAACGTGGGTAAGCGAACGAGATGTATGGTGACCCCAACTGCTATCAAGACCAATATGATTCTTATGATGAGAATATTGACTGCAAACATGGTCGAGTAGCCTATCGTTATCCATAGCGCGGTAATGGTTATCGCTTTCACCTTTGCCGAAACTCCTTTCCCTTCATGGTAATTCCTAATATAGCTTCCAAACCATCTGTTGTTAAGAAGCCAATCGTGCATCTTTTTGGAACCTTTGAAATAGCATGCAGCGGACAGTAGGAGGAATGGGGTAGTAGGTAGGAGCGGCAGGAATATTCCGATTATTCCAAGTGCCAGGAAAAAGGTTCCCGTAATAATCCACAACAATCTGAAGAATCTGGATGATCTTCGATTGTTCTTGCTCAAACAATCACCGAACTAGGTCTCCGATCTCCATTTCACAATAATAAGGTGCCCGATCTCTTTATGAAGATCTCACGACGAAAGTTTCTAGCATCAAGCCTAGCGGCATCTGCCGGCGTTCTCGTGGGAGGATACGCCATTCAGAGAATGAGAGGTGAGGTTCCATCTTTGACGTCTCCTGACACCTCAACAGTCTTTCTCGTTAGTGCCGCGGATCGAGAAAAGGCGATCAAGAAGCTGGTTGGAGAATTCGATCTTACTGACTTCAAGGATACAAGCGTAGCTTTGAAAGCCAACTACAATAGCGATGACCCATTCCCCGCCTCAACACACATAGAGACCCTTCGAGCCATAGTTGACGCATTGAACACGTCCGGTGCTACAGAGATTACGTTGGCAGAACGCAGTGGCATGAGAAATACCCGGAGGGTTTTAGAGAATACGGGCGTGTTCAAACTCGCAAATCAACTTGGATTCAAAGTGACTGTTCTGGATGAGTTGGGTGGAGAAGATTGGTCGGAGATTGGTGCCAAGGGACTCCATTGGTTAAGAGGTTTCAAAATTGCGAAGATCTTCGTTCAGGCTGATAGAGTGGTTCAGACGTGTTGTCTCAAGACGCATAGATTTAGAGGGCACATAACAATGTCTCTGAAGAATTCGGTGGGGGTTGTGGCGAAGAGGGTTCCTGGCGGATTGTACGACTACATGGCTGAACTTCACTCATCACCATTCCAGAGACTCATGATTGCCGAAATCAATAGGTTCTACAATGTCGATCTAGTCATGATGGATGCTACTGAGGGATTTGTAAAGGGTGGACCTGAACGTGGAGAACT
>CAYXJU010000036.1:1209-10954 GCA_964464765.1 uncultured Candidatus Bathyarchaeia archaeon | reverse complement strand
CGAAAGTATTAATCTGACAGGTCATCGAATTCTTCAAGCAACATTCTGGAAGTGAATGATCTGCCCAAGACTATAGCATCGCCTGAAAAAGGGCCTTGGCTCAAGTGGAAACACATCACTAAGCTTGACCCTGACCGCAAGAACCCGCCCGAACTGATAGAGAGAGTCCTTGAAAGCGGGACAGATGCCCTGATGATCAGCGGAACTCAAGGAATCACGCCCAAGAAAGTCACGACACTCCTGGACGCAATCAGAGGCCATGACGTGCCAGTTGTTCTAGAACCTGTCAGATCTGAAGGAGTCACCTTCAGCGTGGATTATGTATTCGTCCCGGCAGTAATGAACTCCCTCGATAGATGGTGGCTTATCGGAGCTCACGTTGACTGGTTGATGAGGCTGCAAAGATCATCCAAGGGTGTACCTTGGAAGAAGATTGTTCCAGAGGCTTACATTGTCCTCAACCCAAGATCTGCCGTCGCGAAAGTCACCAAATGCAATACCAACCTATCCTTGAACGAAATACGGGCATATAGCACGTTTGCCGATGGGTTCCTTAGATTCCCAATTGTCTACATTGAGTACAGTGGCACCTATGGTGATCCTGAGGTTGTAAGACGCGTCCACGAGAGTCTCAGGCAAGCCAAACTGTTCTATGGAGGCGGAATAGATTCAAGAAGGAAAGCGAGAGAAATGTCGCGCTACGCGACGATAATTGTTGGCAACATTCTGTACGAAGCCCCGGAGAAATTCTTGGAGACGATTCCGTAATTCCGTGGGTTAGCGGTTCAAGTCAAACCTCTCGGTCTTTTCAACAAGCATCCTCAGTGGCTTGACATGTTAGGCTTGCAAGTCTCTCTCAGAACCCACATCACAATATCGCTTCACGTGACGCCCAATATATATGAGTCAACCGTTCAATACCTGCATTAGAGTGAGTTTGTTTCATGCCAATCGTTGGGTATACGGAGTACCAGAAGAGAGAATTCTGCAACGACGTTCGGTGCCCAGTGCAACTGGACCTCAATTCCTTGGTTGAAGGATCACAGGAATATGAACGCACACGCGGAACGTGCAAAGCCGATTGCAGATACACTACGTGGCAGTTTCATCATTGGCTGATAGAGAAAGGTTATCTAATCGTTAGGCCAGAGAAACAGAATCCCCTGGAGAAAGGTCAATCACAGTGGTAGGAGATCTGTAGCCATTTGGATTGGGGAATGAGAAACCGAATTGCGCGAATAATCAAACCTCAAACTGGCCACACAGTGATGCTAGCAGTAGACCATGGATACTTTCTTGGTCCTACCACTGGTCTGGAGGTGCCTAGCAAGACGATAGGGCCGCTTCTTCCCTACGCTGATTCTCTGATGCTTACAAGAGGGATTCTACGGACCTCTGTTGATGCAACAACCTCTACCCCGGTCGTTCTAAGGGTTTCGGGTGGCACCAGCATTCTTGGAACCCTATCGAACGAGGAAATCACGACTACGATAAAGGATGCTATTCGCTTGAACGTGGCTGGATTAGCCTTGTCCATCTTTGTTGGTTCGGAACATGAGAAACAGACACTAGTAAATCTCGCAAATCTGGTTAGTGAAGGTGAGGAATACGGCATACCCGTGTTGGCGGTTACTGCGGTCGGCAAGGAGATGAACCGTGACGCTCGTTATCTGGGACTGTGCACACGTATAGCTGCTGAACTTGGAGCGCACATAGTGAAGACGTATTATTGCGAGGGCTTTGAAAAAGTCGTGGAGGGATGCCCGGTCCCAATTGTTATTGCGGGTGGAAAGAAGCTTTCTGAACGCGAAGCACTTCAACTAACTTACGACTCGATTCACGCAGGTGCTGTTGGCGTTGACATGGGAAGGAACATCTTTCAATCAGAGAATCCCGTCGCCATGATCAAAGCGGTTCGCTCCATAGTACATGAAAAATCCTCCGCAGAAGCTGCCTTTGACACATTCAATGCTGAAAAGACCGCTAAAGAAAGATAGTCTGGAAGTATCCTATGCGCGTGGCAATGTACTACAACAACAAGGACGTAAGGCTCGAGGAGACAGCCATTCCAAGGATCCGCGCAGATGAACTTCTTGTAAAGGTGATGGCAAGCGGCATATGTGGAAGCGACGTACTAGAATGGTACAGGATCAAAAAGGCACCTCTCGTTCTCGGACACGAAATCGCCGGAGAAATCGCTGAGGTTGGAGACAGCGTCAAAGGATTCAACACTGGAGATAGAGTGTTCGTATCGCATCACGTTCCATGCAATGAATGCCGATACTGCCTAAGCGGTCACCACACTGCATGCGAGACACTTCACACATCTAATCTTGATCCCGGAGGATTCTCCGAATACGTTCGTGTCCCACGAATCAACGTTGAACGCGGGACCTATCTCTTACCTGATGATTTGTCATTTGAAGATGCGACGCTCATCGAACCTTTGGCATGTGTCATACGCGGTCAGCGCCTAGCCCATATAGAACCACAACACACGCTGCTAATTCTCGGAAGTGGTGTTGCAGGGCTGCTCCATATTCAACTTGCAAAGGCTCATCATGTGAGACAGATTCTGGCAACAGACATCAGCAAGTTTCGTCTGGATGCGGCGAAGGAGTTTGGAGCTGATCTAGTAATGGATGCGAGAACCTACATGCCTTCTGACATGCAAACGGTCAATGAAGGACGTAAGGCCGATAGAGTCGTAGTCTGTACGGGTGCATACTCGGCAGTCTCCCAGGCATGTCAATCCGTTGATAGAGGTGGAACCGTTCTTTTCTTTGCTGTTCCGCCACCTGACAGGAGCGTGTCTCTGCCGTTGGCTGACTTTTGGCGGAATGAGATAACGCTGATGACGTCGTATGGTGCAGGTCCAAATAATCTTGAGGAATCATTAGAGTTGCTGAAAGCCAATAAGATCAAGATTCATGAGATGATTACTCACAAACTTGGATTAGCTGAAACGGGGCGTGGATTTCAGATGGTTACCAACGCGACTGAATCTCTCAAAGTGGTAATTGAACCACAGAAATGATCTACAAGAATGTGTCGATGGCGTCCGACAAGTCTTCAGGACGATCGGCTCAATTAGTCCCAAAATTCGGTCAAGGTTAGAGCAGTTGACTATTGTCAGCGGATTCCTCAAGACTTAAAAGTAAATGCTTCTGATTATCGCTCGCCACACATTTCAGAGGAATTGGTTAGCCATGGATGCATATGTTGAGAACGTTTACAATAGCCTCGTTGAGAAAGACCCTGAACAGAAGGTCTTCCATCAGGCTGCATATGAGGTGCTGTCTTCTCTTGAACCAGCTATCAAGAAGTTTCCAAAGTACAAGGAGAACGCTATTCTTGAGAGAATCGTTGAGCCCGAAAGGATAGTGCAGTTCCGTGCACCGTGGAAGGACAAGAATGGTAAGATCCAGGTCAACAGAGGATTCAGAATCCAATACAATTCTGCTATCGGCCCGTACAAAGGTGGATTGAGATTCCACCCAACTGTCACTTTAGGGATTCTCAAGTTCTTGGGATTTGAACAGGTCTTCAAGAACAGCTTGACTGGATTGCCAATGGGTGGCGCCAAAGGTGGCTCGGACTTCGATCCTAAGGGAAAGACAGATGCCGAGGTTGAAAACTTCTGCTTCAGCTTCATGAATGAACTCTATCGACACATCGGCCAGTTTATTGACATTCCGGCTGGAGACATAGGGGTTGGTGGTCGGGAAATCGGCTATATGTATGGTGCGTTGAGAAAGATCACCAACAACCACGGTATTTGCGTGTTTACGGGCAAGGGTCTATCGTACGGTGGCTCACTGGTCAGACCCGAGGCAACCGGATATGGGCTGGTCTATTTCGTTGAAGAGATGCTGAAGACAAAGCATACCGACTTGAAGCACAAGACAGTGACGGTCTCTGGCTCTGGTAACGTTGCGCAATACGCCATTGAAAAATGTGTCCAACTCGATGCCAAGGTTGTCACTCTAAGCGACTCCGATGGCTGGATACACGACCCAGAGGGCATCGACAAAAAGAAACTGGAATACATTTTAGAGCTGAAGAACATCAAAAGAGGACGCATCAAAGAGTATGCCGACAAATACAAGGTTCCTTATCACAACAAAGGAAGACCGTGGGAGATCAAGTGTGACGTTGCTTTGCCATGCGCCACCCAAAACGAACTAGACGGCAAAGATGCCAAGAAGCTTGTCGACAATGGTGTAATTGCAGTCGGTGAAGGCGCAAACATGCCAAGCACCATGGAAGCCGTTGAAATCTTTCACAGCGCCAAAGTATTGTATGGTCCTGCGAAGGCCGCGAATGCAGGCGGTGTAGCCACATCTGGATTGGAGATGGCTCAGAACAGCCAGCGCTACTTCTGGACCCGAGAAGAGGTTGATGCGAAACTTCACAACATAATGATAAACATTCACAAGAACGCGTATGATACCGCAAGGATGTTCGATGAGCCAAGCAACTATGTCCTTGGCGCAAACATAGCGGGCTTCATAAAAGTAGCCGACGCAATGATAGCTCAAGGATACTCTGCATAGAAAAAGAGGCAGACCCCTCGAAAAAGGGCTCTGCAATACCGATTTTTCTGTTCGATCTTAACGTTTAGAACTCTTTCTCCTGTTCCGCATTCTAGCAGGAGTCCTTGAGGGACGACGACCGTATATCGGAATTGGACTGACCATCAAAGTCTCTGTGCTTTCAACTCCATGCATCTTGCGGATCTTATTGAATACAATGTCATTCAACTTCTCCACAGATGCGACGTTGAGTTTTAGCAGGATGTCGCAGAACCCGTAAGTCCACGCGGCTTCTATGACTCCGTCGATCTTCACTGTCTCCTGAGCGACTCCACTATCCCTTCCTGGTTGACATTTCACTAACACGTATGCTATCATTGTTGCAAACGCCTCAAGTTACATGATAGTAGTTTGAATTCGCGAATAAAAACTAGTTGATAATTCCTTCAGCAAGCCTAGGTTGCGGATTTGAATCGCGGCTTTAGTCTTTCGAGAGTCTCGGGCAGTGTTGTGTACTCCATCTCTTCTGGTCCCAATCGTGCAGGCATGAACTCTCCGTGCCGTCGAATGTAGTCGGAGATGTTGCCAGCAACTCTTCGGGCATGGTCGAAAGCTACATCCTCAAACAGGTCTGATGGTTGATTGCCGTTCTCGCCGATCAGATGTCCGTCAGTTATGTTGAATCCCAATGCCACTATTCTAGGCGGACCATCAAAGTACGTGCATCTTGCGTTATCCAATCCAACCGGTGTCAACGGTCCTGTGTGAGATCCTCTTGCGAAACCCGCGACGAGATGGGGGAAACCAAATGGCACCAGAACTTCTCCAACTGCCGGCAGTCCATGTTGGCACCTAACGAGCATGCAAGGATCATCTTTTCCAACGTATTTTCCCGATATGAGGCTAAGTCTTGTCGTGCTCGCTGCTGCTGCTATCAGTTTGTCCTTTGTTCGAAAGATCTTCTCTATGACGTATCTGCTTGTTGTTCCTATCAACGCGATCAGATCATACATTTCAGCCGGACATGCCAAGTCAACAGTCTTGTTTTCCATAACATCCATTACTCTGAAAGTGAATCCTTCATGCATAGACGGGTCAATCACGAGCCCTGCACATGACATTGGATCCGCAAAGATCCGGTAGAGGGGAAGATTGAATGCTCCCGGCTCCGTCTTATCAGCTGCGAACACGACGATAGGTTCAGCAATTCGTTCCTCAATCTCCATTTCAGCGACGCCAGGGCCCATACCCTTCACATTACCGCTGAAAGCATCCACAAGAAGATCTTGTCCAGCTCCATAAAGTCTAAGGGGTTTCGAAACCTTCTCAGTAACCTCCTTAAACGTCTTCCAAGCCAGTTCATGAATCTTGGAGTTGTTCTCGCCAAGCCTGTGCGTCATCAGAAGTTCAAGGTCGTCGCCGCAATTGAAAACACAGTAATCGAGAAGAGTCCTCCCTTTCTTACCTTTCTCCAAGCAATTCCTCGCGGCTTCCATCTGCTTCGGGTGGACTTTATGATGACCAGCAACAGACCCGACATCAGCTTTGATTAGTGAAACAGTCGTCTTGGGCTTCAAGCTCAAATCAGACACCGCGCATACTCAATTAGGATTGAGCTATTTACCTTTTCGCAAGCGTGCTTCCTGCGTTGAATATGAAACATTTCTGTGCAGTTTCGTATTTCTCTGTTAATATCCAGCGTAAGTCGTTATGCTTAATAGAAATGTATTGTGATTCTCAATGAGTTGATTGGAATGCCGATAGATCCTGAGTTCATGAACAAACAGAAGAAGAGTGGGGAGCATGCGGGCCATGCAGTCTGGGGAGAAGTGAAGCCCCCTGAAAAACTCGGCGTTCATGGCACAAACGTTGCCGTAGACCATGACATATGCAATGGCGACAGCGTATGCGTTTCCGTATGTCCCGTGAGCGTGTTTGAGATGATTGACACGCCAGGGCATCCAGCATCAGACAAGAAGTCGGACCCCGTTAGGGAGCCTGACTGTATCAACTGCATGGCATGCGAGACCCAGTGCCCAACACAGGCCATAAAGATAACTCCAAAATGAGAAAACACTAGATGTGACACAACTCTCAGGAACATTGAATATCATCAGGGCTGTCAAATCATACAAATTCGTTCTGAATAGAGTGGAAACCGAATGCCCAATTCTTTCAGCGAGTTGAAACAATATGAGGGGAGGTGAATCATTACAATGAATCATACGATTGTGCATTTCGAGATTCCCGCAAACGATGTTGAGAGATTGAAGAATTTCTACAGTAAACTATTCGACTGGAAGATTGAGAAAGTCTCCGGGCCCATGGATTATTGGTTGATCTACACGGTGCCGACTGATGAGTCAGGAATGCCGAAAGAACCGGGTGTGAACGGAGGCATGATGAAGAGACAAGACCGCAACCAGAAGATTACGAACTACATCTCGGTTGAGTCAGTGGATGAATACAGCAGGAAAGTTCAGGAACTGGGTGGAACAATAGTTGTGCCAAAACAAGAGGTTCACGAGATGGGTTATTTTGCAGTTTGCGTAGATCCAGAAGGAAACATCTTTGCCATTTGGGAAGAAATCCACAAATAGTGTTTCATGAGACGGAGTGAAAGATTGCTGGAGAAGAAGGATCGTTGAGTCGCGATGACCAATTGATTGGACGTTGACTAGAGTTGACTGTGTTTGGCGGAGAATACTTTAAGGAATCGATCAGCTAGTTTCATGCTAGTTCTTGAGTCGGTGTTTGTGATATGAAACCACAAATCAGTTTTCCTTTGGTTGCTGTGAATTTCAAGACTTACAACGAGTCCGCGGGTGAAGCCTCAATCAGACTAGCAAAGATTGCTGAGAATGTGTCTCAGAAAACTGGAGTCTGTATAGTGGTCGCCCCGCAGCTCGTTGATCTTTCCAGCGTTGCGCGGAGCGTGAGGCTTCCCACTCTTGCACAACACGTAGACCCATATGACCCTGGAGCGCACACTGGGCACTCAAGCATCGAAGCCGTGAAGTATGCGGGCGTGGCTGGTAGTCTCATCAATCACTCAGAGCATATGCTCAAACTCTCTGAGATTGATTTGATAGTGCGAAAGTTGCGGCGCCTTGGTCTAACCTCGATAGTATGCACGAACACCGCCGAAGTAAGTGCAGCTGTGGCCGCGTTAGATCCCGATGTGATCGCCATAGAACCACCTGAGCTCATAGGAACCGGCATTCCCGTTTCGAAGGCAAAGCCAGAGATTGTCACAGACACCATCACACTCATAAAAAGGGTCAACCCGAAAGTGAGAACCCTGTGCGGAGCTGGAATAACTAAAGGTGAAGATGCGGCTTCAGCTATCAAACTTGGAACTATAGGAGTCCTAGTGTCAAGTGGAGTGGTAAAGGCTGAAGACCCATCCCGTGCACTGACAGACCTGGCGGAAAACCTGAAAACATAGCTACTAGGAGCATTTCCAGCCACATGCAAGTCTAGTGAGGAGAGGCCCAGTTCTAGCAAACCGAAGCAAGCTCAACCGTCTCTCACTCGCAATCGAGGGACCCCCCCTACCCCTAGGGGGGGGGGCGAACACAGGCCCAGTGTCGGTGTAGATGGAGAGACATCGATTCAGTACTATCTCTCTCTTCGTTCATGCGATACCCTTATGCGACAGCTTGAAACTAGCAAACGCCCAAAGATGACAGGCTGAAAATCTTGAAGATCGGTGTGGACTGCCCCGAGTGTTTAGTTCATAGAGGCTTCATAGAAATTCAGAAAGCGACAGCCGACGAAGAGAAGAGGCTCAGAGTTGCCATCGCCGTCTTGAAAGCAATAGTCGAAAATCTTAACCCTGATGCAGTCCCTGGCGCAATCGGAACACTCAGGGAGAGAGTCATCAGACAGGAAACGCGGAACCCTGATCTATACTTACAAGAAAAACGCATCTCAAATATTCATGCACTGAATCTTCTCCCAAGAATAACGGAAAAAATCCAGAGAATTAACGACCCGCTTGAACGATTCAGATCCATTGTTAGGCTGTCAGCTATCGGCAATCTTGTAGAGTTTGATATTCTGGGCTACAGCGTTCGCTTGGACGATCTTGAAGCTCAGATCGACAACGTGAAGTTTGGAATTGATGATTCAGAGGAAACTTTCAAACTCGCTAGGTCGTCGAAGAGTGCCCTACTTCTAACGGACAATGCGGGAGAGATAGTCTTCGATAGACCTCTTGTTGAGGAGCTCAAGCGGATTGGATTGTCTGTGACCGTTGCAGTCAAAAGTGCACCAATAATGAATGATGCCACGTTTGATGACGCTGTTCAAGCAGGGATGAATGGCATCGCCGACGAAGTGATAACCACCGGAGAAGCATGTGTTGGTCTAACGCTGAACGACGCTTCAGAGGATTTTCATAAAAGGCTCAACGAGTCTGATCTGGTGATTGCGAAAGGGATGGGGCACTACGAGACCATGACCGAGAGAGCTTGGAGTCAACCGATTCTACATGTGTTAATAGCGAAGTGTAGACCGATCGCTATGAGCCTTGGAGTAGAGAGAGGTCAAGGAGCAATTCTTCTACGTCGACCCAAACTTTGAGAGAACATGATTAACTGCTTCAACGAATCCCTTTCCCGACTCCTTGGAACACACAAAATCTGCTATCTCTTTCAATTCATCGGGCGCGTTAGCTACGGCTATTCCATATCCCGCTGCCTCAAGCATCTCTATATCGTTGTAGTTGTCGCCGACGGCGACCACGCTATCCAAGTCGATGTCGCCTATCTTGCATATCTGTCTCAACCCCGCTCCCTTATCAACATCAGAATCAAGGATATGATATGCCACTCCACTGTAGACTAGTCGAGCTTTCACGTTCTTTCTCGCCAGAATATCGTTAGCAGATTTCAGGTCGAATTTGGGTTCGAGGACAACATCCACTAACCTGCAAGGGACATCTAACAGGGAAATGGATTCCTCGCCTAACTCTTCCCTTAAGACTCTTAGGCCTTCTCTTGATCGATATGGATCTCCAAGAATTATTCTTGTGTTCGGATAGACTCCAACTAGGCCTCCGTTCTCTGCAACCATCAGCCCACATGTACCTAAGTAACCAACGAGTGCACGAGTTACCGAAAAGTTTCTTCCCGTAGTAAGGATGGTCTTGATGCCTTTGGCTTCAAGCTGCCTGAGAACGGAAACCGCATCAAGGTCCATCAGCA
>CAYXJU010000036.1:0-1109 GCA_964464765.1 uncultured Candidatus Bathyarchaeia archaeon | reverse complement strand
GTTCCGGATGTGCAAATGATCGAGAACATCTCTCAAGACTCTTCAGGTAAGATTAGACTCCAGATTAGACATGCCAGCCCTAATCCGGCCCATTACATAGACCAAGTGGAGGTTGATGTTGACAGCAACATCGAACAGTTCAATCTACAACCTCAGACTACCGATCCATTCATTGCAGAACTGGATCTTGGAACCATCCAAGGAAACCCAAACGTCCGAGCCAGAGCCCACTGCACCATCCATGGATATAGTGCATGGTCCAATCAGGTACAAATACCAGAACTCCATATTCCTGCACTCGCAATAGTGGGGGCGCTAGTCGCATCATTGGCTCTTATCAAGAGAAAATGACAGATACCGGTGGCATCCAAAAATCCTGGAGCGCCCTACTTACAGAGCCGGGAACTTAACTGCAAATGCCCTGCATCCGAGTCAAATCCATCCATTCGTCAAGGTAATTGAACCAATGGCGAAATCGGGCCAGGAGACTCGATGAAAAGATTGGAGGCTAGCAGAACGTCTGCAATTCAAAGCGCGAAGTACGTCCACATCAACTTGGTCGCGCGAGACTGGACTACTTGCCGATTTCTATACTCGTGTCTTTGGATGTAAATTGGTTCCACCCGAGCGCGACATCTCGGGTCAATGGCTTGACGATGCTACAGGTGTTCAGAATGCGCACATTCTTGGTGCACATCTCCGATTGCCTGGTTACGGGGACACAGGTCCAACGATTGAGATCTTTCAGTATAATGTTGAAACCGAGAAGCCTGCGACTGCAGTGAACCGCCCTGGGTTTGGTCATATCGCATTTGCGGTGGACAATGTGGAGCAGGCACGTAATGCTGTGATTGCTGCGGGTGGCAGTGATGTCAGCAAGGTCGTCTCGGTGGAAATTCCAGGTTCAGGTAGAGTTCGTTTGGTCTACGTTGCTGATCCTGAAGGGAACGTTATCGAACTTCAACATTGGTTCCGTTAAGTGTCTCCTCCACTGAGACACATCTCACCAATCTGTTTCTGGGTACTGATCATCCCGTGTCCGATTTCATGCGGCCGCACCAAGGGATAACACACACAATTACCTGCTCGCTACGCTCGTGCACATCTCT
>CAYXJU010000035.1:0-11326 GCA_964464765.1 uncultured Candidatus Bathyarchaeia archaeon | reverse complement strand
TTGGATCAAGAGGGTACCCTCCTCTTGCCCTCAATCGATCATGAATTGGACGGACTTCCACATGCATGTGTGGGTCAGTCCAAAAACCGTAGAATGGACTCCATACAAGATGCCCTATCAAATCGCCTGGGCGAACGTGATCACCCACATTGACTATTGGCTTTGCATGAAGAATCTTGACACAGGCTTCATATTCCCCTGCTTCTATGGCTATGAAGTAGTCATCCATCACCTTGAGCTTCCTAGCTTCTATCACCGTTCCTTCGACAGGACTGCGGGCTTCCCCAGATCCTCTTTTCGGATATAGGTCGACCGAGGCGAGATGTCTATGTGCATAATAGGGGCTGTTCGTAAAAGATAGATAGCCTGCCTCGTCAACGCACAAACTGATGCCTTTGCATTCAGCTATTGGCGTCAATTCACAGCCTCCAACAGGGTCTTTGGTGTGCCACCTGTCTGTTCTGGATTCTCAAAGCTGATAACAAGTCTTCCTGATTGAACCTCACAATACTTATTACTTCACATCAGGATGAACCGGATAGAGTCTGAAGACTCGATTCCGAATCTTCAACCTATGCAAACCTGATTGTAGGCTACCGAACATTGCGCAACGAGACTATGTGAAACACTCATGGCAGTTCGTCAGCTAATCATGGAGAAGCATCCAGAAGTCTATGATCCTTCAGAGGATACTTTGCTGCTCGCAAACAACATGGCTGTGAGGCAAAGCGACATGGTTTTGGAAATCGGCGTAGGTTCAGGGTACGTCTCGCTCGTCGCGGCACAAAAAGCCAGGTACGTTGTTGGAACAGACATAAACCCTTACGCCGTGAAGCTCGCCAAGTTGAACGCTAGACTCAACAACATATCCAATGTGGAGTTCATTTTGGGAGACCTCTTCTCCCCATTAGCTTGCCGTTTTGATCTCATACTCATGAACCCACCGTACCTTCAAGATGTGAAGCTCATTCAACATAGGCCCATAGACTATTCATGGAATGGAGGAAGAGATGGCAGAAGCGTGACTGACAGATTTCTTGACGAGGTAGAGAAGTATCTTGGAACCGAAGGAAGGATACTTGTTGTTCAATCTTCGCTGTCAGATCACAACAAGACGATTAGAGAACTTTCTAAGAAGGGTTTGAAGGTCCAGATAGCAGCCCACAAGAAAGTCTTCTTCGAGACTCTCTATTTGGTACAGGCAATGATGTAACGGATGGATGATGACGTTCCTGTCGGATTAGGTTAAGTCTACCCCATATTTTTGCCCAATCTTATTTACCACGGGCGTGGTCGGACCGGGATCCATTGATATTCCCAGAATTGCTCCATGTATCCTGAGAAACACGATCGAGGCTTTTTGGTATTTTACTCTCACGGTCTTTATGCAGCCCATGTCTTTCTCAAGCTTGGAGCATGCACCAAGAACTATCGGCTGGATAAAAGAAAAGAATTCCTGATCCGTTTTCTCTTTCGTTAAGGATTTGACGCCTGTTTTGTGCTTCATTTCGATGAGATTTTCGTTCTGATCTAGTTGGGCAACGAACCTTATCCTTTCGTCAAGATTCAGTACATCGTCGCACAGCGTCAATGTAGAATCCCATAATTACTTCGAAATAATGGATAAGAGCTTTGTCATGAGAGAGTAGTTTCGCGAATTATTCCCTAGAATTTGTTTCTATGAGATACCCTCTTCTTTGCAAGTCTGACCAATAGTATCATGAGGCTTGTTGGCGCCACTATGTAGACGCCGATAGACAGCGTTGCTGCTAGTAGGAACGCCGTCAAGCTTGCCAGATCGAGGCTTATGGGAGTTAGAAGGCTAAATACGTCAGCTGTAACGTGAATTATTCCATTTAGTGGAGATAACAGGGCTCTTAGCAGAAACCGTAGTGACTCTGACCTTGATGCGGTTGCTGCCAATGTGGGGGACCAGGAATAGTAGAACCGATTCCACCCTTCGACTAACGCTTGCCCTGTCTTGCTCGATCCTATCAAGTCATCTCTGACATGGCGCATGTACACGACGGGCGGAGCCACAGGGCCTCCGTAGGCTACTGTTGCGATTATGCATGGTGTCTCCATCGCCGTTATAGTTATGGCTGTTGTCGTTCCCTCGTTCCACTTTGCCCTGATGTAGTATACGCCTTGAGTGGTAAATGAGAGAGTGGTCGTGAACTTGCCATCGGCCCCTGTCCTACCAGTCGCCCATGTCGTATACTGTTGATTGTCCTGCGAAACCTCCACAGCCACATCCAGATCCTGAGTGGTTGGCGCCGTGGATACCGTAATGGAAACCTGGCCGCCTTGTCGAATGTTGACTGTGGTAGCCGAGGGTTGAATGGAAACCACTGTCTGAAGCGTGGATGATGTGAAATACGCTGCGACCTCGTTAGACCCCGTCGAAGCCGTCACAATCAATACTATCGTGTCGTATTGTGTGCGACCGTACCAGTCCCATTTGTTTGCGAAAGACCAGCCAGAAGGTGCTGACGTTACAACAAAGGTAACCGCTGAACCACCATCAACGATAACATCAAACGGTGTGTTACTCGTTCTTGATTGAATCTCCCCCTGATAGACGTAGTCAACTCTCATCGATGCGCCGAGATCGTTTGCTTTCGCAGACTCAGGTTCCCGACCAAGAGCCGAGGTTGGAAGAGAATAGATTCGAAATGTCGCGGTTGGCGGTGGCGGGTTGACAGTTACAGTTCTCGTGTCATCCGTGGACCATTCACCCGCATCGTCTTGGACTCTGAACGATATTGTGTGGGTTCCAACGGACAGGCTTGATGTACTGAATGATGATGAGGTACTCAGTACGCCATCTACGCTTGATCGCCACTCATAACCTGATACGCTCCCGTCAGGATCGTTCCCATGCCCACTGAATAGGATTGACTGTCCCTGCGCTGACGGATTAGGTGAGATCGAGTCGATATATGCGGTGGGAACCTGGTTGACCGAATTGAAGAAAGCTGTGACTTTGGTTGATCCAGTTGGAACTTGAATAGTGAGAACGGCTCCTCCGTATTGCATATGACCGTACCAGTCCCATTTGTTTGCGAAAGACCAGCCAGAAGGTGCGGCCACGACTGTAAGTGTGATCGTGGATCCCACGTCAGCGGTGATGGAGAATTGTGTGCTGTAAGTGTTGGATTGGCTCAGTCCTGATGAAACGTAGTCGGCCTTGATGGAAGATTTTATGTCGGCTGATTTTGCTGGTTCGGGATCCTGACCAAGATAAGAGATCGGAAGAGAATACACTGTAACCGTACTTGGACCGGCGGCATTCACGGTCAATGTGAATTGCGAAGCGCGAGTCTTTCCATCTCCCGATCCGTTCACCGTTATCTCAAATGACCCTGTCGGAGTTGCAGGAGATGTGCTCACAGTCAGAATGCTTGTGAAAGGTGGATTCCCAGAAGATGGATTAAACGCTGCTACTGCACCAATGGGAAGCCCAGATGCGGACAACGTTACTGTTTGGGCAGTTCCTCCAACCAGATTGACGGTGATTGTGTTGGATCCAGACCCCCCCTGTGTAACACCAATTCCTCCAGAATTGGATAAGGAGAAGTCGAATTCAGTTGCAGGAGCGTTTATTGTGAGCGTTCTGGTGTCTTCAGTGGACCATGCGCCTTGGTTGTCTTGGACCTTGAAGTATACTGTGTGCACTCCGACGGATAGGCCAGATGTGGCGAAAGAGGCTGATGAACTCAATAGGCCATCTAGGCTTGAACGCCAATCGTACGCTGTTACTGAGCCATCTGAGTCTATTCCGTGACCAGAGAATGTGACGGCTTGGCCTTGTGTTGCAGGACTGGGAGCGATAGAGTCTATGTATGCTGTGGGACGTTGATTTGTCACGCCAGTGGGGTAGAGCACACTGAGACCAGCTTGATCGCCCCATTCGAGGGTTCTTTGCCTAATATCTCCGGGGGCGGTGTAGCCAAACATGGTCATAGCTGAATCTTCTGAATCATACAAGTCAGCCATTCCGACTACATGACCAGCCTCATGTGTTGCCACGGTTTGGACATCAATTCTAGTAGGTGATGGCACATCAGATGCAGACCACGAGTCTCCTGTGTCCAACTCAATGTCTGCGTCGACCTGTCTTAATGAATCGTAGCTGCCCGGGATGTACCCGAAATATG
Source organism: uncultured Candidatus Bathyarchaeia archaeon (assembly GCA_964464765.1). Lineage (GTDB taxonomy): Archaea > Thermoproteota > Bathyarchaeia > 40CM-2-53-6 > CAVXDP01 > CAVXDP01. The sequence continues at coordinate 7,166 of CAYXJU010000035.1, read as the reverse complement.
ATCGAGTTACGCCAAGCGTCCCTCCATTCCCGTCGATGCTGCGCCAACAGATTATGTTGATGCCGTCACTAACGCCCCACTCCCGATCGGTTCTCGTGCCCATGTATGTGAGCTCAATGTTTGACGTGGCATCGTCCTGCCATGTTTGGTAGCTTCTTCTCGCAAATTCGATAAACGATGATTCCGTGATATCAGCTGGAATGTTTCTAGTATCTATCCAATAGTTCACTGGCATGTCCAAGCTATCCCACTTTAATGGCCCGTACCAATCAGAGCCCGGTCGAGCTGTCGTCTGCGCCACGCCTGAACCTGGCCTGTACCAGTAGAGTTTGTATCCAGCAGTCGTTTCGGCTGTGATTGATTCAAACCCGCTATCCAGAGATGTTTTTCCATCAAATCCTCCTACAACAGTGAATAGGTTTCCTTCCTGTCGGAGTTGAACTTCCACGATTTCTCCTACACAAAAGGTGGGTTGATCTGATTGCAGCAGTATCAGGTTTCCAACTGCGCCTCCAATATACTTCACAACAATTTCTTTTCCCTTCAAATCGTCAGAACCATTCTTGACTTCTATTACAGAGATTGTGACACGAGAAGATATCACGGCACCCTCCAATTTGGAGTCTATTTGTTTGACCTCTCCAATCACCAGCGAGGATTGGGACACGGAGGCTCCAGAGCTTCCGTTCACTAACGCCAGCGGAATACTTGCTGGAAATACCATGAGGAAGAGAAGCAGCAGTATCGCTGTGGTCGAATGACTGTTCACAGAATTACCTCTATTCTATCTTGATTTCTGTCACACCGTGGTAAGATGCGTCTAGAAGGTGCACGCTTATGGTATAGACACCATTCGGCACTTGATGACCCTTCAAGTCCTTCTGATCCCAGACATATGTACCGACCAAGGCTTGAGAGGATGAATCTACTGAAACCGGTTCACTACTGGCATGGGACTCTGTAACGATCAGCACGACCCCTTGCGCCCCCGTGATTTCTAGGCTATAGCCCAATGACGGTACCGTTACGTTGCCCTGCTTGTCATTGATCAGGGAGAACGTGATTCTCACTTCTTCTCCTGGGACATACGTACTCTTGTCCGTCTCAAGTCCCACATACACCGTCTCCTGAGATTCAATAAATGGATTCAAGCCCACTATCACAACTATGGTCACTGTCATGATAATCGCAATTAGTAATGCGACGACCAGACGTTTATCCAACAGAATCAACTCATACATTATCTTAAGACAAATATGTTAAGCTTATTGGATTTTTTTCATGGATTCCATGGTATGCGTCAGACGTGATTGTTCTGCAAGCTCTTGAACACTTGACTTCGTAGTCAAATTGACTGAGGCGGCTGAGTGCCATCCAACAAGAGGAGAATAAGTGGTACAAACATGCGACGACGGAATCATTTCGAGGCAGCTTCACTGAACGAGAGTGATTGAGCTACCACGCGATAATTTCACCTGCAAAATTCCAGAGTAGTTAACGACATCTCCGCTCTTAACGCTGACACGATCCCCTTTTCTGACTGGTTGGACCAAGTTTCTCATGTTATACCTTACGAAGGTTGACCCACTGCCATCGTCGAGAACCAGCATGAATTCGTTCATGTTAACGATTTTTCCTTCGATATTGACTTTTTTCATGCCATTCTGTATCTCACATATCTTCATTTCGCTGTTACCTTCCCCAGTCACGTCTAACAAAACAAAGTTGGGAATGGTTGAGAATTCAGGCCAATTCTCATTCTAGTATCGTCTGTGTTTCTGATAGCATTCTCGACAGTATACTGGTCGGCCTTGCGTCGGTTTGAACGGCACTTCAGTTTCTGCGCCGCATTCTGAACATGTGACTTTGTACATGGTTCGGCCGCCGTATCTTCCCTCTTCACTCATATTCCACTTACACCACTTTACATGTTAGTTACGCGCTAGATATTACCTAAAAGTAGCATCCGCAGCGTACCAACGCTGTAAGATGAAGAGGTTCCAATTAAACTTATTTCAACGCCTTAACAATAGCGTAAAAGAGCAACTTTCACAATGAGACTGACCATTCAAGTGAAACCTCGAAGCAAGGCGACTGAGCTCATTTCTGAGCCTGATGGAACATTCACCATGCGTGTATCGGCTCCACCCATAGAAGGAAGAGCTAATCGTGAGATCATAAAGTGGATTTCCAAGAAACTCAGACTATCGTCTTCGGAAGTTCGAATCTTATCCGGAGTTTATTCCAACACAAAGATAATCGAAATCATTGGAGTTAACAATGTTGAGATTGCGGAAAAACTGGGAATTGTTCTCAAGTAATTGGGACCTTGGAACACGGTTTTTCTCATTGTTCCTTCTCTAATTTCGGCCTCTCCGTTGTCCAAGAGGATTGAACGCATTGTTCTCAAGGAGATCGTACCATGATCAACATCATCTTGAATTTCTCTACAGCTCTTAGAGCGTGCGGTTGATTTGATGGCATAATAATCACTTCACCCTCCTTTAGTCGATGAGCCTTGCCGGAGATGGAAATCTCTGCTTGCCCATCGAGAACGTAGACAAGCGCGTCATATGGTGCAGTGTGTTCACTCAGACCCTGCCTCTCGTCAAAGGCAAAGAGAGTCACAGTCCCTGTTTCTTTGTCAATTACGGTCCTACTCACGACCGAATCTGGTTGGTAGTCTACCAGGTCAGCCAATTTTGCTTTCTTTGCCATCAGGTCTTGGGAGTCTGATTTCTTTTTGTCTGCATCCATGATCTTATCACATTTTTGATCAAATTCGAACCGAAATTCGACTCTGTGCCAGCGTGGTTGCTGGCGATCCTACCAATCATTATACTGGTGATTGGATTTGGCACTTGCTATAGTCCGCAAAAAGCCTACACACATCTGACTTGCCTGAAAGGCCGTCTATTGGTGCTTCTCGACCAATCACTAGCTTGTCTCGGCGGTCCCGCGTTTGGAACGGAAAAGGGTTTGATGATGTGTCCGCCCATTTCTTGTATTCTTTCGAAATTGGATCGTTGATCGGGAGAGACTATGGTTATAGCAATCCCTTTTCTTCCGGCTCTTCCAGTTCTTCCTATTCTGTGGAAGTACGTGTATGGGTCGTCTGGAACGTCAATGTTGATTATGTGCGTGATCCCTTCAATGTCCAAACCTCTTCCAGCCAGATCTGTTGCAACCAGTATTCGGCGTCGACCTTTTTCGAAAGCGTCCATAGCCCAGTCGCGTTGATTCTGAGTCAAGTCGCCGTTTATGGCTACTGATGGTATACGTCTATCATGCAAGAGGCGATCCATCCAGAATGTGTCCCGTTTTGTACGACAGAACAAGATTGCACGTTCCACATGTTCAGAGTTCAGAAGATCCAGTAGCGCTTGAGTCTTGTTTCTCGAGTCTACAGGGACATAGTATTGCTCAATCTCTGTTACGTTGAGATCATCGGATTCTATCAGAATCTCACGTGGGTTCTTCATGTACTTTCTTGCGAGTTCTAGAAGGTTCTGGGGAATAGTGGCTGAGAACAGAGCTGTTTGATGTTCTCCCTTGACCGTCTTCAAGATTTTTTCGACATCTTCAATGAACCCCATGTCAAGCATTCTATCAGCTTCATCCAGAACAACGCACGAGACTCTATCTAGCTTGAGTGAGTCTCCTCCTATGTGATCTAGGAGTCGACCAGGTGTGCCAACGATTACCTGAGGATGATCCCTCAGGGCGTCTAGTTGAGCGTAGATTGATTCGCCCCCATACAACGCCAGGGCACGTTTGCCCGTGTTCTTCGCGTATGAGTTTATGTCCTTCTCTACCTGAACTGCAAGTTCTCGTGTTGGTACAACTATCAACGCTTGTACGGCAGGATTGCCCTCGTCGATTATCTCCAGTATTGGCAGACCGAAAGCTGCCGTCTTACCGGTGCCTGTGTGAGCTTGTCCTATTACGTCAGTTCCACTCCACAATAGTGGAATTACTTTTTCTTGTATCGGAAAGGGCTTCTTGAATCCAAGACCATCAAGTGCTTCTGTGATCTCTGGACTTAGCCCCATTTCTTTGAAACTAATCATTTACTTCTATCTCCTTGGCTTGCAACAGAAGCCGCGAGTTCAAAGTGTAAAAACAGAAAACGCGACCGTAGAACCGATCAGTAATCCAGTTTCACACCACTACTACACGGAATATGCTGCGTGTAAGCCTTCTTCGGTCTTCAGTGGCCTCAATTCACGCTATCTCTACGCCACGTCAAAACCTATGCGACCAATTCACTTCGGCGCCCCTAATAAGGTAGCCGGTTGCTTTTTTGTACCGCAGATGCTATGCGTATACAGTAAGATTCGCGCAATTTGGTTATACTATAGTTACTATGTCGCGGTCTTGAACAACGTGATCCATTCCCACACGTTGAGAATTGAATCTGACACTAGGACCGGAAACCAACGCATACCTTGCTTCACGAGAAAATCTCCGACGAATCTTCTCACACACATCTACGATGGTGGAGCCAGTGGTTAGTATGATGGGTTCTTCCAGGTCCGCCTTTCCATTGCGGGGCTTAAGATAGATCCTGATGAAATCAAGTCGATTGTAGATTGTTTCCTTTAACTTGTCGATGTTGATGTTCCTGTCAGCGGATATTGCTATGAAATCCTCGCCTATCTGCCTCTTGACCTGGGCCATGTACTCCGTGTTCACCAAATCTATTTTGTTCAGAACTACGATCGCGGGTACGTAACGACGGTTTCCGGATACAACGTCAATGAGTTCGTCATCACTGATATCTTCTCTGACTACGACGTTTCCATGATGAATCCCGTAAACACCTAGTATTGCTCGAATGGTTGATTCGGATATCTTATTGAGTTCATGGGTCACGGTTATGCCCAGCCCGCCTTGGGACGACTTCTCTATAGTAATGTCAGGTGCATGAGCGTTAGGTCGGATACCCATCTCATGAAGTTCTTTCTTCAGGACACCGATTTGACCAGGCTGGAACACATCCAATATTAACAGTATCAGATCTGCGTTTCTTGCGACGGACAGCACTCTCTTTCCCCGTCCGCTTCCTGATGCTGCGCCCGCTATTATGCCGGGAAGATCGATGACTTGTATCTTGGCGCCTTTGTATTCGAGCACGCCTGGAATTGCAGTTAGAGTTGTGAACGCGTAGGGGGCAACCTTCGATTTTGCGTTAGTCAATTTGTTTAGTATCGTAGACTTGCCGACACTCGGTAGACCTATCAGTGCAACCGTGCAATCTCCAGACTTCTTTACTTCGAACCCAACACCTTTCTGACCGGATTTCTGCGCTTTTTCTTGCTCTCCTCTGAGTTTCGCGAGTTTTGCTTTCAGGAGTCCAACATGATGTTCTGTGTGTTTGTGGATTTGGGTTCTTTTCATCTCTTCCTCTATTGCTTTGATCTTTTCAGGTAGCCCCAACGACATGTACTCCAGCTATTGTATTGGAACTCACACGGTTACTTGATTATGTAGATGTACATTTGTAGCATCTAGCTCCAAATGCATTCTGGCTTAAAGCCACATCCCGTAATAAACAGATAGTTGTGTGGCTTCAAATGAATTGTTCAGGGGATTTTGATGGCATCATATCTTGCTAGGATGGCTCTAGAGCCGTTCCTGAGACAAGATATTTTACGATCTAGAAAAAACTTTCAGACCCAGAGAAGTAGCCTCCAGTCCTCTTTGCATCAAACATCAGCGCTCACAAGAGATTTCTGTGTTTGATGCTACGGAGGAACTAGACTAGCGAGGTATACGTCTCAAGGTCTGGTATTGACGCAATCTACGTGGGCCCGATCCAACCATACGTTACGCATGGGAACACATATGTACCAGTAACGGTACGCTTATATTTCACCTGGGACATATGTGGCGAACCAAGGGTGCAGTCAACCTTGGTTGCACGTGCTTCTGATACGATTGAGTCGATTGCTGAGAAAGGGTCGATGATTCACAGAAGAACGAGAATTGCGATTCACTTGATCGAAGCGGTTGACGAGACGCTAGAAATGTTCTTCGGTAGAAAAACGAAATCTCAGATCTATGATCGTCTTCAGGAGTCAGGCGCAAGGAAAGGTGAGACTTTGGACAACCCGGAAAGCTTCTCTAAAGGGCTCTTCAACCTGTTTGGCTCCACATCCAGACTAATCGAACTCCATATCGCAAAGAGCCTCTACAAGAAACTTAAGGTGAGTTTTGAGCCAAGCGAGAGTTCCACATTTGTTGACTATGTTACGAGACTCTCGAACGTAGATCCGCAGCTGACAAGATGACGACAGAGGCCAGTGAAAGTTCAGAGACTTGAAACAGAATACCAACTGTATCAAGGACGTTGGCGTAAGAACGTCTAGGTCAAGAGCTTTTCGAGGCTTTGAGTAGATCGTACTTTTCCTTGGTTACAAAAATCGGAAGCTTCTCAAGATAGATTATATCTTTCGCTGCATAGTCTGGGCCTTCCATCCAAACCACAGCAGCACATATCAATTCTGCATTTGCTTTTGCAACAAGATTTCTTGAGGCTTTTATTGTTCCTCCCGTGGAAACAACGTCGTCAACTACTGCAACTCTCTTGTTTCTTATTCTCTCGATGTTTATTCGATCAAGGACTAATTTCTGAGTGCCTTTCGTCGTGATAGACTTCATTTCCTCGCTGATTATCGGCGCTTCCATGTAAGACTTTACGCTCTTTCTAGCCACAGAGAAGATCTTGTGACCCAGATTCCGAGCTATCGCATAAGCTATTGGAATACCTTTCACTTCAGGAACTAAGAGACATTCTACATCGCGATCCTTTAGGCGAAGTGCAAGTTCCCTGCCAACAGTCTCAGTGAATTCAATGTCACAACCGAAAACTAGTTCTGCGTTTGAAGCAATCCAAGTATTCTCATCCACCTTTACGATTGGCAGCTTTCGACTTAGACCACAGACTCTTGAAACATACGACTGTTGCCCTGTATAAAGTTCGACAAGACTCAAAGGAATCACAAGCAAACTTTCAGATGCTAATACTGCAACAACGGAATCGGTGGGCGTATATCTGTATTTCTGGGAACCTGCATGCATCATTCTAATTCGATTCTAGAACAGTATATCTTGGTGCTTGCTGTGCCGTCAGGCTTATAATCTCTCGGCACTCCTTGACTTGT
>CAYXJU010000034.1:0-11503 GCA_964464765.1 uncultured Candidatus Bathyarchaeia archaeon | reverse complement strand
GACAGACTCTGAAGCGTACACGAACCAAATCTGCCCACGGTGCAGTTCACGATATTCACCACGCGTTCTGCGTAGGTTTCACTGTCTGGATTATGGCTTGGAAGCGCATAGGGACGCAGTTGGCGTCTTGAATATAGCTGCTCGTTACGGCGAGTATGCTGTCAGGCCAATGGCTTGGCCTATGCTTCTACGATGGGATGGATGCAGGTGGAACCGCAACAACGGAATGCCCACCCAACAAAGGATCAGAGTGGAAGCATGAATCCCGACTTCAGTCGAGGAGAGAGTCAATGACACTTTAATATGATTTGATTGTATTTCAGTCTTAAGAAGGATACAATTGAAGAAGATTCTCGTAACGGGAGCCGGCGGCCTACTCGGTTCCAAGTTGATACCCGTTCTCTCTGAAAGTTACGATGTTACACCAACTCACAATACGCGAGCCATCCACTCTAACTCATTGAAATTGGATATTGACGACAAACGTGCGATTTCAGAGGTTTTCAACGTGATTCACCCGGATATGGTGGTGCACGCTGCCGCTATGACGAATGTAGACAGATGTGAAACCAACAGGGATCTGGCCTGGAGTATCAACGCGCAAGGCACCGAGAACATTGCGGATGGATGTGCGGAGGTCGGTGCCAAGCTATTCTACGTCTCAACGGACTATGTTTTCGATGGCGAGAAGGGATTGTACAGGGAGGATGATGAAGTGAATCCAGTCAACTACTATGGACTGACGAAATTGAAAGGCGAGGAATTCGTTAGCAAGATTTGTCGTGACTATGCTGTTGTGCGTACGAGTGTCGTCTACGGTTGGCACTCAAGAGTGACCTTTGCCACATGGGTTATTGATTCCTTGAGGAATCGAAAGCGAATATGCGTGGCTTCAGATCACATCAACTCTCCAACGCTTGCTGACGACCTCGCTGAGATGATTGGGAAGATCGTGGAAAACGATGGATCTGGAGTCTATCATGCATGTGGAAGTGAGGCAGTAAGCCGGCATAAGTTCGCGTTGAGGATCGCTGAGACTTTCGAACTTGACAAATCACTGATAGACCCAGTGAAAACAAGTGACATCAAAGCATGGGTCGCCAAGAGACCCCGAAACTCTTCACTCTGTGTTGATAAGTTACGAAAGGACCTGGGGATTGAACCGTTGAACGTGTACCAAGCGTTGAAGAAGATGAAGGATCTGGAGTTATCAAGATAGACTAACCTAGAGGCATGTTGAAAGAAACTATTCTTTTAAGGATCTGAAATAGTGATTCGTAGGGAGTGCTATCAATGAAAGGTGTGATTCTTCATGGTGGAAAGGGGACTAGGCTTCGGCCTTTGACGCATACGGGGCCGAAACAGTTGATCCCCATTGCGAACAAACCTATGTCACAGTATGCCCTTGAAGATTTGAAGGAAGCAGGAATTACTGACATTGCAGTTGTTTTAGGCGACATTGCGCCCGAGAAGGTTATCGAATACTACGGAGACGGTTCAAAATTCAACGTGAAACTCACCTACATTCGTCAGGATGAGCCTAAGGGGATTGCGCATGCTGTCGGATTGACGAAGGACTTTGTAGGTAATGAACCATTTGTAGTCTATCTTGGCGACAACCTACTCCGAGATGGAATCGGGGACTGCGTTGATGGTTTCAAAAATTCCGAGGCGGCGGCTCATGTCGCCCTATGCCATGTAGACAATCCAGAGGCTTTTGGAGTTGCAGAACTAGATAGTGACGGTCACGTTATGAAGTTGGCTGAGAAGCCTAAGACGCCCCTAAGCGACCTGGCATTGGTAGGCGTGTACATGTTTCGCTCCAATATTTTTCGAGCGATAGACAAGATAAAACCTTCATGGAGGGGCGAACTTGAGATCACCGACGCCATACAAGAACTAATGAATATGGGACTCGAGGTAACCTCACACACCATTTCAGGTTGGTGGAAGGACACTGGAAAACCCGAGGATCTCCTCGAAGCCAATCAGTTTGTGTTGTCGGATCTGAATCCTTACAACAAGGGTCGGTTTGAGAATGGGGTAGTGGCTAGCGGAAAGGTTGCTGTTGAAGATGGAACAGTGATCAGGTCGAACTGCACGTTGAGGGGTCCACTTATCATCGGCAAAGACTGTGAGATTGGACCAGGGACATATGTAGGTCCATACACGTCCGTCGGGGACAACGTGGTCATCAAGGGCGGAGAGATTGAGAACTCTATAGTTCTAACTGACACTGTTATCGAATGTGGTAAGAGGATCATCGACAGCTTAGTCGGAAAGGGATCTAAGATAGTCTCGAACGAGATTGGTCTACCAAAGGGTTACAGGCTCATCATAGGTGAGAACACTTTCTTGAGCGTGTAGGTAGCTTTCTCTGTGGATGAGAACAAGGGAGAACTTGGAATCCCGCATTCTTGAAATGCTTATCGAATGTAAACGCGTGGGTTATTCCTAATTTTCTCATCATCGCAAACGACTTGCAATCAGTGAAACTGTAGCCCTTACTATCCTTGAAGCAGCTAAGCCTCTTGGAAAAGTTCATCATCGATTCTGAGCAAGGTTGTGAAGGGAAAGGTCAGCAATGCTTTACCAACATTCATGGCAAGTTCATGTTGGTTCAGAACACACTCTATGAACGTCACCGTTTCGTCAAAGATATAGTCAGTTGTGAAGAAGCGGGTGAGACTAATTTCATCCTTTTTCTATTCTCTCAAAGACTTCTGAAGCCTTGGAATGATGCAGATTATCCATATTGAAGTAGGCGACGAGGGCTGAGGCGTCTATGAAGAGGCTCATTCAACCTTTTTCTACGTAGAGAAGTTTGTCAAGTTCGGAGGAGTCGGTCTTGACACCGCTTCTTATCGGCGCTATCTTAAGCAAACGCTGGCAAAGGGAATTTACAAGGTTAGAACGTCTGTGAGATTTTGAATCCTTAACTACATCAATTAGATCGCCATCGAGATCCTTCAAATAGGCATAGTTCTCCACAACGGATTTGATTATGGTTTTCTCTCTGGCAAGTTTCTTAGTCGTGACCAGACTCTCCAGATCAGACCAATCGTATCTTTCATTTTCAATCTTTCCAAATAGCAGGTTGGGGTCAAATGGGTCTTTGGCGTTCCAACATTTGAGTACCACTAAGCTCAGTATTCGTTTCTTGTTGACAGGTCTTCTGGAGAATAGGTAGAGATCGTAGAGGTCTCGGCTTCGGAGTCTCTGAAATGCAGCTCTAATTTTCTCTGCAAGAAGCTCCTCCAACTCCATACAAGCGACTTTGAAAGGTTGAATCTCAAAGTATCTGAAATAAAGTTCTCTGATGAGTGGTAATTCCTCTAGCGGAAGGATTGGCGTCTCTCTGAAACTCACCTCGACTTTGAACCGAGAGCCTGAATTCCAACCATGCGAGTATCGTACTATTGAACCATAGGACTCTTCCTTGAGCCTCGAATATTCCTCTGATATCTCGAAGGTTATCCCATAATGCTCTCGACTATTGAAGAGTTCAGCAAAGCTTTGTCTGAAAGACTTAGGAGTCAAATCTACGCCAGTAAAATCCAGATCCATTGAAAATCTACCGGTCTTACCTAGATACACCTTCTTCAGGCAGGTTCCACCTTTGAAAGCTAGTTTACGAGATAGGTTGTCGTAAAGAACCTTCAGAACATATGTGAGAACTATGTCCCTCTCAGCTACAAGAGTGTCTACGCCGCTCGCTTGAGCGTAATGATCGACAAACCGCTCGTCAAGCAATGCAGCTTCACCTGATCTCGACATCACTTAGAAGTTCTTTCTTTGAAACGTTGCCGATGACTTTCCAATTCTTATCCAATCGACCAGTCTTTTCTCTGACAGGATCAATGTATACCGCTGCTTTTCCAACATGTCCAAGCAACCGTTTTCTCGCTTTTCCTGGAAAACTCACTAAATCCTCTTCTAAGAGAACGTCAATAAGATAACCCAGTCGTTGAATCAGACTATGAGTACGCATCTTCACAGCATACTCCACAAGCTTCACTGCCTCGACTTTTCTTAAGCCACTATAGATAACTGCTAGAACTTCCCGGGCTCCACCGGCGTACTTCATCTTATCCACAGAATCGACCAAAGATTTCTCAGGCTCAGCCATGTTCACCTTCACCCCAAGGACTTCAACCTCCTGAAAACCGAAGAACTTGTGTTTCGAGAGGGTGACTAACTTGAATTGATTATTTCTCCATCTGAAATTTCTCATGATCTTTGTAGTCGCAAGATAGAGCGTTGATCGCATCTGAGTTGTAAAACCATAGTGAGCATTTGAAGTAGAATAACCATAGTAGTAAGGCTTGACCAAAAAACTGCCTATGAGTAGAGGATTCATAGTTGGCACTGCACCCTCTCCTTTCTCGGCTGGAATGAATAGGTAGTGGCCTCCTCTCAACCTCTCAAGCCAGTGCTTCTTCTCCAGACGATATGCTATCACACGAGCCTTGTTCCTAGAACATTTCAAAATATCTGCAACACTATCTATCGTAACAAGACGTTTCTTATCCCACTCCAGTCTTAGCACTAGCTTGGACTCCACTGCTGAGAGGGTGCGCTCCAAATCTGAATTCTCCACTTCATCTAAGAGAAGGCTATTATAAATATTTTACAAAAATTACTAATACCGTAATTATCAACAAATAATTACTTTGACAAATGGCAAACAAGGAAACTCGCGATTTCACGGATAGGTTTAGACTAGACTTAATCTACACTGGGATCTTGTGGTGCCTTCGACTGCTCGCAAAAAACACATGTCACTTTTGAGTTATGTTGGATCCTGCTTCGAATATACTTCCAAGCGTAACGCTAATTGGCATAATGATATTCATACTCAGACATAACGCATTTTGGTGTAAAACGCGTTAAGAAAAAAGTTACGAACCTGACAGTAATGTAAAACAAGCCGGATCTGCAGTTTTACTTATAAGTTTAGAACGGACGAGACTGACAGTCATCTCACTGGAGTTGCCCTGTAATGAGACTATCAGTTATCGGGGCGGGGTATGTTGGTCTTGTATCCGCCGTGTGTCTTGCCGATCAAGGCTACGACGTTATCCTCTCGACAGAGGATTCCGAAAAAGCGAGGATGATCAACCAAGGTCTGCCACCGTTCCACGAGACAGACTTAAAGGAGACTCTTAGAAGGGCTATTGATTCGGGAAAACTGCGGGCGACACTTGGCCGAGAAGAGGCCGTTCAAAATTCGGACATTACATTCATCGCTGTTGGAACACCAAATAGACCTGATGGAAGCATTGACCTGACTTTCATCAGAGAAGCGGGATTAAAGATTGGTGAGATTCTCCGAAAGAAGACAGGTTACCATCTAGTTGCAGTCCGAAGTACCGTAGTTCCGGGCACTACAGAAAACATCGTTAAGCCAGCCATTGAAAAGCGATCTGGAAAATCCACTGGAACAGATTTTGGACTCGTAATGCAGCCCGAGTTTCTTAGACAGGGATCAGCGATCTACGACACGTTAAACCCAGACCGAATAATAATCGGTAAGTATGATACAAAGTCTGGGGATACTCTTCTTAACTTCTACAGAGAGTTCTACAGGAATAAACTTCCTCCGACGTTGAGAATGAACCTTGCCTCAGCTGAGATGATCAAGTACGCGAGCAACTCATTCCTTGCAACCAAGATCTCATTCATCAATGAGATCGCAAACATCTGCGAAAAAGTTCCTAGTGTCGATGTTGTCAAGGTTGCAGAAGGGATGGGCTTGGATCAACGTATCGGAAAAAGGTTCTTACATGCAGGTGCAGGTTTCGGCGGCTCCTGTTTCCCAAAAGATCTGAAGGCGATCGTTGCTTATGCAAAGAGGCATAGTTACAAGCCGAGCATTTTGGAATCGGTTCTTAAAATGAATGAAGATCAGGCAATTCATGTGGTGGAACTGGCGAAAAGTCAAGTTAGAACCCTCAGGGGAAAAAAGGTGGCTATTCTTGGTCTTTCCTTTAAGCCTGGAACCGATGACTTGCGTGAAGCACCATCCATGAAGATCATACGTCACCTACTCAAGGAAGGCGCGAAGGTAGTAGCATATGATCCGGTGGCCATCGACAACACTAGAAGAATTCTTGGCAAGAAAGCTGAATATGCCAATTCCTCTCGATCATGTTTGGAAAGTGCTGATGTCGCCATTGTTGTAACCGAATGGGAAGAGTTCAAAAAACTGACACCGAGCGACTTCAAGAGTTGGATGCGACAGCCCATCCTAATAGATGCCAGAAGGATTTATGATCCAGCAACCTACGGAACGGATTTGAGATACTCAGCGATCGGCTTAGGCAGAATCCCTAAGCGAAAAGGATCAACAATCTAACTCACAGGGTCCGGAGCAAAATACTCTTCCCCAGAGGAAATGAAGAAATTGTTAGACGCAATGAGGAAACAAGATGCGTGAGGCACCAATTCAGAGTTTCGAGTCTGCCACTCATTTCATTATGTCTTTGAAGCTTACTACTTTTATGCCATACTGTTTCTCTAAAGATCCAGTTCTGGCCAAGATTAACGAATCCTCTGTGACCAAGTCTCCTCTTGAAACAATAGCGGTAGCAACCACCACACAGTCTAGATAGTCAGGGATTGTTTTTCTCAGCTCATGACTGGCTTTGATTATCTCAGTCCTGTGGAATGGTTCGATTCTGAATGCATTAAGTATCGCCGTAGTGGCTTTCACCACAGACTCGACAGGGATATTGAGCTTCGCAGCTTTGGCCTGAAGTTCAAAGACTGAAATCAAGCTTATAGTTATGTCCTCAAGCTTTAGATCCACCCTTTTTCCTGCAACTGCACTCAACAAGTCAGTATCTATGTCGATTTGTGCAAGAGGCAGCAGGTAGGTGGTATCCAATATCAAGATTCTAGCCTCTTGGAGAGTTCCCTTCGAAACTCCTCGAACTCTTTAGCGCTTGTCTTAGCAACCTTCTTGGACAGTATCAGGCTAAGAATGTCTGCTTCACCTTTGAGGGCCCCCTTAAGCAGATCATTCACCACTTTGGACATGGCCTTGGTGGTCTTGTATCTCTTCAAGCTCTCCTCAACCAGTCGCTCATACACATCTTCATTAAGCATTATGGTAGTGCGTTTAGACATACAACCACCTAGACGTAACATGCTTAAGCATAAATATAAATTCTCACCAAGAAATCGAGATCTCTGACTTGCGAATCGAAAGTTCTTGCTTCATTCATAGGATACATGAGGTACACGGTCGGAAAAAATGAAGCGTTGCTCTTCTTCATTTCTTCAGTTAAAGTTCTCCCAAAGGTGATAGAGGCAAATGGATAAGCTGAAATGTAAGTACTGAGTTCTTACATCTGTAAGAAATCGTTGGAGAAGTAAGAATTGCCCTCAAAGGAAAAAGTTTCGAAAGTTGATGAAGTGAATGATGAGATGTTCAGGGACTTGGCTGGACATAGAAGAATTACATCGAAGGGACAGGTCACTATTCCGAATGTAATGAGAAAACGCTACAACATAACGCCCCGTACAAAACTTGAGTTCGTACCGCGGGCAGAAGGCATCATGGTGAGACCGGTCAGAGAGGAAGGAAGCTTTGGTGAATTGGCCGGTTCAGCATCAAAACACTGGACCCTTAATGAGATGCTAAGACGCCTCGAAGAGCTGAGAAAAGAGCATGTCTAAAGCAATCTTCGAAACGCGCTTCTTCATCCATTTCTTCTCATCACCCGATCCAAAGGAGCATAGGCAACTTCTGGAATTGATGCGAAAATATGATAGAAGGCTGGTCTCAGCGATAACCATATTCGAAATATACAAGATATCCCTGGAAAGGGAAGGTAAAGAGATAGCGGAAACCAGAATCTCAAGAATTAGACACGAGTTCGGCCTGATCTCAGTTGATGATGCCATCGCTGTCATTGGAGCACAACTGAAACATGCTGTGAAGGTTCAGAGAGGCCAAGACACCCCAATGGCAGATAGCCTCATAGCGGCTAGTAGCATAATCAACAAAGCCGTGTGTGTAACAGATTCCCCACACATCTACAATATGCCCCAAGTCAAACGAAGATGGATCAAGTGACCAAGCTCACTCTTACGCTGAGCTTGAAAACCAACATAATTAACCCTGAAGCTTGGGAGAACATTTAACCAATCTCAAATACGTTGTCTGTAGCTGTTTCAAGTTTCTCTATCAAATCATTGCATTCATTGCTAACCCTTGAAATGAGTATTCTTGACATTCACCGTGGAAAATTTTTTTCTTCACACATCCTCACTGAACATGATAGCTGTATGCTTAGACATGCAATCATTCATATGGGAGATACTTGAACATCAACATGAATCCTAACCTCAAAAAATAGAGATCTCTGGCCGGACATGTACGCTCTCGTCTTGTTAATGATTGATCATGGAATACTGTGTTCCGCGGGAAGGGATATATGCAAGCAATATAGTAGAATGCTTGCGAAACCGATTATGACCAAGACACAAAACCTAACCGTTAGACTCGAAAAAGAGCTAATCAAGAAAATTGAGGAAGAGGCCAAGCAAGATAGGACTGACAAGTCGACTGTTGCACGAAAGCTGATCGATATAGGAATTCAGCAGAGTAGGAAGGCGCGTGCACTTCAAGAGTATCGAATGGGAAAGTGTACAATCTGGAAGGCCTCGGAGAAGGCAGGGGTCCCTCTGAGAGAGATGATTGAGTTACTCCGCCAAGAGAAGATTCCACTGCACCTAACGCCGGAGGATGTTGACCAAGCATGGAGAGAGGCTTTTGGGGAGTAACGGGCCAATCTACATTATGGATGCCACGCCGATCATATATTTCGCCAAGATAGGGAAGCTTAACTTGATTCTGCGTAGCTGCAAAGCGTACATCACGAGAGAAGTCTACAGAGAGACCGTGGAACGAGGGGAAGGCAAACCTGACGCAATGGTAGTAAGTGAAGCAATAGAACGCGGAGAACTCAATGTCTACGATCTACATGATCGGAGTCTGGTAGACGCGCTTCAGAAGCATCCTGAGATACATATGGGAGAAGCGGAGACTCTGGCCGCGGCAAAAGAACTGAATGCAGTCGCCATAGTCGATGAAGCAGAAGCAAGAGCCGTATCCAAGATCTATGGTATATCAACAAGAACCGGAACATTATTTCTGCTCTTCAGACTCCTATCGCTGGGACAAATCAATGGTGGAGAGTGCGAAGATACTCTTGACAAACTTGTTGAGTCAGGTCTCTATGTTGACCCCCACGTTCTGATAAGAGCAAGACAAAATATCAAGAAAGGAAAGCCCTAGGCAAAACCACCCCTTAGCCTCTTTCGCTCCAGAACCATCAGGAGAATTACCGCCAAGTCAATGCCAACAATAATTGATTCAATCGTATAGATTCGAATTGGGCCTGATCCCGCTGATCGTGGTGATTCCAGCATCCGTCACGCAAGTTGATGTAGGTGCAGTAGTCGCTGATAGGTAGGCGGACCCGTAGAAAACGACAGAACTTCGAGAAGGTCAAATTCCAGAGGCTTAGCCGCTATGTCTCACCAATCATTCTGATTGAACAGCCAGTCAAACGATACGTTTTTGTATCGGTTAGTTTCATACGATACTGAAACGTATCGGGTAGGCCTGATGAGACTTCTCGATGATAGAGTGCACGATAGAATCCTTGAAAAGAAGAAGAGGCTTGACGCACGTCGTCCCTTGCCTTCCTCAATAGTACGAAAGGTTCAGCGGCAGATGGAGGTCGAGTACATCTACAATTCCAATGCTATTGAGGGCAATACGCTGAAGTTGAGAGAGACTCAGCTGATTCTGGAAGAGGGAATCACGATCAAGGGAAAGAGTCTTCGAGAACACCTTGAGGTTAGAAACCATCCGAAAGCCATAGAGTACGTTGAAAAGCTGACAGAAAGGAGCCTGAAGGAACATGACATCTTCGTCTTACACCAGATCATTATGAGGGGGATCAATGATGAGGCTGGCAGATTCCGTAGAGCCGAGGTCAGAATAGTTGGGGCTGGTTTCGTACCTCCAGCGGCCTATGATGTGCCCCATCTTATCGGGGAACTGCTGAACTGGTATAATCGCAATCCTGACGAACTTAGGCCTATAGAATTATCCGCAGTTTTCCACCACAGATTCGTCCACATTCATCCGTTTCACGATGGAAACGGTAGGGTAGCACGTTTATTGATGAACCTGACATTGTTGCGGAATGGTTACCCAATAGCAGTGATTCTCAACGTGGAGAGGAAGAAGTACTATGATGTTTTGAGAAAGGCGGATCATGGAGATCCAGCGCCGTTAGTGAATTTCGTAGCCTCATCCACTGAACGATCTTTAGACTTATACCTCAGAGCAATCGAACCAACTCAGAAAGAAGATAGACTACTGTCACTAGCAGAAGCTAGTGGAAGGTCGCCCTATACTCAAGAGTACCTCA
Organism: uncultured Candidatus Bathyarchaeia archaeon; assembly: GCA_964464765.1. Taxonomy (GTDB): domain Archaea; phylum Thermoproteota; class Bathyarchaeia; order 40CM-2-53-6; family CAVXDP01; genus CAVXDP01. Next base: position 1,049 of record CAYXJU010000034.1, on the reverse strand, counting down.
GCCTATTAGCCCGTAAGAGACGAATCGCGGCGGTAAAGATCGAAGGAAAATGGATGGTGACTGAACGAGAACTACAACGATATCTGAAAGAGATAAGCGGCTGAAAAAATGTGGGCTCGCTCTTCTTCATTTCCCAGTCTTTCTTCTGCGCATAACCACTAGAACTGTTACCGCTAGGCCTATGCCGACCATAATTGATTCGATTGGATAGCCGGGGATTGGGGCGATGCTCATGGTGGTGGTTCCGGTCTCTGTTAGGTAGGTTGTTGTGGCTGTGGTCGTTGGTACGCTGGACGTGACTGTGACGGTCTCGGTTGTAGCAACCGTCGCGACTGTGGAGGTTGTTGTTGTGATTGCAGTGGTTGTCGTCTGAACCATCGTAATGGTCTCGGTGGCGGTGTAGGAAGTGGACTGCGTGAAGCTCTCAGATCTTGAAAGGGTAGTGGAAATGCTTGATGCTTTCGTCCAGTTGAATTGTTTTAGCGTTGACCCAAATTGTATCGTACTGGTCCGGTTTAATAGACTCGTCGTTGTAGGAGAGGTTGTTGTTGAAGAGGTTGTAGCTGACGACAATCCTGATCCAAGAAGTGTTGTCAAACCGATGGATGGATGGGTCCACCTTTCCAATTCTGTTCTGAGCAGCATCCGTGAACCAGATAGGTGGATAACGATCTGAGTCCGTTGAAAGCGCGTAGGGCGCTCCAGTTTGGGTTCTAGTGAATTCTGTGAATGTGTTTACTCCTGGAACATATACGCCAATCTTGTTTGTGCCGTGCTCAGCAAACCACACTCTGTTGAGGTTATCTACGGTTACGCCGAAAGGTTCGCTGCCATCGGTGGGAATCGCGTATTCCGTTATTTCATTTGTCACTGGGTTGAGTTTGCCTAATCTGTTTCTTGCCGACTCTGTGAACCATATGTTGCCACCGGAGTCTTTAGATATGTCCCATGGGCGACTTCCCGTCGGCAGATAATACTCCCTCACAAGTCCCGAGAAAGGATTACGAATGTTACCTACAATATCACGTGAATAGTCAACATACCATAGT
>CAYXJU010000033.1:0-11618 GCA_964464765.1 uncultured Candidatus Bathyarchaeia archaeon | reverse complement strand
TTTGTTCGTTCCTCAAGTATGTCCATGCCTTTTCGTAATCTCTCAGCTATTTCCGGGGTTACGTCACGCCTGACTCCTCCAACTGTCATGAGTGCGGTTGAGACTCGGTTTCCGGTCAAGAGTTCTATTAGGTCCATGACAACTTCACGGTCTCTCCAGACATACATGAAGAGAGTGTCAAAGCCGACTTCATGTCCAGCTACTCCTATCCAGAGAAGGTGGCTATGAATTCTGTTCAGTTCTTCTATGATGACTCGGATGTATTCGGCGCGTCGAGGGATCTCTTTTCCATGCAGGTACTCAACATTCTGGCAGTAGCAGATTGTGTGGGCAACGTTGCATATTCCGCAAATACGTTCCATCAACGGAATATTCTGAATGTAATTCTTTGTTTCCGCCAGTTTCTCGATACCCTTGTGTGCGTAGCCAATGCGAACCTCAGCCTTTACCACGTTCTCTCCATCAACCGTGAACTTGAAACTCTCCGGTTCCTTTAGCGCCGGATGTTGTGGTCCAACGATTATGTCAAATGTTGAAGACATTTCACGTGGTCACCTGCAACTCCGGTTCCTCGGATTTCTGTCCCGCTTCCTTCAACTTCCCAAGCAATGCTGCGACTCCGTAGATTATCGCTTCGGGTTTCGGTGGACAGCCGTAAACGTAAGCATCCACTGGGATGACCGAATCCAATCCAGGATAGACGTTGTAGGCGCCTCTATACACTCCAGAGCTGTTGCAGCAGTTGCCGACTGAAACCACAAACTTTGGAGACGCCATCTGTTCGTATATTCTGACTATTCTATCCCTGTTCTGCATGTTAACGGGTCCTGTCACAACCAGAACGTCTGCATGTCTCGGGCTACCCTTCAGAATAGCGCCAAAACGTTCCAGATCGTAGCGAGGCATTAGCGCGGCAAGAACTTCAATATCGCAAGCGTTGCATCCGCCGGTATTGAAATGGACGAGCCAAGGGCTCTTTCTCCTCGCCCAGTTAACTAGACCCAAACTTCTCAATCTCCAGTCAGTTTTGAAATATGCGGATCTGCTAGGTCTCTCGACCTAACAGCTGACTGGATATAATAAACTCTTTCGGTTGTTTCAAGAAACGACTGAGTCAGCTGCAGAGTGAGATTCTAATCTGACTCTAGCTGATCCAGGTCGAGATCAATGTCTAGACTTTGGTCCTTTCCAACTTCTGGTTCCATGTTGTAAATGCCGAACGGCATCCTCCTATATCCTCCAACATACTGTTGCCAATAGTCCAATCCCGTTAGAACAAGTGTCACTCGCAATGCTGAGTCAATATATGGATCTACACGTGTGCCCCAGATAACTGAAGCTTCGATAGGCAACATCTCACCAACTACCTCTGCTACACGCGCTGCCTCCAAGTTCGACATCGAAGAGTCCCCTGTCACAAACACTAGGGCCCCACTCGCCCTTCTATGATCAACCTCGAGGAAAGGTGACTGAAGCGCGTTTCTAACAGCCTCTTCAACCCTAAACATCGAATTGGATTCGCCAAGACCCGCAAGAGCAACGCCACCTACCTTCAGAAGACCCTTGATGTCACCAAGATCCATTCTCATGTACTTCGGTGTGGAAACTGTATCCGAAAGTCCCTTCAACACGTTGATCAAAACACTGTCGGCCATTGGCAATGCCGATTCCGCAATCAATCCCGGTATGCTCTCGACCGGTCTATTATTGTCGACAACAATAGTAGTATTACAGGCTCTACTCATGGCCTCAAGTCCTTGAAGAGCTAACGTTCGCTCTCTCTTCTCACTCTCAAGAGGCATTGTCGCAAGGCCTGTGACCACGGCCCCACTCTCTTGAGCCATCTTGGCAATGATGGGAGCTGCACCTGTACCAGTGCCTCCACCCATACCTGCCACTATGAAAGCCACATCTGCATTTGAGAAAACTGAAGCAATCCTCTCAAACGACTCTTCAACGGCTCTCCTTCCTATGTCCGGATCTCCACACGCACCAAAACCATGAGTGACTTCAGAACCAACCAGAAACTTCTGATGAGCTCGAACAACATCAAGATGCCTGCGGTCCGTATTGACTGCAATGCACTGAGCTCCACTAACACCAGCCTCCATCAATTTGTTAACAAGATTGTTGCCCGCGCCGCCCACACCCACAACAAGAACCTTTGACAGTGCGGAGTCTAGCAGATCACAACATACTACGCTCTCGAAACCATAACGGATCGCGCGTGACGTCTGGACTATCTTATTGCACCCCCAGAATACAATTGAAGTCGAAACGAAGTGTACAAGAATAGAGTCGCTAGACTGTATATACTGCTTGGTAATCGTATAAGCATACATATGTAATACCATAAGCTATAAACATATAAGATGACCGCTATATCAACTTCTAGTAATTACACGAAATTGTCTTTTTGAGTGAAGTTCCGCCTTATTATTGAGCAGCCTTGATGGTGGTATTGAGCATGTTTCTGGTTTGCCGGTGTGGAGTCAAATGGGAGTCGCTTCGAGGTGTCGTTGAGAAGCTTTGGTTACCTTGATTCGGATCTTGGTGCCGATCGGCATATCCTTGTCGAGGATGGTTTTCTTGTAGTTGTCGGTTCTTCCGATTGGTTTTCCTTCACGGGTCCTGTCCGTCAATGATATTTCTTGTATTTTTCCAATCATCCGCAGGTTGCTTTCCAGGCTCAGAGTTTGGCAGAGAAGTGAGGTTCTTCTGGATCGTTGGTTTATGGTAGCTGAGGAAAGAGGGGTCAGTTGAGCCGCGGGGGTTCCGGGGCGGTGTCCGTATTTTGAGATGTTAGTTATGTCGGGGTTGGTCTGCTGGATCAGATCGATGGTCAGCTGGAAGTCTCGGTCCGTTTCTGTCGGGTATCCAACGATTATGTCTGTAGATAGTGTAATGTCGGTGATTCTTGAACGCAGAGTCTTTACCAGCTGCGTGTATTCCGCGGACTGATATTGTCGTCTCATTTCGTTGAGTACATTGTCGGAGCCTGATTGAACAGGTATGTGTAGAAACTTGAAGAATCTTGAATTTGGTAGGATTTGACAAAGGCCATCGAGCATGGCTGTCGCATGGTTAGGGTTCATCATTCCAATTCGTATCCTGAAATCGCCAGGGATTTGTTTCAGATCTTGGAGTAGGTTGATCAGACTATTGTCGCGGTCTCTTCCGTAGGCTCCCGTATCTTGTGCCGTCAGCCAGATCTCTCGGGCGCCATTTGAAACAGCATCTCTAACGTTTTTCACAATGAGCTCTTTCGGAAATGAATAGAGTTGGCCTCTGGCGAATCTTGCGCAGCAGTATGAACAGCTTCCTAGGCATCCTTCGGCGATCTGAACTATCTCGACATATGGGTTGAGTCGGATCTTTGGGAGTGTTGGTTTGATGGGTGGTTTGTCTGAGAAGTATCGTCTGTCTCGTGTCGTTGAGTCTGTATGTTCAACAATGGTTGAGATTTTGGTGATAGATTGCGGGTCTAAGACGGCGCAGAAGTCTGGAGCGACATGTTCTATCGCTTTGAGATCGATTTTTGGCAGGCATCCGGAGATTATCAGCGGTTTTCCGCGAAGTGAGGCAATGCGATGAAGCATCCTGTTTTGCGTGGGTTCCTTCACCGCACACGTGTTTATGATGACGATGTCCGCTTGTGAAGGATCCATTACAATCCTGTGGCCTGCTTGTTCAAGCAGACCTAGCATAATCTCTAGGTCATATCTGTTTGAGGTGCACCCATAGTTCTCTAAGTAGATAGATCTTGTGTGAGCCATCTGCGCTAAATGCCCTTTGTTATTGGCTTACTTTTCTATCCTCCACTGACAGGGGGAATTATTGCGAACTGACAACCGTCTGTAAGTTTCGTCTTAAGCCCTTGAAGGGATGTGGCGCTCCGACCATCTATCAGAAACTGTAGGTGATCGCTTGGAGCGTCTGTCTCTTTGTCAAAAACGTAGTTTGTGAATCGGTGACCGTAAGTCTTTGCTAGTATGTGGAGTAAGTCTTCAACGGTTGTTCCATCTTCGACCTCAAGCAACTCTTCTCTCTTTCCAGCAATCTCTCTAAGCTCGGCGAAATGCTTCACTGTAATCTTCAAGGTTCCTCGCACTCTAATTTCCTAGAGATCGACAGCGCACCTAATGAAGGGATTGGCAAGACCCTGGCCATCCCATTAGGGATGGCGTCGTACAGGGATTCCTAAGAATCTAGGTTTGTGATGATCTGAGTAGGCAAGTCTTCCAGTTAATGCAGATTGTCTTGGGATGGGAAGCCTTGACTTCATCAATTTTCGTCACAGTGGTATTCTGTGGCGCAGTCAAAACTTTCTGTGGGTTACTGTAGGCGTCTTCGCTTATGCGAATCATGGAATTGATGAACTTGTCAAGTTCTTCTTTGCTTTCGCTTTCCGTTGGTTCGATCATCAATGCCTCATGAACTATGAGTGGGAAGTAGTTGGTTGGTGCGTGCAAACCATCGTCCAACAGGCTTTTTGCCACGTTAAGCGCTCTGACTCCAGTCTCCTTCGACATTTGTTCCGCGCTGATCACTGACTCATGTTTCCTCGGGTTCTCGGGGCCGAACGGCAATGTGTAACCTTTCGATTTCAGGACCTTTCTGCAGATGTAATTGGCATTTAGGGTCGATAGCTCAGCTACTCTCTCCAGTCCTTCGGCACCCATGGCCAATATGTATGCGTAGCTTCTGAGAAGAATAGCAACGTTGCCGTAGAACCCTCTTATCTTCCCAATAGTGTGCGGTCTGTCGTAGTTCAGGTAGTACTTCTTCTTGTCGTACTCAACCGTGGGGATCGGCAAGAATTTCTCTAGTTTTGCATTTACGCCACATGGGCCTCCACCAGGCCCCCCTCCCCCGTGGGGGGTGGCAAGGGTCTTGTGGACGTTCAGGTGCACTATGTCAAATCCCATGTCGCCTGGTCTGGCTTTTCCGAGGATGGCGTTCATGTTGGCTCCGTCGTAGTAGACGAGTCCTCCAGCGTCATGTACGATTTTGGTAACTTCCACTATATTCTTCTCGAAGACTCCTAAGGTGTTGGGATTTGTGATCATAAGTCCGGCTGTTTGCGGTCCAACCGTGGACTTTAGTGCTTCAATATTCACGGTGCCGTCTGAGGGGTCGGATGGTACTACGACGGTGTTGAACCCGGCCATGGCCGCGCTAGCCGGGTTGGTTCCATGTGCTGAGTCGGGAACGATTATGTCTTTGCGCTTGTCCAGATCGCCTTTGAGCTTGTGATATGCTCTGATTATCATGGTTCCCGTAAGCTCGCCATGCGCGCCGGCTGCTGGCTGAAGCGAGACTTTCCTCATTCCAGTTATCTCAGCTATGAATTGTGAAAGTTCATACAGGATCTGAAGTATGCCCTGAACGGTTGACTCATCTTGATAGGGGTGGATACTCTGAAGCTTAGGATTCCCCGTGACAAAGTCACAGATCTTGGGGTTGTACTTCATGGTACAACTTCCCAGCGGGTAAATGCCCAGAGTTACGCCATAGGTTTGCTGAGAGAGACGCGTGTAGTGTCTGATCACTTCAACTTCTGAGACTTCAGGCAGCAACGGAGCCTTTTCTCTCAGGAGTTTTTTTGGGATGAGTTTCAAAACGTCGCCAACGATCTTCGTCTCTTCGGGGTCAGCCTTTGGAATTAAGTGGCCAACCTTTCCCGGCGAGGATCTTTCAAAGATCGTTTGTTCGTTCCATCTTGCTTGATGAAATTCCATTTAGATCAACTCCTCAAAGCCTCTTTCAAAGCTCCAGCTAACTTGTCGATATCACTCTTAGAGTGGACTTCCGTGACACAGTACAAGGCTGATTCGCCCAGTTCTGGAAACTCATTCTTTATGACCTTCCCGCCGTGGACTCCTTGTTTGAGAAGTCTCTTGTGAAGGTCCTTCGCTCTTACCTTCGTCTTGTCAAAATTCACAGTGAACTCTTTGAAATGAGAAGCTTCGAACCCGGGTGCCTTCACTCCTCGTATCTGGCTGAGTCTCTTCATCGCATAATGTGAATTGGTCATTATTGTTGTGCAGAGGTCCCTGAGACCCGAAGGTCCGATAAGCGAAAGGTACACGGCAGAAGCAACAGTCAAGAGTGCTTCGTTTGAACATATGTTCGATGTTGCCTTCTCTCTTCTGATATGTTGCTCTCTGGTTGACAAGGTCATGCAATAAGCTCGTTGTTTTCCATCGGTGGTGGTAGTCATTCCAATCACTCGACCTGGCATCTGCCTCAGCAGTTTTTCACCGTTGCAGGCATAGATTCCGATTAGAGGACCGCCATAGTTTAGGGGGCTTCCCAACGGTTGCCCTTCTCCAACCACAATATCAGCTCCATATTGTCCGGGGGGTTTCAGTATTCCTAGCGATATTGGGTCAACCCCAACGATGAGCATCGATTCATTTTTATGCGTAAGATCCGAGATCTCATCCACGCCTTGTTCAAGAAAGCCCAAATAAGATGGATTCTCGATATAGACTGCGGAAGTTTTGTCCGTTAGTTTTTTCTTCAGATCATCCAGATCGATCTGTCCAGTCTTCTTGTCTTGTTCAACTTCGACTGTCTTGATATCGGCTGGTTCGGTGTAAGTCTTGAGTGTCATGAGCCTTTCAGGATGAATGTAATGTGGATAGATGATTTCGTTTCTATGATTCACCCTGACCGTAGCTCTAGCAGATTCTCCAACGGCACTCGCCCAATCGTACAGTGAGCAGTTGGAAATGTCCATGCCAGTTAGTTCGCACATCATACTCTGATACTCAAAGAAGGCTTGAAGTACCCCTTGTGAGGCCTCAGCTTGGTATGGTGTGTATGTTGTCAAGAATTCGGAACGATTGACTATCTCTTCGACCACGACTGGCACATAATGAGGCCAGACTCCTCCACCCAAGAATATCGGCATTTCTTGTCCCGATATGTTCTTTGCGAGAAGTGCCCGGATTTTTTCTTTTAGTTCAAATTCGGACATTGTGTTTGGGAGTTTGAGTTTTCTCTTAAGTCTGATAGACTCTGGAATATCTTTGAAGAGATCATCAATACTACTGATACCAATATCCGCCATCATTGCTTTCTCTATCGATTCGACACCAGTTGGAAGATATGGATGGGCCTTTGCCAAAAGACAAACCTCCGAAGATCAAATCAAGTGGCTTCTGTAGGATAATGGTGTGCTTTTATCAGTTTCGGTGAATTCATCGATGTGCAGCTGAAACGACATGTAAGAACCTTGGATGAGTTTACGTATCTTTTAATAATTTCAACAGAAGATATCATAATGGTTGGTTGAAGGGTGCGAAAATTGGTAAAATATCACCGACGAGAGGAAATAGCGGGAAAAGAGGTCATAGAATCCGAAGCCAAGAAGGTTGGAATCGTAAAGGACCTAGCATACTCATTAGACGGCAAAGTCGCGCTAATTGTTGAACAGAATATGGAGAAGGGCAAGATACAAGAAGGGTTCCTTTCGTTCGACAAGATCGAGAAGGTAGGCGATGTCGTACTTGTCAAGTCGGTTCAAGACTTGGAGGTTGTACCGGTAATCGAAAGGACATGTCCAAACTGCAAAGGAAAGAACCCGATAGACTCAAAGTACTGTTTCAAATGTGGCGTTACCATGGTCGAATTGTGAAAAGAGCACTTGGCACGTCTCTGGTCGGCGGTAAACAACGACAAATCAACGTCTTGTCGATCGATGCGTTGAAGGAAGCTGTATCGTGCGAAGTTGAGTACTTACGCCTTGAAATCAAAAACAGTTGGACCTAGGATCGGAACGAGATGTAGGATAAACACCAGCGCCTACGTCAGCCCCCTCGCGAGAATGGGAGACGACTGCACCATAGGCCTCGGATCGAGACTGCTAGGCAATGTAAGGTTGGGAAACCACGTTTGGATAGATGCGAACGTTACATTGCATGGTAACGTGAACGTTGGAGACAGGGTGTACGTCGGTCCAAATTGCACATTGGGTCACTTGGACAGAACCGGATTGAAAACAATGCTAGCAGGCACGGAAGTAGACCTTTCTGACGGATCTGAACTAGAGATAGGTAAAGGCTCTACTATCAGACAAGGATGCGTAATCTACTCACCGGCGAAGATAGGTGTAGGCGTTGAGTTCGGACACAATGTTGTTGTAAGAGAGAGGGTGACAATCGGAGACCGAACATTGGTTGGGACTGGAGTAGTTATAGATGGAGAATCGAATATCGGACGAAACGTATCAATGCAGACAGGTGTCTACATTTCTCGGAGGTCAAGGATTGGCGATTACGTCTTTCTCGGCCCCAGATGTATACTCCTAAATGACAAGTACATGAAGCTCAAGAAGCCCAAGCTTGTTGGACCCATTATCGGAAAAGGTTCAGCAATAGGCGGAAACGTAACATTGATGCCCGGAGTTCGAGTAGGAAGAATGGCTGTAGTCGGATCGGGAGCATTGGTAACTGGCAGCATTCCCGACAAAACGGTCTACGTTGGGGTGCCAGCAAAGAAGCTCAAGAAAACTCCAAGAGACTGGCGTACTCAGCTTGATCGGTGATTTGGTGAGTGGAGAATAGATAAATAGAGCTCGTGTTCTACTCTAGGACCACTTCCAAACCGGTGAGCATAACTTGCGAAGACTACTGGTGGCAGCCCTCTTTGCGATTCTGATGCTTACAGTGATCACGCCAATCGCTTCTAGTCCAACCCCATCGTACAGTCTCGCTGTCAATCGTAGAGTATTCATCAACGAGTGGGGAGTTGTTGCAATCAATGACACAGTTACTGTTCGAAATCTTGGAACCGAACCAGTAACTGGAATCACGATGGGTCTTCCACGTGAGTATGCAAAAGATCTGAAATATATTTCATCGAGCGATCAGAACAGACTGCCGGTCGCGATCGAGAAGGATGTGAATCCATCTTCATCAATATACTGGATGAACTTTAAGTTTCCAGCTCCAGCACTGCCGCAGAAACCATGCAATTTCAGTACGGTGATGGTTGTCGACAACATTCTGAAAAATGTTGAGGGCACATTCGTCTACAGATTCGCTGATACACCAAGCTTTTCAATAAGCGCAGAATTATGCGACGTAGCCATCTTGTTGCCCACTGGTTCCGCAACATTTCTCCCGGATAACTTCACGTTTACACAAGTCGAAATTGGGGGAATGCCGTCCCTCGTTCATACTTTCAAGCCGCTTGAACCAAACAGAGCTGAGTCCATGTCCTTCAACTTCACGTCGGTTTCAATTCAATTCATGAAACTTCGATCAGTTGAAAGGGAGATAGATTTTGGATTGGACGGGCAGGTCTACGTCTCGGATACCTACACAGCCAGCAATCTGGGAGCTAGCATCAGCTCATTAACAATTCAACTTCCCAAAGGTGCGTCTCAGGTCATGGCATATGACCCCGCAGGTCCCCTATGGAGTGCGTCTCAGGACAAGACTGAAGCCATAGTATCGCCGCGCTACAAGACATTCAAAGGAAATGAAAATTTCACGTTCACATTGAAGTATCGTCTGCCAAATAGCGACTACGTCAAACAGGTGAAGTGGTGGGGACTTTATAGCTTAAGCTTCGATCTCCTCACGAGTCACCCATGGATGGTGGAGAAGCTGATGGTTCGAATCCCATTAGCGGAAGGAATGACTCTTGAGCAAAGTAGTGAAAATCCGAACTCCACTTATATTGAGGGCGGAAAGACAGTCCTCCTCTACGACCTGAATGGTGTGACTCCGCTCCATAATCTCAGCTTCAAGATGGAGTACAAGTATCTGAGCTTCTGGGCAGCCTTCAAACCCATTACATGGTTGGTTGTGGTTGAAGCTATCTTATGCGTGTTCGTGGTTGCCTCCAGAGGAAAGAAGACTACTCCTTCAGCGGTTGCGCCGGTAGAAGTGATTCGAAGATTCGTTGGAATGTATGACGAAAGGGTAGCTTTGAGATTGGAGACTGAGAAGATCGAGGAAGATATGACGCGAGGCGCAGTTTCAAAACATGATTTTAGGCGGAGAAAGAAGGCCATTGACGCAAGGTTGGATGAGATAAACCGGTCCCTAGCCTCAGTAAAGGATCAATTACGATCTGCCGCTACGAGATACGATGAGATGATCAGAAAGATGGACAAAGCCGAGGCTGAGATAGACGGAGCCAGGGCAAGCGAAGCTCAGGTCAGAACTCAGTATCGTTCAGGTAAGATAAACAAAGACGTCTACGAGACCGTTCTGTCCGATTCAAAGAAGAGAATTGCCAAAGCGCGAGAGACAATTGAAAGCGCGGCAATAAATCTGCGCGAGGAAGCCCGATAAACAAAATCTGTCAATCAGAATTGTTCTCGTGAAGATTTCTACGTCCTAAGAATCTCAAATTCTACTTCATTCGCTCGAAGGCTCTTGTCCCGACCGTGAACATCGCTGCCGCGAACGCCATAAGAATGGCTAGGTCAACGTGGATTGAGAACTTTGAGACTCCTAGTATAACAGTTCTCAGACCGTCGACACCATATGTTACAGGATCAATGTACGCTATTATTGAAAGCCAAATTGGAAGGTTGTCAAGAGGGTATAGTGCGCCGCTGAAGAAGAATAGGGGGAACACGAGGAAGCTGACGACCATGTTGAAGCCTTCCGGGCTCTCCATCAGCGAGCCCAATATCAGCCCAACGCTAACCAGACTCAGCGCCAATAGAAAGAGAATGAAGAGGGCGAGTAGAAAAGTCAATGGGGAAATGTAGACACCGACTGCGAAGCTTATCAACAACATGACGCAAGCTTGAATCATCGAGTCCGTGCATCCCCCGAGAACTTTTCCTATGAAAATAGATGTTCGCGAGAGCGGTGCAACGAGAACTTCCTTCAGTATGTCGATCTTTCTGTCCCAGACGATATAGACTCCGTAGAAGACTGAGCTGAAAAGAATGCTCATCGCCACTATGCCTGGATAGATGAAAACCTGATAGTTGATTCCTTCAATGCTCACGGAGGAGCCGAGGCCTCCTCCGAATACAAATATCCATAGTATCGGATTGATGATGGAGGTTACTACTCGTGATCTCTCTCGTGTGAAGACTTTGAACTCTCTCAGCCAGAGAGCATAAATTCCTTCAGCTAACGTCATCTTCTCGTTCTCGCCTGCATTGCTCTTTCGAATATTCCGCCTTCTCCAGTCTCTTCTCTGATCTCCTTCCCCGTATACTTGAGAAAGACGTCGTTGAGGGTTGCGGATCTGGTTTCTACGTTGTCTATCTTTCCGGCAACATCAAGTATCTCCTTAAGGTGCTGACTTGCATTCTTGACGGTTAGGACAATATAATCGTCTTGAACCTCTATCTTGGTAACGCTTTCTATCTTCCTGAATCGTTCAGTATCGGATGTTTCTGTCTTTAGACATACGATGTCTCCGCCAATAGTCTCCTCAAGGTTTTCAGGCGTATCCATGATAACGATCCTTCCATTGTCAATTATCGCTATCCTGTCACAGAGCCTCTCAGCTTCCTCCATGTAGTGGGTTGTGAGGACTATAGTCATGGCACGTTCCTTGGACATGTCTTCGATGTACTCCCAGATGTGCTCACGGGTCTGTGGATCTAGTCCTAGGGTTGGCTCATCTAGAAA
>CAYXJU010000032.1:5998-11679 GCA_964464765.1 uncultured Candidatus Bathyarchaeia archaeon | reverse complement strand
TTCATGTAGGATTCGCACAAATGGGCATTGAACCTGGTTTCTCTGGGTTCTGAAGGATTGAATGAAGCTCCAGTAAATGCTTTAACAGGACAAATTTTCATGCAAGCCCCACATTCTGCGCATTTCTCGCTGATGGAATATCCAGTTTCCAATGGGGCATCGGTGAATATTGTTGAGAGTCTTACTCTGGGGCCATAGTTTGGTGTGATAAGGAGACAACTCTTGCCTATCCAACCAAGCCCAGCTAAGTTCGCAACAAGCTTGTGAGATGTCACCGCAATGAGTTTGTTTGAGTTTATTCTTTGCGCCGCTGGAACTGGGTAAGCTTGGTAGCCCTCTTCTTGAATTCTTCTCGCCAACAACAGAGCAATATGATCCAGCTGTGAGTTGACAGAGCTGTAGAGTCTCTTGTATGAGAAAACAACCGTTGGATCTTCATGACGGTACAACTCATCAATAATTGCGTCTAGTAGATGGATGCCGATTGATATTGCCCTTGGAAACTTCTTCAGATGTTCTCCACCCTGACTGCAAACAAAATCCTCAGCAACTGCTAAGTCTGCAACACCAAACAAATCCGCCCCTTGTTCTTTTGCAATCTGTTCAAGCTGAGCATGAAGCGGTTGACCCACAAAAGTCACCTTGACATAAGCGAATTCATTTAATCTATGAGTGGGAGTAGTAGCGAGTAGATTGAGTTCAAACTAATTCAACCTTTTGATGTTACGCACATGATTTCAATCATTCTACAGATTCCTTGGATAGTCTTATATCGAATCCTCTTTCACTAGATGATCGGTCGAGATGTTCGCACACAGACTTGGGATTCTATTCGCATTGCTCTTGTGTTTCTTGGTAATCGTCCAACCGACTGTCGCCACGACTTCTATTTCAAGTTCGCCTTCCACAAATGATGTGACTGTTGACGGCAAATGGACCACAGCAGGTGAGTGGGATAACGCTACGGAGCTGCAGGCCCGTGGAGGTGCAGGCTACGTTCGCATCAAAGACGATGGGCAATTCCTTTACATCCTCATAGATTTCACGTCTGACACCACCCTAGATGAGAAGGACATGGCAAGAGTAAGATTCGATGTCAATAATGATAAGGCGAACAGACCGCAAACCGACGATTACATGATCCTTGCAGACTGGAATGGAGGCACTCTAATCCAGAGAACTGCCCAAGGTAATGGAAGAGTCTGGACTGCGGCTAAACAGGATCTGGGCGCAGAGGTCGCGTCCAGTATTGATTCCGTAAATGATCCCTATTCTAGTCAACCACATATGATATACGAGTTTGCCATTCCACGGGAAGTTTTTGAAGACCGATCAGAGGTCGGATTCTCCGCAACTGTTGGACATAGAATGAGGACTCTAGAAGCACATTTCATAAATCTCCCCAGAAGACACCATTACCTGAATCCGTCAACGTGGGCTACACTATCCTTTGCAACTTCACTTGAAATCGAAAAACCTTCAACGGCGACAGTCACTTCGCAGAATGCTGGAGCTACAGTAGCGCCGAAGGGGGTCATCATCATAATTGTTGTAATCATAGTTTTGGTGGCTGTAGCCATCTATCTGAAGAAGAGAAAGGTGTCAAAAGATAAGGTGAGTTGATTTGAGTAGATATCTTGGAATATTTCTGATAGCGATTGTAGTTCTCAGTTCAATGTCTATGCTGTCAATGGCGACTGCTAGCGGGATAAGTGTGACCATAACTGATGCATCGATCTCGGAGGCGTATGTGTCGTCCGGTGTGTATGAGAGGGTTAGCGTCGCGGTAGGAGAAGAGATTACTGTTTTTGTCGATCTCAAATATAATGCGCCCAAGGTAACCACTTTCTACGTCTATGTTCTTGATGGATACGGCAGTGACTATTCTGCCTCAACCTACTCTCAGATTGGCACATACTATCAGACCGTGGAGAAGGGAAGTGGAGTAATCGCAGCTGCAATGATCATTGGTGGAAGTACAACAACAGGAGGCATCGCTCCTGGAATTCATAACCTACGTGTTGGAGTGTGGGCTGACGAAGGAAGAAAAGGGGAACCACTGGCTTACGCGGCTCTACCGACCGTAGAAGTTTTAGAGCCAGAAATGACGATTACGCTGGAATATCCAAGAGACGAAGTGGCGATCGACGAAGTATTTCCAGTTGAAGTGACTGCTAAATATCGATGCGTTCCAATGACGACTGGAACAAATAGGTTCACCATTGAACTGTTGATTGGTGAATGCGACGATGGAATCTATGGTGGTGATGAGGCGTTTTTCCGCAGAATATACGAACGTTATGAGATTGACATGCCGCCTGGAACCAAAATAGTTGATGATGAATGGAGGACTCTATCTCATAGATTTGAGATCTCGATCCCCAGCAGCAGACATCCCGAATTCAGCGGCCAAATGGAGATGTTCGTTGTCGGAAGCTACAACCAATACAGTCTAACAAACCCAGAAAGAGGCCAGATTGGAGGAGCGTCGTACATAGGCGAGAAGACGTTCCTAATCAACGTTGCAGGAGAATCCAATCTAAAGATAACAGACCTCAACTACGTGAAGCCACCAGATAGCATACAGACCGAAGAGGAAACTTCAGTAGAAGTCAAAGTGGCTTACAGCGACCTTTTCATGCCCGTCGAACTCTTCGCAGATATCTATGACGCAGGGACCGGGTCCCACTTGGGTGGGAAATCAAAGAAAGGAGTTACCGGAGAGGGAACCTACACCTTCCGCCCAATCAGTGTTACCCCTCAGTACGCGGGCGACTGGAAACTGCGTATCGAGGTCACAGCGGAGACAGAGGATGAAAGGATCATCGCAGAGGATGAGGACAATATTGTCATAAATGTTGAAGGCAAGGTGCAACAGGTAGATGTAACAAAGATCGAGTATGTGGAACCACCCGATACAATAGCTGTAGGCGAACCTACACCTGTTGTGGTAAGCGTCAAGTATTCTGACTTAGCTCCCGGTGCATTTCTGCAGCTCTATTTCAGAGATGTGGATAGAGACGAAGGGATAACTCTCCATACACCTTCTGGAGAACTGGAAGGAAGTGGTAGGTACACATTCCCCGCCGTAGAGATTACGCCCTATCATGCTGGCGACTGGCGTCTGCAGGCCGTGTTAGACCTTCAGGTTTCACCAGAGAACTATGAGGAGAAGATAGCTACCGAGAAGTTCACGATCAAAGTCGTAGAATCGCAGGGAGCGGTTCAAGCAGAGATCACAAAAATCCAGTATACCAAACCCCCCAGCACAACAAGTGTTGGCAAGCAGACCGATGTGACTGTGAAGATTCGCTACGAGAATGTGGCATCAAACGCGAAACTGGAAGTTCGAATCTACGAAAGCAACAATCTCGAACATAGCCTTGACGGCACACTCTCAGATCCTCTTGAAGAAGAAAGTGGAACATATACCTTCAGTCCACTTGAGATCACACCATCGAAGGCTGGAGATTGGCCTCTCGTTGTGAAAGTAGCGTACAGTGGGAGAGAACTTGCGAGAGAAGAGATTACGATCAAAGTCGTCGCCTCGGAGACTGCTACTCAACTGCAGATTTCGAGGGTTGACTATGTGAAGCCACCGGATACAATAGCGATAGGCGAATCGATGCCGGTGACCGTGGCAGTCAAATACGAGAATCTAGCATCCGACACCAAACTCTCCGTGAGGATCATTGATGAATCCACATCCAGAGAGATAGGCTCCCAAGAATCAACGGCTCTCTCGGGAAGCGGCAAATACACCTTCCCCGCAATAGTGATCGAACCCACCAGACCAGGTGACTGGAGACTCTCCGTGGGCGTGCTAGTCGGGCATGGCGGAACGTTTGAGGATACGAGAAAAATTACGGTCAGCGTTGCGGCTCCAGAAGGAGCGACTCAGGCTGCTATTACAAAGACGAATTATCCCAAGCCACCGGATACAGTAGCGGTCGGCGAACCCACTCCCGTAACCGTTGCTGTACAATATGAGAACGCGGCTCCAGGCACTGTACTACGTCTTTACGTCACTGAGAAAGACACTGGAAGAGACATTACTTCTATGCCTTCAACCGCTCTATCAGGAAGCGGCAAATACACCTTCCCGGGCGCGACAATTACGCCAACCAGAGCAGGTGACTGGCGTCTCGTTGCAAGAGTCGTAGACCCTGCAGGGAAAGAACTGGCGAGAAAAGATTTCACGATAACGGTGGAAGCTCAGCTCGAAGCTACAGTGAGGATAACGAAGATTGACTATGTCAAATCACCGGATACAATAGCCGTTGGCGAGGCTACGCCAGTGACGATAACGATCATGTATGAGAATCTTGCCCCTGGTACAAAACTCAAACTCTATGTAAACGACGAAGATCTCCACAAGACGATGAGGTCAACAACCTCAATCGCCTTGTCAGGAAGCGGCACATATACCTTCCCCATAATAGCCATTACACCCTCCCGAGCAGGCGAATGGCATCTCATAGCTGGAGTAACAGACTACTCTCAATCACGCACAAGTTTCAAGATCATCGTTGTACAATAGGGTGATTCAAGAAAACCGCATCTGTTCGTGCCGCTTGTCCACTGGGGACAAGGGTTTCTATAGTCTCTGTGCCCGACTGTCAGTCTAGTCAGTGTCAATCTTTAGGTTCGTAGGCAGTAGGCAACTGAAAGTTGAAAGCATTGAATTCTTTCAACTGGGTTTGTGTTCTTCGATCAAATCATTTGCCTGAGCTTGCAGGTCTTCTATCTCATTGGTTAATCCTTTGATGTCGTTAGATAGTGACTCTATGTTCTCTTTCCACCAGCTTTGATTCTCAGGTTTGATGTCACTCTGATACACTCTGCTGATTGAACGGTACTCGGCATCAGCTTCTTCGTAAAGCGCCCTAGCATCATCATAGGAACCTTCGTCTGCCAGATCACATACCTGAATGAATTTCTGGATCACTGATTCAGCGCTCTCTCTGTTTGACTCAATTTTATCCAGATAGTCGAAGCTGAATATGTCGGACGCTGCAA
Organism: uncultured Candidatus Bathyarchaeia archaeon; assembly: GCA_964464765.1. Lineage (GTDB taxonomy): Archaea > Thermoproteota > Bathyarchaeia > 40CM-2-53-6 > CAVXDP01 > CAVXDP01. The sequence continues at coordinate 6,660 of CAYXJU010000032.1, read as the reverse complement.
CTACGTGACTCTTGACTTCTGAATTGTAATCAAGGGCTGACTGAAATTGTTCACGAGCTCCAACATAATCCTGTGCCTGAGACAAGTCCATGCCATCTTTCAATGCTGTCTCCATGTTGTATTCAGCAATCAAGCCCAAAAGGAGTTCTTCCGCAAACCCATAATATGTGTCGAGATTGTTCGACATCTGCTTAGCCTTGTCAACTCTCTGTAGATCTTTGTCCGCCATCGTGCCCCTGATGTCAATGTATTCGGTGGTCCAATCTGGAAGCTTCATTGCTGACAGGTCTTGAAGAGATTCAGCGACTTTGTTTTCATGAGTTATTATTGAATCAAGGTCATCTTTCATATCGGTGACAGTACTTTTTGCCGTTTGGCAATAGTCAACTTCCTGTGTCATGATCGACATATCATATGTCGTGTCTACCATCCGTAGACTCTGCGCGTTCGAATCAACGTTCGTCCATAAACTGCTTATCTCCTGTGTCTCTTGACTTATCTCTTCAATCAATGGAGAAGCTTCATCAATCTGCGTCCTAGTTCTACCTCTGAAAACCACGAACGCGCCTATCAATATCACTATCAACACGATCGCTATCGCGGCGTACTTCATCTTACTACTCTTAGCACTCATTGATCCATCACTACTAATTTGGAACTTT
>CAYXJU010000032.1:0-5898 GCA_964464765.1 uncultured Candidatus Bathyarchaeia archaeon | reverse complement strand
TTTTCTTCGATTGGATCGAGTTGTCCGAATTCCCATAAGAACGAAATCCGCAACATTGACTAATTGACGATGGCTCCAGAGAAAAACAAAACGGTAAAATCACAATATACACAAGTGCTATCGTCGGTTGATATGACTGCGTGTGAAGTCTGTGGTACTGAGACAATTCTGCCCTTCATATGCGCGTATTGTGGCAAACCTCACTGTGCTGAGCACAGGCTACCTGAGGCACATGCCTGCTCAGGAACGTCATACACCAGAATTCCAACAATAACCATTCATAACATGCCTGCCCAGCATCGGGCATCCCTGGCGCTTCCGAGTTTCAAGTTATCAGAACTCCAGCAGATATTGGTCGCTTGGCTCGTGCTAGGATTCTGCTTCTCCGCTAACACACTGTCCAACTTGACAGCCTTTCCAACGATGTTTGCCATATCACTGGTCACTCTTGGCTTGGGCTTTATCGGCCACGAGCTTGCACATAGATATTTGGCGCGCCGGTTTGGCTGCTGGGCAGAGTTTAGACTTTGGGGACTGGGCCTTCTGATGGCTGTCGGCTTCGCATTGATTTCTGGCGGGCGAATGATCTTTGCTGCTCCAGGCGCAGTGTACATAACTCCCAGATCTTACGGGCTTGGCTACGGCATCACCCAGAAGCAGAATGGGCTGATCTCCATATCAGGGCCCCTAGCCAATATCCTCGTTGCTCTCATATTCTGGCTCTTTTCCGGCTCAGGAGGTTTCATTGGACTAGTTGGATCGACCGGATTCAGATTGAATGCTTGGCTCGCAGCTTTCAACTTGATACCATTTGGTGCGTTGGACGGAAGGAAAGTTTTCTCTTGGAACAAAGTTGTCTGGGCCATTGTGACAATCCCAGCTTGGTTGATGGTATTCTTGCTCTGAGATATCGTGACGCCTAAGGCGATCGAATGATTGGTGTGGACGTTCTTGAGGAGTGATACAGTATATGAGAAAAATTCAGATTTTTTCTGTCTCGTCAAAAAGAAGACCTATGCTGCCGAGAAGGTTGAGTATGAAAGCGTAGAATTCCTCAGGTTGGGGTTCAGGCATTTTCTCGTTGAATTCAAGCATTCCATAATCGGAGTGAATAGGTCTGAGTGAAATGAATCCTTTCTCCATCTGTTCTGCTAAGAACTGTCGAACATCTCCATGCTCAAGAAGTGGTAATCCCTTTTCTCTTCTCCACCTGTTCGATTGGTCAGTAATGAAGCTCGCCCAACTCTCTTTGTCAGTAAGGCTGTAAGGAAGTTTTTCAGGTGGAATCAAGGGTTTGAGTAGGCTTAGTAACCAGCATCCCAATAGTTCGACGTAGGATGGATATGTGATGGCGTCGGTGACCTTTGATAATTCCTTCTCGTTTTGAAGTAGTGGACCTAAGTCTTCATCAAGGCGAGTCTTGCTGCCATTATATGCTAGTGTCAGTTTGAATTTGAATGACAAAGCGTTGCTGAGGAATTCTACTGCTTCTCGTTTTGAACCTTTTCTGAGAAGAGTGATAAATTCGGTGTAGGCTTTGTTCAGGATCTCAGCGATGGTTGGAACCACGGCGCTGCTTGCAGTCTCTATGAATCTTGATATTTCGTCTTCTTTCTTTTTGTCGAGATCTGGGCAAAACAGTTCCACTTCGCAGGTGTATGGGATCTCACCGAAGATGATTTTGTCGTATCTCATCTCGCCCTTGTGGATCTTGACTATTCGTTTAGTCGGAACACCTTGCAGCCCAAGCCTATCTCCAAGATAATGTTCGTAAGCGATTCCGGATTCTATCTTCTTGTAGAGGTGTTTCGGAATTTTAGATGCTTTTCCGTGCAGCTCGACGGAAACACAATTCTCTCTAGATAGATTTTTGAGAGTCTTCGTAAGCGTCGAAAAGCTCATTCCAACTCCATCAGATTTCAGTCTACGCCACAGTTCATTGAATCCTATCCCACTCTCCGTAGGCAGATGGGCTAGGACGACGTATTGTTGGTGTTCCCCATTCGGTAAGGGCCCTCTCTTCACCAAGACTGCTTTTCACCCAGAGAGTACTACTGAGTTTAGTAGTATTTATTGCAAACGTTGCCCATTGTACGCCAAACGAGGTGGTTTGAATGCCGCTTCCTAGTGGAATGGAACTGATAGTAGTCGTAGTAATTATCGCAGCTATCCTCTTGTGGGGACCTAAGAAACTGCCAGAACTGGCAAGATCGATCGGTGAAGCTAAGAAAGAGTGGGAGAAAGCATCCCGAGAGGGTCAGACTTTCACCACGCAAATCCTGACACCTCCGGTATCGGCTGAAGATACCCTAATCAAAACGGCCAAAGAACTTGGCATAACTACAGAAGGCAAGACGAAAGACCAGATATCAGCGGAGATCGTTCAGAAAGCGAAACAGACAACGTGAAGATGAAACTCTTTTTCCTTCATGGACGGTTCGATTCGGGCGAGGCGTGAACATATGCGACGGTCAATATTTCTGGTAGGTTGCCTGATGATCGTTGCCGGTTTCATCTTCTATCAATTTGGTCTCTCATCAGAGCTCCATCAGTCAACTCTGCTTTGGACACGGTTGATAGAACTAGCGAAACCAGTGGTGCACTACGGTCTGTCATTTGAAGTGATTGCACTTATCCTACAGTTCTCTGGCGGGCTTCTGACACTGTTTGGTTTAGTAATCTGTTTTGCAGGAGTTGCGAGTTCAAAGATGGTTCAATTCGTAGATAGACCTGTAGAACATTTGAGAGAGATGCCTGCAGAAATAGTGGATAATTGTAGGTTCTGTGGAGCAGGGTTCAAAGAGAGTTCAACCTTCTGTTCAGCATGTGGTAGATCACAGGTCTAGCAAGAAATGTCAGGCTCTCTGGTAGAAGATAGAGACATCTCACCTCACATGACGTTTTGGGAGCACACCGCCGAACTCTCGAAACGACTCAAGATAGTGCTGTACTCGGTAGTTGTCGTTACTGGATTAATGATGGGGCTTCCAGCGAATCTAGACTTTCTTAAGAACCCTCTCGAATTCTATGATCCACTAGTCGGCGTAGTATTAAGAACAATCAAGGATCAGATTCTACCATCCAACATTAGACTCATCAGCATAGAACTAGCTGCGCCAATTGAACTGTACGTAATCGCATCTGTAGTCTTGGGAGTTGCCTGCAGCATTCCCATCCTAGCCTATGAAGCCTACAAGTTCATCGACCCAGCGCTATATCCTAACGAAAGAAAAGATCTCTATCCATTCGTCATTTCATTCTCGATATTGTTTCTACTGGGAGCCGCCTTTGGATACGGTATAGTGACACATTTGATCATCAGGGCGCTACTACCGTTCTACGTGGTGGTAGGAGCAGAAGCAATTATGTCGATAATGGACTTTTACAACATGGTATTCATAATTACGCTGTTATCGGGATTCAGTTTCACAACCCCGTTATTCTTCGTCCTCCTCGTGAAGTACAACATACTCAGCACGAGTATCGTGACAAAGAATAGGATGTACATCTATGGCGGAATCTACCTCGTATGCGCTTGTATCACGCCTGACGGCGGACCCGGAAGCATGATTATGGTCATGCCCTTGGTGTTGCTTACTGAACTGGGCGTGTTAGTGGCCAAACGATATGAGAAGAACCGAACCTCTCCACCCAGGATACGACTGTTCGAACCGAAAATATGCGGGTTCTGCGGAATGGAGATGGACTTCGACACCTTGTTCTGCAACTCATGTGGAAAGTCACAGAAATAGACATGCTACCTTGTTCCTGTAGCGAGTTGGTTGGCAAAATGGTGCGGGGAGTGGGATTCGAACCCACGAAGGCCTACGCCACAGGGTCCTAAGCCTGACACCCAACCTCAGAGATATCAGTTGGGTCCTGCCCCTTAGACCTGGCTCGGGTATCCCCGCAAATGGCGTTAGAGTGTTTTCAGTCGGTCTTGTTTAAGTCTTATCTCAACTTTACATAGATTCTGTTTGAGATATTATCGATTGAATTTGAGAAGCTGCACGCATCAGTTGTCCACGTGTTACATCATCAAGATCCAGTTCAATTATCCTCTCAACACCATCCTCGCCTAACACCACAGGTAACCCAACTGAAACGTTTCTAAGGTTATATTCACCGTCTGGGACAACTGATGCACCCATAACCCTGTTTCTTTCTTTGATTATGGCCTCCGCCATGACGGCTATCACCGCTGCAGGCGCATGTATAGTACCTCCTTTCAGGCTGATTACGTCCATGCCGCTTGACTTTGTCTTTTCCATGATTTTCTTGATCTGCTCTTCATCCAGCAGCTTTCGAATTGGTATCCCAGCTACTGTGGTATAGTCTACGAGTGGAATCATTAGGTCTCCATGCTCGCCGATAACCAAACCTCTGATATCTTCTCTAGATACGCCAAGTTCGAGTGCAATATAGGATCGATATCTGAGGGCATCCAAGATTCCGCTCATGCCGAAGACTCGATTTCTTTCAAACCTGGATGTTTTGTATGCGACGTAGGTCATGACATCGACTGGATTAGTAACTATCATAATTTTGCAGTCCGGGGCATATCTAACGATCTCTTTCGTTATGGAAGAGATTATTTTCGCATTGTCTCGTGCCAAATCAAGTCGTGAGCTCCCAGGTTTTCGGGGCAGTCCAGCGGTAACGATCACAAGTTCCGATCCAGCTATGTCTGCAAAATTGTTGCTACCTTTGACCTTACCATCGAATTCAATCGCGGGAGACGCTTGTACCAGATCCAGCGCCTCGCCTTGAGGAAGGCCTTCTTGAACGTCGACAAGCGTAACGTCTGCGATGTGCATACGAAGAATATTGTAGGCGCTTGCACTACCGATCCTTCCCGCACCAATTATCGATATCAACTGACGTTGCCTCAAATACCAAATACCCGGATTGAGCGATTTCACTCTATCGTACGTGTCGTGGGAACGATGAAATCGCAAATCCTAGGACTCTGCGGAATGCGACATGGAGGTGAATCGTGAGGGACGAAGCTTTATAGTCAATTTGACGCGCTACTAGGTCGTTGGTATCTATGCGAAAGATTCCCGCAAGCATGGTGACTCAACATGCCGACTCCGCCAGCAAGTTCGTATCTGTTTCAGAGGAACCCAGTGAAGCGGTCAATGCCTTAAGCCGAGATGACGGTGGACTTGGATGCGATGAGTACATGTTGGACTACATGGGCAAATTGACCCCATACAACCAAATTGGAAACATCATTAGACGACTCAAAGGTCACACCAAATCGATACCGGGAAAAAATGTATTCATCACTCCAAGAATGGTAAGCAACTTCTATGAAGAACCCTTCCGACAGATGATGACGCTCCTTGCCGTTATGGAGGGAATTTACTATTCCAACGAGTACTATTCAGAGCAGGGCATAATCGAAGTAGTCCAAGCTATGACATCGACCGTTGATGAACTCGTGAAATCCCACCAAAGGATGAACAGTTTCCTCCCCATTCTCAAGAAAGAATTAAAGCTTCTCATGAAAGACGAAAGACTCCGTCTGATTCCACTTTTTGAGGGACTTCGGGAACACTTGTCAATTAAGGGAGTCCTCTCAGCCTACCTAGGACAGACAGGAATCGGAGACTACCTCAGGGTCTTCGTAGGTAAGTCCGAGACCGCATTGCTCGCGGGGCATATCGCATCTGTTCTATCCTGCAAACTAGCCCTAGCCGACTGTTACGAAGTAAAAGATGAAACTGGTGTTGAAATCTATCCAATCTTAGGAGGGGGAGCACTACCTTTCAGAGGACACTTTACGGATGAGAACGCGGAGCAATTCATGGAAGAATATAGAGGAACCAGAACCTACACCATCCAGTCTGGCATGGTATACGACCACGGTCCAGAGAGTGCGAGAAGCTTGGC
>CAYXJU010000031.1:0-11757 GCA_964464765.1 uncultured Candidatus Bathyarchaeia archaeon | reverse complement strand
CTCTAGTGTTGCTCAAGGATCAAAACCTTATCTGCAATTCAAGAACAATGTTTAGACGAGGTGAAATCTTGCCGAAGAAGATGAAGAAGAAGGCCAAGAAGAAAGTGAAGAAAAAGACCAAGCCCAAGGAAACCCCGCCACCAACACCTGCACCGGCAACCGAAGCAAAACCGGAGACGCCGCCAACTCCACCTGCAACCACCGAGACACCGCAATCGCCGACAGCCTAGCGAATCAAACAGAACCCTACACTGATAGAGTAAGCCAAGTCTAAGACGTCATTTATCATATCAGAATCGGAGGTGAAAACTTGCCTCTTGTTGAGATGTATTTTGGGAAGGGTGCCCTAACCGATGAGCAGAAGGCGGATCTGTCTAGGAAGATCACGGACCTGATCGTCACGGAAGCGAAGCAACCGCAACACTATACTTGGGTGATCATCCACGAGATCCCCGGAGAGAACTGGATGGTTGACCGGATGACCCTACCCGAATTGAAAGCGAAGCTCCAAGCGGAGAAGAAGTAATCGTGATGAAGAGAGTTCAAGGTTGCAAGATACTTTCGAGACCGTAGGCCTTGACAAAGGACTCCGATTCGACGGGCAGGCCTAGGAAAAGCAATCTCCAAGGACTCTTTCATAACCAGTGCGCAAACCCAGTGTTACAACAATGATGAACTTCAGGTCTGAGGTCGCCTCCAACTCAAAGCTATAGCGAAATACAATGACCACACTATCCAGCTATGTTTGCTGTGATTCAAGTCATATTCGTGACCGCTATTATCTAGGCAGGCTATCCGTTTTGAAAGAATGAAAAATGAGGTGATCTGATATGTCAATGAACCGTCCTGGTTTGATCAGGCGATGTAACCAGAAAGATGAAGAGATGATTTTCAAGATCATCAATGAATCTGCGAAAGCCTATGATGGCATTATACCTGCGGACCGTTATCATGAACCCTACATGCCCTTGGAAGAGCTTCGTAGGGAGATGGGCGAGATGATATTCTTCGGCTACGAGGAAGAGGGAAAACTCCTTGGGGTTGCAGGGTATCAACCAATTAAGGATGTAACCCTCGTCAGGCACACGTACGTCCTTCCACAATACCAGAGAAGAGGTGTGGGAGGAAAACTTCTCAGCCATATCAAACGGGTATCGACCACTCGGCAACTCTTGGTTGGAACATGGAAAGACGCTAAATGGGCCATACGTTTCTACCAGAAATATGGCTTCACGCTTCTACCGAAGAAGAACCAACTCCTAAGAAAGCACTGGAGCATACCTGAGCGACAAGTCAAGTTGTCTGTCGTGCTGGGTATAGATCTGCCTAGAACTGATTAGGATAGCATAGTCCTATGTGAGTGTAGGTTCCGGTGGCTTTTCTGCAGGTGGTTTGGTCTCTAACTCCTTGATGCGAAGCCTTGCGGCCTCAAGCTCTCTTTCAGCTTCCGCCAGCCGCGACTCTAATCCCGTGACTTTTTCCTTCAATGATTCCACTTCGGCTTTTGGCGCAGGTTGGGCCAGCCTAGCCTTGAGGTCGCTGACCTTAGCTTCCAAAGTTGACCTGATAGATTCCAGCTCTGTCCTAGGAATTGACTCTGAAAGTTTGGATTCGAGAACTCGAATCCTATCCGTGAGTTCTCTGCTCTTGGCTTCAGCCTCGGTCTTCGGCACGGAATGAGAAAGCTTCACTTGTAGCTCATCTACTTTCGACTCGAGTTCTTGGATCTTTCTTGCAGTCTCAGCCTTAGGCAGGGATGCTGCAAGCTTCTCTTTGAGCTGCTCGATCTCTCCTTGTAGCTTTGAGTTGGAGCTTTCAAGATCAGTAGCTCTAGTTCTCAGCTCGTCTGCTTGGCTTCGCGGAACGGATGCGGATAACTTCTTTTCGAGGTCGGTGATCTTTGATTGCAGCTCATCCTTCATGGTTTCAAGATCTGCTCTCGGTACCGAGTTGGTCAGCCTGCCTTCCAGCTCATCGATTTTGGTTGCGGATTGGGAGAGCTTCCGTTCAAGGTCTTGGATGCTGGTCTTGGCCTCTTCAAGGCTCCGTCTCGCATCTGAGTGTCTGGTCTCGAACTCGCTGATCTTGGTTTCTAAGGTTGTTTTGAGAGAATCCAGTTCGATTTTGGGAACAGAGTCGGCAAGTTTGTTTTCGAGATTCCGAATCCTAGTCTTCAACCTCTTGATTTGAGGAGGCTCCCTCCTCGGTTTAGCCGATCTTTTTCTACTCAAGAGACTTCCCAAGCAAGAACAAACTCGACGACTTATAATTGTTCTTCCAAGCGAAGTTCCATTATACTTCTCATATTGTGATGTGCTTTGACTGATGAAGCATCTTGGAGGTTGAAAGGCGTACGGCAAGCCAGTCTACATTTTAGTTTTGCTTAGTTGATATCGTCTGGCTTGGAGACGCCTACTTCATTTTGAAGGGTGAAACGCAGAGTCTAATCTTTTCCAATGTTCTAACGAATCGTACCATCCACTGTTCAATAGTAGATCTCGGCTTCCTACAACGACTTCTCATCACATCAACCTTTAAGGTATGCAAGTGGACCATATGCCCAAGTTCTAGCGATATATTTGGAGTCATCAAGCTTGGCGAAGGCGTTCATAAAGATAGAGAACGTCGTCGCTACGGCTGCGCTTAAACAAGACGTAGACCTTAACGCTATCGTTCAAGTGTTTCCAAACATCAAATACCTACCGGAAGTGTTTCCAGGCCTCGTTTACAGGTTGAAGGAACCCAAGACCGCGACGCTCATCTTCAGTTCAGGAAAAATGGTGTGTACAGGAGCCAAATCAGAACAGCAAGCGAAAGAAGCTGTGATGAAAGTTGTGGACGACTTGAAGAATAATGGAATCATCACCATCGATAAACCCGATATTCAGATACAGAACATAGTCGCCTCCGGAGGCCTCGGTGGAACTATTGATCTAGATAAGGCAACATACTCGCTAAAGAGGGTCATGTATGAGCCTGAACAGTTCCCAGGCTTAATCTACCGTATGGAAGAACCCAAAGTCGTGGTTCTCCTGTTCTCAACCGGGAAACTTGTATGTGTAGGAGCAAAGAAAGAAGAAGAAGTCTATCGTGCCACCGCCAAACTTCAGGAAACTCTCGAAGAAAAAGAGCTCATACACTACTAGGAACCGTCGTAATTGCAGATCAAGATGATTGAGAGATGAATCGAACTGCATACCGCATCAGAAAAAGACAGAGAAACAAGCTAAGCCATACACTTCGTCACTCAAGTTGCAAGAGGAACCCGAGAAGCAGATTTCCTAGGTGAGGAACCGGCCAGAGTTCAGTCGATATCACTTCTGGCTGAGACGTTCAAGGACAAGGAGGAAACACTAAACTGCTTAATGCCCCCTATGCTATATGCTGTTAAGCATCGGGCCATGAACAAGATCCTCTGATTGGCTACATGTGACTCTCCCTGATGAAGGAGTTGTGATGAAAAATATATGGGTTGAGATCTTCAAAACGTGTTGGAAGGTGATTTTGCTTGATTGATGTTACTTGGCTGGGACACGCCTGCTTCTTGCTCAGAGGCGAAACGAAGAGACTGATGTTTGACCCGTTTAAAGGGACTGGGCTTCCAGAGCCAACTGAGAAAGCTGACATAATACTTTGCTCACATAGTCATTCAGATCATAACAATGTCAAGGCTGTCAGGCATGAGAAGAGTGTTGTTCTCGAAGGGTTCACTGGAGTGAAGCAGATTGACAATGTATCAATCAGAGGAGTATCCGCATTTCACGACACGGCTCAAGGTGGACAGAGGGGAAAGAACTCTATTTACACTGTGAGATTCGACGATACCATGTTCTGTCATCTGGGAGACTTGGGACACGAGTTATCAGAATCGCAGGTAGGCGAGATAGGAGCGGTGGATGTGCTTTTCATACTGGTCGGAGGCTTCTACACAATTGGACCACAACAAGCTCGAAAGGTGATGGAATCCATCAGGCCAAGAATAACGGTTCCCATGCACTACAAGCTTCCAAGAATGTCAGCTACATTCGACGCGCTCAGCACGGTGGAGGGCTTCATACAAGCAGATGACAATGTCAAGAGGCTTGACGGCCCAAGCTTCACAATTAGTAAAACAGACCTTCAGGAAAAAGCGGCAATGATCGTACCAAGATTTGGCAGGTGAATCTCGTTGGGAAAGCCTAAGATGGTAAAGAAACCCAAAAAGAAGAAAGAGGCAAAATCTTAGAATCTAGTGCGGAGCATCCTGCCTTCAGATGCCTCTCCTATCGTCTCCTCTTGAGGATGATCTCCTTTCCAATATTTCTGAAGCTTCCTCCTGAGTCGTGGAGTAGTGGTCTTATCGCATCCAATCCTCCTTCCTCCGCTTGGGCATGTAGAACCTTGCCTACCAATATGATATGATCGCCACCCAGCTCAACGAACTGTTTCACCTTGCATTCCAAGGCTGCTCTCGCCTCTTTTAGTCTCGGAACCTTAACCTTCTCAGATTTCTCAGTGTGGAAACCCTGTTTCTCCCACAATCTATCCCCAGGCTCATGGCTTTCTTCGCAGTTGACTGCCTGTTGGCCGAAATCCTCTGAGACGACACACACGACAAACTCGCCGGTTCTTTTGGAATTGATGTATGTGAGCTTATGTTTGCCGCCTATGCCTACCCCGACCAAAGGTGGATCAAAGCTGAGTGGAAAGATCCAAGAGTAAGGTGAAGAGTTCAACTCACCTTTCTCATCTACAGTGTTGACCAGTACAGTCAACCTGGGCGAGATTATCTTGACAGCCTTTGAAAGCGGGATCTCTCGAATCATAACACCTACCTCACTAAATCGGTCAACGCGACAATCTGATCAGGAGCCATATCAAGTATACGGCGCCGACTATCAGCAGTATCGGTGATGTTATGAAGAAGAAGCTGTCCTTGCGGTAGACGTACAGCAAGATGGTTGGGAGTTTCTCTAGTCTCTCCAGTGTCGGAACATGCTTGATAATGTAGGGTATACTCAGCAGGAATGCTCCTGCGATTATGAGAAGCAAGCCCAATACAGTAAGTGGGGTACGCCATTCAGACATTTGTCAGATAGACGCCTCGAAACCTTAGCTATCGATCGCTATCTATTTCTTCTTCGATTCTCTCATGTAAGATGATACTCTTTCGAGACATCAAAGGGTATCTCAATTCATCATTCGTGACCTTTGCGAATCTCGTCAATTCATGTTCTTCTGTCTTGCCTTTGTCAACTATATGACTAACTTGGTGACCTTTCACTGTCAAGTAATCTGAAATGATCTGACGGTGACAACTACGGTGGTAACGTTCTGCACACATGAAAGCAAGTCTACCCGCTTTAGCCAGTTCCAACAATTCTTTTGTTCCTTGCCTAAACTCTTCTGCCATGGTATGGTCTGCGTAGTTCCTGAAGCTTTGACTCTTCCAAGCCTTGTTGGGTGATTCTTTTCCTAGACCCTGTTTGCGAAACCCACCCAGCTCCTTGCCGAGCCACTCATATCGTATTCCATGTTTCTTGAGATTCTCTACGAGGCTATCTCGATTGAAGTGAGGATAGCGTTCGGAATGAGGCCAAGTTCTGACATCTATTAAGATCTGAATATCATTCTCTCGCAACAACCCGATGAATTCCTCAAGACTTCTTGTTGAGTGGCCAATCGTAAACAACTGAGTCATGCTAACACACCATTTTCATCACCTATCGCCTTGTTCGGCTCACTCAATCTGATTTTCGGTCTCTCGACGGCGCTTCGCTGAAAATCAGTTGGCTCGCCTCACCAAAATTAACTTGGTGATGGAAATGAATGGTATGAGTTTGTTACCTGAGGATATCTTCACGGTATTCGCTAGGCTCGGGTTTACGAGGTATGAAGCGATGGTTTACGCCACATTATCTGCATGCGGGAGTCTGAAGATGGGCCAGCTTGCAAAGTATTCGAGGGTTCCACAATGCAAGATATATGGCGTCATAGACAGTCTCGAAGAGAAAGGTGCGGTAGTCGTTTCAAAAGTTCAACCGTTGACAGCGGAAAGCGTACCACTGAAGGAGGTTGTTTCGTTTAGATTTCGGCAGTATCTGAGCGATGCCCGTAAAGTTTCAGGATATGTGGAATCAATTCAAAACACAAGAGCGTTTGAGCATCTCTACCGCACACGCAAAGTTGCTTTGAGAAGTAATGGCAGGCCCAGCCTACCTTCTCAGACATAGTTGCACGCCAAAAGCCAAGGCTCCGTCTGTGCTAGAACTCTTATGAAGATGTTGGTTACTGTAGTTAAGTCGAGGTGAATTTCATGCCTATTGTAGAAATCTCGGTGAGTGAAGGCGCTTTCACCCCTGAGCAGAGGACTAATCTGGGCAAAGCTATCAACGATAAAGTGACGGAATTCTACCAGAATGTGAAAGGTACTAAACCGCCTATCTGGGTCGTCATTCGAGAAGAACCTGCTGATAACTGGATTATCGAGGGTGAAAGCCTAACTGAACTAAGGAAGAGAACGCAAGAGAAGAAATAGGAGTTCATATGTCAGCTAAAGCTCGATGACTTCCCTCTGTGCTCTCTTAGCGGGTTTTCCACAAATTTTCTCAATGCTTTGCAGTAGCATGGCAAGCTTCTCTTGGGCTAGTAATTTTCTGAAAGCTTCTAGTTCTTCGATACTTCTCAGCATCAATCCACGTTTCTTAATCGGTCTCTCTTCCTCATCTACTGGGTTGACTTCGACTGCTAGTTTGGCTTGTTGGCCTCTGTATGCTGGTAGCTTCAGCAAACATACACCTTCTAGGGATGTGTTAGCTCTTGCCCAATCTTTTCCATTCTTAAGAAATTCATTTAGTTTCTCTTCCAAATGAAACACCTCCCTTGTATTTATCATAAGAAATCCAGAAGCGATGACTCTGACTTTGACTGAGGTTTTCTAATGCATATTGTGGTGTAGAGCATGACCCTGCCTTCAAGAATCACGGTTCGCTCTTTGTCTGCATAGGCTGGATATTCAGTCCACTTCAGTCGATGATGACGGTCTAGGCTGCGGGCTATGGAATAGGCGCATTCTCTGTCGCCTATCAAGCGGATGGAAATTTTCTCCAAGCCTAGGACCTCGCTGAGTCACAAATCTAAGTGCAGTGATGCATATGTTTGAGAACAGAAATCGGCTTGAATGCAAGATTCCAATTGAGAATCGAGGTGATGCTATGGAAGTGAAGAGTTTTAGTGAGATTGTTCCGGAGAAGAAGAGTTTCAATGTGGATGCGAAGATATCATTTACTGAACTGATTGGCAAGAGTTTTGTTGTTCTTGACTATGAGTTCTTTCCTTCAAAGTTCGAGGGGTGCGACCAGTTCGCGGTGATCTTGCTAAGATCGAATGGGGACGAATTGATTACGACGACAAGCTCTAGGGTGATTATGGATCAGCTTGTAAAGATGAAGAACAATCTTCCAGTCAAAGTGACGTTGCAGAGACGGAACAAGTACTTTACTTTCAGCTAGAAGGGGTGGCTAGTAACCGCTCTCTGCTTCTTCTTCAGGCTCAACAGTTTCCTCTAAGCTGTCATCGGATACTTCATTCTCTTCGATGTGGTTATTGTCAGGAGAAGTTGGCTCCGACTCTGCTTCGGGTGGGTCTTCACGACCATCTGGATACTGGTCCATGGCATCTGTTATCCTTCGTTCTGTTTTCTCATCTGCCAGCATATCGCTGAGCACTTCAGCCTGCATGTCAAGCATCGTGTCCTTCTCGAGCTCTTCTCTTTCAGTTATTTCATTTTCAACACTTTGCTGTTGTGAGAATTCTCGAAGGGATTCATTTTCAAGTTCTAGGTCTCTTATCTTCTGCTTCAGTTCAGCCTTCTCTTCGGCTTCAACAGTCTCGCGAATCCATTCAAGAAATCTTGTGTTCTTAGTCTCTTTCAGTGACAAATTCCGTCACCTAACCTTAGTAAGAGGGTTCAACTTCCTCTTCTTCGATCTCAGGCTCAACCTCATGCAAGAGATCTTCAATGTCACTCAGCATTTCTTCAGACAGTTGAGCTTCAATCTCTGGAACAAATTCAGGCATGACTTCGGGAGAACCCACTTCAGTTGGTCGTGTATTGTGCTTCATGGGCAATTCAACATTCACTGGTTCTGATGGGATGAGTTCGGCAGTCTCTACTTGGCAACCTTCAACTTCTTCTTCACGGAACTTCGGTTCACTGTTCAGTTGGGCCAACGTCTTGTCAAGTAGTTCTTCAGTGGGATAGGTTTCAAGCTCTTTGAGCAACTTCTCCGGATCGTACTGTGCTTCTATGAGCTCATCTCTTTTCCTTTGAATATGTTCCATGATTGGCTCAAGTTCTGTTTTGCTGAGATGTTTTTCCAGACTGTCAGTTGCTTTTTCCAATTCTTTGAGCGTCAAGTCTGGAATTTCATCTGCCTTGTCTTTCGACTCCAGATCTTCTAGAAATGTGTCGCCGTCCTCGGCCAGTTCTTTCCAGATTTCTCGGATGAGGAGTTCGAACATTTTATCGTCGACTGACTTCTCAATCACTGTATGTCGATCATGCGCTGGAGGTCTTTCCTGCTCTCTTCTTGTGTAACTTGGGTATTGGGGTCTAGGCGTCTTGTAGGCAGGGGGTTCAGGGCCGTACCGGAAGTTGTGGTGTATGAAGACTTGTGGCATATGTCCTCCTCCTGAGCCTCGTCGTGGAATGTTGATTCGATGTCTCCTGATGGCCTTATCCAAGGCTTGCTTTGAGGAGGTCCGCTTCTCCTCATTTTCCATGTCTGAATCTTCCTCAATCTTGTTCCGGCGCTTTTTCCTAGGTCTTCTCAATCCTAAAACTCACTCCATCTTTTTCTTCAATTTCTAACACAATGCAAGATCCTCATCTGACTGGTGATCATTTGAGGCATAACTTTGTTCCAGCTTTGTTCCGGGAAAACTGCAGAATGACTCTACTCACGGCTTTGTAGCTTTGCTCCACGCATTCCTGGTCGATTAGTGTATGTGCGTGTGTGGCTGCATGGTATGCATGTGTTTCTATTGTCTTATGATCCTTTGTAGGTATTGATTCGCTATGAATAATCGTATAGCGGTGGGAACTGTCTTCTCATCAAGTTTTTTCTCTGACTCTAGAAGAGTTTTCTCGTTTTCAACTAAGATGTGTAGTTCATCCAAGCTTTCTATGCCTCTGAGTTTCTCCTTCAAGTTGTAGCTGGTCGTTAACTCGATCTCGATACCTATTTTCTTCTCTCCTTCTACCACCAATACGTCTACAATTCTATCCTCGCTGATCTTCGCTTCATTTCGAACTTCGCAGCCTCTTCGTGTGTAAGCCAGTCTGAGCAAAGTCTGGTAAAGTATATGTTCGAAACCAACTCGGCCGATGTGCTTCCAGTATCTGATGTCGTTGCCTTTGGCCTCTAGCAGACCCAATGCTTTGTCACTTGGGGTAAGGAACTTCTTGGGTCTGTTGGGACCCAGTAGAATATCTATTTCCCCAATCAGTCCGAGCTGTGTAAGCTGGTTCCTGGCCTTGATGAAACGTCGTCCTGACATCTCTAGCATCTTGATTCTGTCCGAGGTCCCTCTGAACGGATGCGAGTTGACGTGACATAGAAGAGCGTATGTATCGTCGTTCAGCTCTGGCAACCTCGGAATAACTTTCTCAGCAATTCTTTGCTGTTCTCTAATGGGAAGCAGTCGTCTGAACCTTTCTATTACTTCCTCATCTGTTACATCAGCATCAACTGGATGGTCAGGGGTTATGATCATGAACGGTTCAGTATAGTAGTCGCTGAGCTTGCAGATCCATTCTGCCCTTCTCAGTCGATGGATGCACTCTATTTCATTCATCTCTCAGTCCCATGGCTTCGCCGACTGTGTTAACATCAATGCCGCTACCAACGTTACCTGTGATTTTGATGAGGGTATTCGAGTGGAGGCTCTGACTGACTTTGCTTGGCATGTTGGTGGTACATATCAAAGCCTCACCGAAGTCTCGGAACTGGGTGGGAAAGATATCCACGATAGGCATGCCCATCTCATGTGTTGTTTCCGAGTACTCTTTACCAGTGTAGAACCAGCGGTGGCACTCATCTAGAATGATTGCGTGTCTTAGCCGCTCGCCTCTATGTTTCTGTACAAGCCGATAATAATAGATCCACATCAACAAGACTTCCACAAGCCAGTTTTGCTCGTCGGGTCTAAGCTGATTCAATTCAAGTACGATGAACCGATTGAGAAGTTGCTCTACGGGAACTCCAAACTCGCAATCGAGAACTTCTGCAAGAACGCTTGTTATCGTCCTCATCCGGTTACTGATTACATCGTAATATTCGGTGCGGGTCTTGCTGACTTCATGCGTATCTACTATCATTTGGTGTAGATCTAGGAGATTTGGGATTCTGCCAGTTTTCTCATAATCTTTGTAGAGCTCCATGAGGTGCTCCATCAGATAGTGAAACCCGGACGAACGCATAGTTATCGTCCGATTGGTCCAGCATGGAAGGTACCCCATGCTCTACCAGAGACTTGGGAAAAATTCTCCCACCACTCCTTCATATCCATGCCCGGTGGATTGCGTAATGGATTCCACTTTAGCTGACGCCAAGGAATCACAACCAGCTCTTCGTGCTGTCTATGCAACTTTCTGCCATCCTCTTTCAGATCGAGCCATAGAAATGGAATCTTAAGCTGAATCAATTGGTCCAAGATATTGTAGAGCGCTGTGGTTTTGCTGTGCCCGGTTTGAGCATAGTAGATTAGATGGCGAGTGAGACTGTTGATTGGGACTCTACATTCGCCAGCCTCTTCATCTCCAACAACGACTGTTCCCAGAGATAGCTCTCCGGTCAAGCCCTTGGGAGGAGCGAACACTGGCCGCTGGTAGTCAAGGAAACGAGCTTCATATGCTCCAAGTAGAGATTCTATCTCATTCTCAATGCTCCATCTCTCATTCTGATCCTCTTCCAGATTCCTGATCTTGACGAGCTGCCTTGCGGTTGGGTCGATCCATCGAGACAATCTATCAAACCGGCGGAGAACATTATCTGTCCATTCGTCAGACATCAGTCAACCACCCTTGAGAAGA
The DNA here is from genome assembly GCA_964464765.1 of uncultured Candidatus Bathyarchaeia archaeon. GTDB lineage: Archaea > Thermoproteota > Bathyarchaeia > 40CM-2-53-6 > CAVXDP01 > CAVXDP01. The sequence goes on along the minus strand of CAYXJU010000031.1, from coordinate 683 downwards.
CTCGGCTTGCAAAGAGGCTTATGATGATCAGCACACAACCAAAAAGAATCAACATGGCCTGACCAGATAGGCTGTAACTTTGGGAGAGATTGAAGAGCCATGAGAAGATTCCTAGAGCCAGAAGAATGAAGCCCAGAGCCAACACGATGTTAACTATTCTTTCCGCTGCGTCTCTTGCGCTCATTCTCGTTCACCTCCTCAAGCCGTCTTTCCACCTCTTCTAGGAAGAAGGAAACATCTCCATCTCGGGAAAACGTGGCGTAGTGAGTCCTCCAACATAACACTCCCTGCTGTGACACATCATAATGTGAGAACAGCCCGATCCCTTTCTTCTCGACCAGCCCGGCGGCTCTAGCTTGGTTAAGGGCTGATCTGAAGCTCTCTTTCTCAGACCGGCTAAGCTCCTTTATCTCATCGAGAGTTAACCCTTGAAGTAAGCCATGCATCAACAGGAACTGCAGTTTGTTCATGGGTAAGATTCGCTGCAGGTCGTCGCGGCAGTAATGCTTTCCAGAGAAAGCTATGGAGCACGAAGGGTCATCACAGAGAACCCGATGGCAAACGCAACATAGGGTTGTATTTTCGCTCTGGCTGATCCTTTTCTGGCACCAAGAACAGAATGAAACTCTGACCTCTTTTGCAACAGAGCCCGCCTCAGTGGTCTTATACCGCTTACTGGTGAG
>CAYXJU010000030.1:0-12037 GCA_964464765.1 uncultured Candidatus Bathyarchaeia archaeon | reverse complement strand
AGAGTACGCTACCATCTCGAGTCTTCGCCAAGCTAAATTCCTGCCCAGGTTCTAAGCCGAGCAGACCAAGTATTTTCCGACAGAGTTCTTCAGGTTCCACTGCAACTGCACAAACCACTTGATACGCCCCCAGATGCAAGTTGATCCAATCGTGAACTCGTTTGCGTCTTGTCGCTTACAATCCATAACACGCCTGACGAGACTCTACGGTAAATTAGTCGAATATCGGGAAACTGTGTTAGTATTGCCTGAGCAACTTGTTCATAGTTTTGGACTTGGCCTCGAAACACGAAGGCGAATGTAACGTTTTCAGTGGCCATCAAGAAGTTTTCACCTCCACTGAGCTGCAATTAAAGGTCAGCAAAAATCGACCCAGAAAACGGTTCAGAGTTCTCACTAAGGTGTCTGACAATGCATCACAAAATTGCATTCTTCTTGGTTCTTCTTTACGCCTTATGTTAACCCGCTAAAAAGCGGCATTATGATGATTCCGAAGCTTCCTAATAAAGCACCTTTTCTTATGGAACAAGAAATAGTAGAGGTGCCTAAAACTACTTCAAAACATTGATTATTCAATAAATAATTCCAGATTGGCACTCGGAAGATGCTTCCTCATTCCCACAAGCTGTTTGGAGCATGCGAATATTATCTTTTCTCAATGGAACGGGTATTAAGAGAATCTTTAGTTGAGGGTATCGAATTCGTCGATTCCGATCTAGGACTTGGTCGCTTGATCTTGACCAGAGTGCCAACTTTCTTTGGTTTTCAATCCTTTTGAGGTGCCGGAGACTGCGCGCACGTATGCGCACATAGGTTTCTCGGGGCTTCCTGAGATCATGGAGATTGACGCTCTCAGTTTCTCAACAGAATCACGAGTGCACTTCACAATTCCCGTTGACGCATTTTCGTTCCAATTGAAAAGCCGTGGATCTATCTCGGCTAAGCCCGCTTCGCCCAGAAGTTTCAATATGGACTCAGTTAGCAAGAGGCGAAAGGTTTCTTCTGGAACGACTGTCTCAGCAAGAACTCTCACGAGGAGATATCTTGAAGGTCTCCTACGCATTGCTTTTCACCTTTGCAAGTTTCACGCCTACTGTGATGTATTCAGGGCTTAGCTTGGCTCTGTTCTGTTCTATGATCGCCAATGGGATCAGGGAAACGGAGTCCAGAGCCTCCGCGACTTCAAGCCCAAGCAGAGTTCCTAGAGCCGCGACCTCTCTAGGCGCCCTCAACACGAACAGATTGTCAGCGCCACTTGAAAGAACGATCGGCACATGATTGGTCTTCGCTGTTGAAACCTCATTCCTCAATCTTGAGAGAACAAAATGCCTCGTCAGCTCACCGGTCGAAACTAGTTGTGCAACATCAATCTCAAGTGAACCTCTGTGAAGCCGGGCGATTGACCTACTGAATTTCATCCGGTTCTTGACTGGAAAGGATACAATGTCAACGCGACGATCTCTGAATGCCACAGTCGCCACCCGAGGCGACCTACATTCTACGGCAACAATCTCGAACCGCTTTCTTACTCGCCGCAAGTCTTTGAGCAATTGTTCTCGGCTTCTGGGATACAGGTCGACCCTAAATGCCACATCGACTCCTATGGCCGAAAAGACATTCCTGATCCTGTTGACTTGAGATTGATCGATGCTTTGTGAAACCACAACTCCAAGAAGACTTAGACCCATGTCTTTGGCGAGTTGTCCAAGACGCTTGAGAAACTCATCGCTCATATCTGGAAGCTTCACGTGAAGGTCAGCGAACTTTCTCATAATCTTCGATCATCTTCCTAACCGAATCGATTGATGGTTTGCCCTTTCCAACTTCATCGACAAGCTTGATCTTGATTCGAACTGGATCTTCTTGTTTTGACCGGATCTCACCCATGTATGCAGCTTGCTTGTCAAGCCTAACGAAGAGATTCCCTTCCTCATCCATGTGGCTCTCCAGACTATTTGCAACTGTCTTGAGATCATCAGCATTGAGATTCGTAAGCAAATGGCTCAAGAACTGATCGACCAATTTTCGTTTTGTAAGGTTTGTCTTGAGGACTTTGATGGGGTTTCCATGATGCCCCTCAAGGTGTTGGGTCGTTAGCTTGATGTCGTCGCTTATAGTGTTCGGAAAGACATTCTTAAGAGCTTGAGATACTTTCGCCGGATCTTCCGTTGCGTGGACTATCACGCTTATCTCTGCGGACAGAGCCCTCATTGCAGAACTTGACCTTGCATTAGGCTTGAGATTTGGCGTTCATTCTTAGTCGATTATTTTGAGACCATTATCTCCGTTGCTTTGATTATGGCGTATACCTTATCGCCTGGCTTGAGTTCAAGATCATCAACTGCTTCTCTCGTTATTACTGCGGTCAACTTTGATGGTTCAACGTTGATCTTTATGCTCGCAGTTACCGTGCCTTTCACAACTTCTTTTACGGTTCCGCTAAGCCTGTTTCTTGCACTTATTTTCAATCCTATATCCTCCCAACGTTCCGATTCTTTCAAGGAACCTCCAACGTAACGCTTCACCCGCTTATACTCCCTGAGCAATGCCCTTCCCGCATCTGTAAGCTCGGCTCCGCCACCTTTCTCTCCACCCTTCTTTGTTTTCAGAATAGGTTGTTCTACCATCTTCCCGATATCAGAGAGTTGATCCCATGCGTATTTGTAGGAGACGCCAGCGTCCTTAGCCGCTTTTGTTATGCTACCGCATCGGTTGACGGCATCAAGTAGCTTTGCTCCGCCATCACCAATTGAGTATCTCCCTTTACCCGTCAACCATATTTTGAACTCTGGTTGGAGTTTGGGCATGGAGTTCTAACCTGCGGTTATGTGAATATAGAAGTCCGTGAGTGCACTAATAAGCATGTTATGGAAGAAACGTCAATCCATTCGACGAGATCAATTGTCAGGAGTCAAATAGCGTCTTCATCTAGCCTGAGATTTTGTAACCTCTTTGATTGCGCCTTCCATGATTTCTAACGCGGAATCCACTAGGTCACGGGTTATCACAAGTGGAGGGGCTATTCTAAGCGTTGACCCCCCACACAGGATAACTGCGACTCCTCTCCTCCAGCTCTTCATCATTATCTCGTGGGCATTCTCCTTTCCATATTCCTTGGTTTTTCTGTCGTTGACTATCTCTACGCCAATCATCAATCCTTTTCCTCGAACATCGCCTATGATGTCGTATTTCTGTTGCATCTCTCTGAACCGTTTTAGAAGGTAGTTGCCTTGCCGCGTGGCGTTTTCCAACATGTGATCTTCTCGGATCGCTTTTATGACTTCAAGGCCGGCTGCGCATGCGACAGGGTTTCCGCCGAAGGTTGTTGCGTGAGATCCACGCTCCCAATCCATAAGTTCCGATTTCGTGACGAGGGCGCCTAGAGGCAATCCTCCAGCAATCGATTTCGCAATCAACATCATGTCAGGTATGGTGTTGAAGTGTTCTATTGCAAACCATCTCCCGGTTCGTCCCACTCCCGACTGGATTTCGTCGTCTACGAGGAGTATGTCGTATTTGTCTAGGAGTTTCCTCAGTCGCTTGAAGTAGTCGTCGGGTGGAACGATGTACCCGTCTTCACCCTGAATGGGTTCGATGAAGAATGATGCCGTGTCTTCTGGTGGTAGATACTTTTGGAGTACGTGTTCGTCAATGTAGTCGACACACCATAGGTTGCATTCCGGATAGGTGAGTTTGAAGGCACAGCGATAGCAGTAGGGGTATGGAACATGTTCAACACCCAGTGAGGGCAGGAAATGTCTTCGATGCTGTAACTTACTTGCGGTCAACGCCACGGATCCAAAGGTTCGACCGTGAAAAGCGCCTATACAAGCCAAGAAGAGATGTTTCCGAGTATGCCATTTCGACAGTTTGATCGCTGCTTCGGCTGCTTCGGCTCCACTGTTACAGAAGAAGACTTTCTTCTCAAATTCTCCTGGAGTGATCTTGCAGATCTGCTCAGCCAGATCAACGATCTCATTGTAGTAGAAATCGGTGTAGGAGTAGTGCAGGAACTTGTCGGACTGACGTTTTATGGCCTCAACGATCTTGGGATGAGAGTGACCAACATTCATGCAAGCTATTCCAGAATTGAAGTCTATGTACTCGTTTCCATCTACGTCTTTAACAATGGATCCTTTCCCAGATTCCACAGCCAAAGGATAGTACCGCACCAGCGATTGAGAAATCACTTTATCGTCTCTGGCCAAGAGTTCTCTAGCTTTTGGACCAGGCGGAGTCACAACAATCCTAGGAAATCTACCTTTCAACTTGACACCCTTAATCACTTATACGCATGGGGACATATTCAAGAATTCGTGTTCAACCCTGCCTTTCCCACATCACATTAGACATGGAGAGTATCTTCGCTGAACCAGTCGTTGTCCGAATTCAGATTCAAACAGGTCATCGTAGTAAGAACTGATCTGGGCATGAGTCGTGGCAAGATCGCTGTGCAGGTTGCTCACGCATCCGTGACGGCCTCTGAAGAGGTTAGGACCAAGAACCGTTCTTGGTGGAACACTTGGGTAGATGAAGGACAATGCAAAGTGGCGGTGAAAGTCAAATCCGAAGGGACACTGTTTGACTTGGAACAGAAGGCGAAGCGATTGGGGTTGGAGACCGCGATTGTTCAGGACCGAGGACTAACCGAAGTTCCCCCGGGAACTGTTACATGCCTCGGCATAGGCCCAGGACCCAGCGAGACTGTCGACAAAGTGACCGGCACCTTACCGCTGCTATGATGATGAAAGGACACAAGCGCAGCCCTGATCACTTTGGAACCTCCTGAACTGGAGAAAAATATTGGAATTCGCATCTACGGAACAGAAACAGATGGAATAGGCGGACATGTGAGAACAGTACCTGAAGACTTTCTGGTACAGGAAGTTCTCACCAGTGGAGAGATTGCAGACATCGACCCAGCGATCCCTGAAGCTGTTGGAGGAACAGGCGACTTCCTTCTCTGCACACTCGCCAAGAAGGGATACGACACATTCTCGGCTCTGAGGAAGTTGTCAAGAGCGTTGCAGGTAAGTTCTAAGAAGATTTCTGCTGGCGGTTTGAAAGACGCCAACGCCCTGACTGCACAATATGTGACTGTAATGGGTGTAGAAGCAAGTCACTTGGCCTGTGTCAATGTTGTCGGCATGAAGATTGCTCCAACACGTTTCGTAGATGCCCCGATCAGTGCAAAATCACTTCGTGGAAATCGATTCAATATCAAGATCAGAGACATACAACTCGACCACAAGAAACTAGATAACACGATTGGAGATTTTGTCGGGGAAATTAATGCGTTAGGCGGCGTTCCCAACTTCTACGGTCACCAACGCTTTGGAACGATACGCCCAATAACACATATTGTTGGAAGACATATTGTGAAGAGAGAATTTGAACAGGCCGTTGTTAGATATCTTACTGACCCCAGTTTCTTCGAAAGCCCCGCCTCAAGAAATGCAAAAGATGACTTTCTAAATGAGAGAAATGCAAAGAAGTCTTTGGCGCTCTATCCTAGGAATCTGACATATGAAAGACTAATGCTCCAACACTTGGCAAAAAATGAGGGCGACTATCTGGGAGCGTTGAAGAAGCTTCCTCTGCGTCTTGCGCGACTATTCGTGAACGCTTTCCAATCGTTTCTATTCAACGAGTTTCTAAGTGAACGATCACTTGGGAGACTTCCGCTGAACGAAGCATGTGAAGGAGACTACTACGTAGACCTGGACCCTAGCGGTTTGCCGCTTGGAAAGGCCAAGAAAGTTGAATTGGGAAATATAGCATCCGCAAATCAAGACATAAACAAGGGCAGATCAGCACTCGCGTTACCCGTGGTCGGCTATGCAGGCGAACTCTCAGGTGGAAACGAAGGCGAGATAGAACAGAAGATACTTGAAAGAGAAGGTGTTACGCCTCGAACCTTCTACGTCGGACCCTTCCATGAGGCCAGTTCCTCAGCAAAATACAGAACTGCACTTGTACGCATTGAAAATCTTGATGCAAGAATGGAACGGAACAAAGGGACCCCCGAGGGATCAAGCGTGACACTGCGATTCTTTCTGCCCAAAGAATCCTATGCGACAATTGTCCTCCGTGAACTCATGAAACCAACCGATATCATAAAGGCGAAGTTCTAGAGAAATGACAGGGTCACATGAATCAATTGCTGCCTTTACCAGTTGATGACAAGCGTCTCCGTTCAGTCAGCTTTTGTGATGCAGATTAAGCCTCCGAATTGACTGATACGTATCCCCGCCTTCGTCTCTGCACCAACAATTCTCGTCTTAATGTTCTTGTTCTTTGAGATTTGCAACAGTCTGTTGACTCTACCCTTCTCTCTAGCATCTGCCAGATATCTATCCGTTAACACAACATATTCTGGTGTCAGATTATCATACCCATGCTGTCCGTTGATGAGCTCTTCAATTTCTTCAAGTGAATACAGAACAGTGACGACTTCACCGAGTTCGTTGAGACGACTCTCCAAGGTCTCGACTATACGATCGGCATCCTGCGATGTGGCATCAGACAATAGGTTGTGAAACTCCTTTGTCTTCACGATATTCGACACTTCTTGAATGTCACTTGCAGATCCGACCAGAACACCAAATGTGGCAGAGTCAGGTCGATCTTCTCGGACAAGCCATGAATGATGTTTCTTTAGATGACCAAGAAAGTCCGTGCAGTAGTTGGTCTTTGTCGGGGCGGCAACTACCACGGCCCTAACGCCTTCCCTGACAATAGGCCTCAATGTATCCACAATAGATTCGTGAAAGTTGTACAGAGCTTTTCTATCATTTCCATTGAGTTCAATGATAGAATGCGGTTTCACCACCTTGCTGAATACTTGCCAGACAGCCGCCCGTTTCTCTTCTAACCCCACCAAAACTCCGACGGGATATCCGCGTCTGTAGGAATGCCTTTTCTTCAAATTCGGCACTCTGTCACAGGATCTCCCATTTGTCTTGATAGAAGGCGACCGGTAAATGGAATCAAAGGAACAGAGACACTTACGCTTCTATTGAAGAACTTGGCTATCCTCGCTTCCATCAGTAAGCCATTCCAGAGCGCGGGCATTTATTTGTAACGACGATTTCTCTTGTCTCGAGCGTCACTTCTCTGCCAGTCCCTCTTTCTCTGGGTTCCAATTCTCGTTCTACCCGATTTGAAGAAACCGGAATCTTTTCGGTATTCAGAAATCTGGGCATAGAAGTCTGAGTAAAAGTTCTCATCGTTTGACAGGGAAGATATCAGTTCGTTCAGTCTTAACCGGATTGCGTCAGAGGGATTTTCATCCCAAGCTCGAGAATAGACGCCATATGCGACGTGGAACTTGAAATCGTCTGGTCTGTCAATCTCCAGTTTGGGCGCGGTTTTGTTCTCAGTATTTTCTGTCATAAATTTTGAACGCTCTTTCGGAACACAACATGGAATCCTTGTATTTAAGTCGCAGTGCTCTCTAGATGAACCTGACAAAAACGACAGGTCTGATCACTCTGAGGCGTGCCGCTAGACGACATGTGGATCAGAATGATTGCCCGCGATCAGGAGAAATCATTCTAGTCATCGGCGTTTTTGCACATGTGCTTTTCTGAATTTTCGATCACATTTGGGGCACTTAAAGAACCCTATGAGTAGCGGTCGACCTTTCGCCTTTGATGACTTCATTTTCCACATTTTGACTGGTTTATTGACGGTGGCACCGCACTTTGGACATTTCGCCAACTCGAACACCTATTGCAGTACAGAGTTGGCTCCCGAACATATTAAACAGTGCGTCGGAAGCGGACAGGTCATGATGCAGAGTGAGGCAAATGCCTCTGCCGGAGAGTACATAAGCGACACACAGCGATATGACGTGGTTTGCACGCAGATGTTTTGAGATGAATCGAACTGCATATCGGATCAGGAAGAGACAGAGAAACAGGAACCGACAGAGAAAGAAGAACAAGTCTAGTAGGAAACCCAGTTTCTGAGGACAAGAATTGTGACAGGTGCTTCTGAATCTGTTCACCAGCTATCTTCGATCCTGTTACAAATGTGACAATAGCTGAAGTAGGCAATCACCCATGAATTCAAGCAACAATTCCAATCGTCATCTCCTAACTAACTGAGGCAATCGGCTGGAACAAAGATGCGAATAAATAACGCCGAAGATGCAAAGAGTGTGGTAAGAAAGTACTTCCTTGGCACCAGAACCTTCCATGGGAAGATTAGTTCTTTGATCATGGAGCAGAAGATTGAAGGTCCAGATGACAAGGGCGCTTGGAAGGTTAAAGGAACCTATCTTACGGAGGCAGGCGGAAGAGAAGAATTTGTTGCAACTGTGTCGCCACGCGGAGAAGTACTGACGACCAGTTCAAACAAACCAAAACCGCCTTGGCACTAGAACTGTGGGTGTCAGGTGTGCACACAATAACGAAACTACATCAACATGTCTTTCCGAATTCAAGCATCCCGAAAATGCCACAATCCTTAACTGTGGTTTCTGCAACGATTTCGATCGATTGACGGGCTCTAGGGAAGAAGAAGTTGAACCCCTCAGCAAATCTAAGACAAGATGTCCGCCTCTTCCTACATAGTTACGTTGGATACACAGATGCCTCCAAGCTCACTCGCACGTATCTTTCCATCGTTGAGAAATCAATGAGTATTCATCAACTTGACCAAAACATAGAGAAAACAACAATGGACCATACAACACTGGACGAAAGGTCTGCTGAAGCCATAAAGAGTCTTCACAAAAGAATTAGACATCTTCTCGTCTAGTGACCCTTCCGCACTTGATGTCGTGAATACCCAAGGACGATATCCTCAGTTTCAGCAAGAGATATGTGATGTTGATTACACAATAGATACGGAGGCCTACCATTTGACAGAATGTGGCAAATGTGGATATCAATTGCCAGAGGGAGCCAAATATTGCTCCCAATGTGGTCAGCCAACTCGCAGAGTCGTTGTAGAAGAATTCGAAGTGGCCTCTGACGAACTTGTGAAAAAAATCAAGGAAATTCTCCATGAGGGAAATGCAACCAAGATAATAGTCGAGAACGAACAGGGAAAGACACTTCTTGAGATACCCGTGACGATAGGCGTCGTGGGGGCCCTGTTTGCTCCATGGCTTGCGGCTCTAGGCGCGATTGCAGCCATCGCTACAAAATGCACCATTAAGGTTGAGAAACGAGACTAAAGAACCTGCTTTTCCGCTTGGCCCCGCCGATTCTACGGCTCATTCTCTCTTTACCATGGATTTCGGCAACCAGAATTCTTGACTCTTGATGATAACTCGAATGTATTCCGACGTTTCGGTCAAGACCAATACATCTCTGAACATTGAATAATCCTCCAGTGTAGAGTCTATGCTGGCCAGCAATGCTGGATTTCTTTCGACGACCCGACTTCTAACATACAAGACAGAGCACCGCTTAGCTTGGGAATGCGAAATACCAAGTTTTCGAAACGCCCTTGCAAGCCACTTATGCATTCCCACTAACCGTCCAGTTTGCAGCGGATATACAAGAGATGACCGTGTTCTCATATACCTAGTGCGCTCACTTCTAGGAAAGCGAAACTGTCATCCAGCAAAATGTTATGAGTCTCCACGAAACCTGCGTTGACTTCAAGGACGTAGAGCGCATCAACGGGGGGAGTGAATACAGGACAATTGTCAGGGCTGCACGGAAGCAGATTCTGTTTGATATAAACCACTTTTCTGTCAGAACTGAACCAGATAATGTCGAGTGGAAATTTCATATCTTTCATCCAGAAACCCCATTTGGATTCATGATTGAAGATGAATAGCATTCCATGGTCGGATGACATCGAATCGCGACCTGACAAACCCTGACTCCATTGTGCTTGTGTCTCAGCAAGCTCCACAGTCAACGTGATATTCGACATCAATATTCGAGTGGTTGGGGTTTCTAGTTTCGAAATCGTTTGGAATGTTGACTCGCTTGCACTTGTCTCGATCGATGATTGTGGTGCGGTGTGCATTGAATTCCTAAGAACTACCGTGGATATCAGAGCGACAATGGCGATTGAAGCTAATATCAGCGAAACACGCTGTATTGATATTCTTCCCAATACTATTGGACCAGCAGTGACTGAATAGAAACACATAATCATAAGCCTTCCAAGACCTGAATGAAGACCACTTCACTTCAACATTCACAAACGTCAGTCTTGTGCGTATTAGGGTTCTGAATCTAGTGACACAACTGTGAAAACGTTAATGGCTCACCCACATCATTTGACAATGTGACTAAATAATGGCGCTCAAAGGAAACAATGTCATTGTACTACTTTCAGTTCTGATAATCCTACTCGGAGTGGCAGCGCTGATAGAACAATATATTTTCGATAATGAATTCTTCAAGGTCTCAGACGTTGCTCATCATGAAGTAATAGCTGTGGCTTTATGGTGTCTAGGATTGGGCATCTTGATTGGAGTATTAGCTGTCAGAGCTTCAACTGCTACGCTACCCTGCCCCAACTGCGGTCAACCCTTAGCCTACATAACACATCTTCAGCACTGGTACTGTAGCTATTGCCGTCACTACTACAAGCCTCAAGAAACCTAGGGACGTTGCCAGTAGTTCATTCATGTCATTCTTTCGAAATCCCGGATCCACTTGAGGCTCCGTAGACCTCGCAGAGTTAAAGAGATTTTTGGCTTTCAGTAGTTCAGCGTTCAGTATTCCGCCGCCAGCGGCTCCCCTTATGGTATTGTGCGATAATCCCACGAATCTATAGTCGAAGACGTTGCATTCTCGAAGTCTCCCCATCGTTATCGCCATGCCTTTGTCATTGTCTCTGTCCTTTCTTGGTTGAGGTCTGTTTTCTTCTTCGCGGTAGATTATTGGTTGTTCAGGAGCAAAGGGAAGTTTCAGTTCTTGCGGCAATGACCTGAATCCGCGCCATATCTGGATTACCTGTTCCTTTGATGGCTTTCTTTCTGCAAACTGAAAGCTTACACATGCCGTGTGTCCATCGTGAACTGGAACCCTATTACAGTGGGCGGATATCTTGATTGACTCGTTGTTCACGATCTTGCCATTCTCAATCTTTCCAAGTATCTTAAGTGGCTCTTTCTCTGATTTTTCTTCTTCTCCACCAATGAAAGGCACAACATTGTCAACTATGTCTAGTGAAGCCACGCCGGGATATCCCGCTCCCGAAACGGCTTGCAGTGTAGTTACTATCATCTTGGATACTTTGAAGCCTGCTTTCTCAAGTGCGAAGATAGGAGTGATGTAGCTCTGTATGCTGCAGTTTGGTTTCACGACTACAAACCCTCTCTTCCAGCCATGGTTCTTTTTCTGGATCGGTATGATGTCCAGATGGTGAGGGTTTACTTCGGGAATTAGCATGGGAACGTCTTCTGTCCATCTGTGTGCGGATGCGTTAGACACAACTGGGATATCGTTCTGTGCGTACTTGTTCTCTAGGTCTCTGATAGCTTGTTTATCCATCTCAAGGGCTGAGAATACGAAACTGCATTTTCCAACTGCTTTTTCGACGCTGCTTGCGTCCTCAACTCTAAGCTGTCGCACATTCTTCGGTATCTCAGTCTGCATGTGCCACCTACCCGCAACCGCATTAGAATAGGTCTTTCCAGCGGATCTTGGAGACGCAGCAACATAGCTTACCTCAAACCACGGGTGATTCTCCAGCAATCTTACGTACATCTGACCCACCATGCCCGTCGCGCCCAAGACACCAACTTCGATCTTTCTCATACTATTCACCAATGGGGAACAAAGAGTCAAGATTGCCTTGCATCATACTAATCTGATAATTAAGCTCTAAGCTTGTCAATTATGACTACACGTCGTTGGTAAGCGAATCTCGAAAAAGGTGCAGACGATCGGTTTGACCTAGGTCCAGCTAGAAACCAAATTATTGACTATGCCTCCAATGATGCACCGATGTGGCTCTGTTTACTTGGATGAGTCTTTTCTACAATTATCCTCGGTGTTGTCTCACCCAGCGATCATGGCATTGCTATCTAACAGGCACCCCCCTACCCCCATAGGGG
>CAYXJU010000029.1:0-12277 GCA_964464765.1 uncultured Candidatus Bathyarchaeia archaeon | reverse complement strand
GTCTCCCGTCGGCGGGTGTCTCTTCGTCTTATGAACGATCCAAAGCCCGCAATGCTTAGACGGTGTCTATCCGTTCCTTTGTCCACTACACCACCGGGCTGGGAAGATTCCTTTCGCTAGGTTCTATTAAACGTTTGACGAAGTGCAAGTTCTCTCGATATGAGGCCGCTAGAATTTAGCAGCGTTATGTCAGAGTTTGGCTATTCCACAGCGCCCAGCCGAGGCGAAGCTTTGATACCCCTATGGGGGTAGGGGGGTCGGATAATTGGGGATATCCACAAGTTCCGCAGATGCTGTCATGATGCTATTTCCTGAAGTTGAATGGTTTTCCTTCGTCGAGAATCTTCTTTGGAACCTTATTCTCCCATGTCTTGAGAAATCTTAGATCTTCGTTCTGTTCTCGAAGTTCATCTGGTAGCATGTGTGGAATCTCATCGATTATTGGATAGTAACGGTTGCATGAAGGGCACACGAGCAGCCCAGAAACTATCTCATCCTTCTCTTCGAAGACGTGGAGTTCAAGTGGGTGGCTCTTGCATATGGGGCACGCGAGAATATCCAACAACGTTCTCTTCAATTTCAGGTCCTTCTCAAACGGTATCGTACATTTGATTCTGGTATGTGTCTATGTAAGTCTTTGTCGTTGTGTCTGTTCGGATTCTTGAACATGCTGTTCCAATAAATGACGTTATATCAACCCATCTCCTAGGATGAATCGTCAAGACTGAAAAGGAGGTGTTTGAATGCAAGCTCAAACCGAAAAAAGGCTCTACGCACTCTTGGTTCTGGTGGTTATCGGTTTTCTTGTTGTGAACTCTTTCATGGCGTACATGATTCTAACCAAGCCTACACGTGTAATTCCCGTGGGAACAGGTGGCACTCAGGCTAACGTTATTATGGTCTCAGGCGTTGGAACCGTTACAGCAACCCCTGACAGAGCTCATGTGACTCTTGCTGTATGGACCCAAGCAGTTACGGCTACTGACGCTCTCAAGTCGAACGCCGACAAGATGGATCAAGTCATCAAATCCCTTACCGACGCTGGCGTATCCAAAGACAACATTGAGACCACAGGTTACAGCCTCGATCCAATCATTCAGTACCCCGAGAAATCTACTGAGCCGCCTAAGATAGTTGGTTATATGGCGAGGAACCAGATAGAAGTCACTTTGACCGACGTCTCGTCTGTAGGCAGAATAATTGATGCATCCGTAGTAGGCGGAGCGAACGTTGTTCAAAGCATCTATTTCACACTGTCAGAAAGCAAAGCCATTCAATTGAGAGATCAAGCCATACAGGAAGCGGTCAAGGACGCGGATTCCAAAGCCAAAGCCATAGCTGCATCCTTGAACATTAAGATCGTCGGCCCCACATCCATCACTCTGGGATACGAATATCCAATGGCCACTTACGAAAAAGCGGCCGCTGGTGCAGCAACAACACCGATAATGCCCGGTCCGCTTACGGTAACTGCTAACGTTCAGGCGACTTACAGCTTCGAATAACGAACGCTATCAGAAACCGACCTGAACAACCTGCCCCGTACGACCGGACTCAAGAGCCGCTTCACAGACTTCAAGCGCTTTCAACCCGTCTTCGCCTGAGGCCGACGGAGGCCTACCAGCGCGAATAGCTGACACGAAACTCTCCAGTTCGAGTCGAAGCGGCTCCCCCCATTTTAGTCTAGGCATAACTGACTTCATGGAATTCTCAACGACAGTCTCCTGAGTCAAATAGTCAATGGTTGCAGTGGCTTCGCTTCCCGTCACCGTTAACTTTCTAATCTTCCGTGGCGTCAACCAATTGGCATCTATGAAACCAACCTCGCCACCCGAAAAATTCAGGAGTATCTCAGAGAAATCTTCGAATTTGTGTACGAGGCTTCCGGTTTTGGCATATACGGTTCTTACGTCGCCGCCTATCAGATACCGCATTATGTCTATGTCATGGATAGCGGAATCCTTCGTAACGCCCACATCTCCAATCCTTTGAGGCCATCTAGTGACCCTGCGTGCAATTACAAGAATGATCTTTCCTAACTTCCTCTTGTCAACGAGTTCCTTGATGTATCTTACAGCGGGATTGTAGCGTTCAACAAAGCCAACTGCCACCTGAACCCCTTTCTTTTTGGCGATTGAAAGTAATTCTCGTGCTTCTTCGCTTGTGCTGGCAATAGGCTTCTCGATGAAAACATCTTTTCCCGCCTCTATCGCCTTCATCGCAACCTCCTTATGGGTCGTGGTCGGCGTGCATATTGTGGCCGCGTCAACTTCTCTCTGAGACAGAATCTCGTCCAGACTCTTGCAGTACTGAACCTCAAATGTTCTGGCAACATCCTTTGCGCGCTTCAGATCTGTATCGCAGATACCTACGACTCTGACATTTCTTAGGCTGTTAAGGACTCTCACGTGGCTGCGGCCCCAGAAACCGGTTCCTACAACCACTAAACCTAGCTTCTTCATCTTGTCCAGGTTCCTGTTCCTACTCCTCGGTAGATTGCGCCAGTCTTCTCTATCGCAACAGGGTCAAACGTGTGAGTCCCATCAACAATAACCGGCTGCCTACTCATTGCCGAGACAAGATCGTTTATCCTCAACTGCCTAAACTCTTCATGAGCCACCGTCAGGATCACACAGTCCGCCTTCTCCACTGACATCTTCAAGGTCGGCTTGGACTCGTAACCCATCTGCTTAAGCTCTGAAGGCGTAAATTTTGGATCAAAAACCGTCACTCGGGCTCCTCTACGCTTCAGGAGCTCGACCAACTCAACTGCAGGCGAGAAACGCAGCTCCTTTGCGTTCTGGCGATATCCGATTCCTAGAACCGTTACCCTAGATCTGGCGACCGGTTTTCCAGAGGCTCTCAATCCACTTGCCGCAAGCCTAAGCGTATGTTTGGGCATACCATCGTTGATATCTCTCGCCACTTTGATCAACTTCAGGTTCTCTTCAACCTCATCCGCCTCGGCCTCAAGCAGATACGGGTATACTGGAAGGCAGTGGCCGCCGACCCCTATCCCCGTGGAATGCAGGTGTGAATATTGTTGCGTGTTTGCTGCTCGCATAGCCTCGGTATAGTCGATTCCCACTTTCTCGCAGAACATTGCAAACTCGTTAGCCAAAGCTATGTTTGTGTCACGATATATCGTTTCGAAAAGTTTTGCAGCTTCAGCCGTTCTTATGTCTCTGACTTTGTGAATCTCGCCGCGTACAAACGTGCGGAGAACCTCGCATGCTGCTTCAAGGCTCTTGTTATCAAATCCTCCCACAATCCTAACATAGTGGGCAAGATCTCGCAGTGCAGTTCCACTCATCGCTCTGATAGGACTGTAGGCAAGACCAAACTTTTCTCCAGCTTTAAGCCCGGAATACTTCTCAACAGTTCTCTTAACAAGCCTCTCAGTGACTCCCGGGCCACACGTACTCTCGAATATGATTAGACTGTTTTCCTGCAGAGCTTTTCCAACTTCCTTCGATGCGTTCTCAACGGCTGTGTAGTCAGGTTTCTTTTGACGATCAATCAGCGTTGGCACTACGATGAATATGATGTTGCTCTCACGAACCGCTTCCTCAGTCTTCGTGGTCGCTTTAAGTTTGCCTTCCCTTACTTGTTTCCTTAACAGTTGGGACAGGCCAGGCTCGGGGAGTGGTGGAATTCCTTTGTTCACAGATTCCACGACTCTAGCGTTTGTATCAGAGCCCATGATCTTGGCTCCAGCATCAGCTAGGAGACAAGCGGTTGGAAGCCCCATCCATCCCAATCCTACAACAGCGACGGGCAAGCTACCTGATTTCAACTTCTTTCTTATGTCGGCCGCTGGGAGGGTCATCACGTCAGGCAAGAAAGCGTCAACTCAATACTTTGAATTAGTTGGAAGGAATAGCATAGTGGTTTTTGTGCTCTATTTAGGATTTGTTACGGGAATTCTTACACATTTTTGAAATGTTGAAATTGGCTCGGGGCACAGTTTACCTATGTCAAAGAATCTATAGCCTCATTTAAGTGGGAGAAGAATGTCATGTCGCGCAGTTGGTACGTAGCGAATCATGGATGAGGCGATGATTGATGAAGATATGGATTGATATTCTCACTCCGAAACAGGTTCTTTTCTTGGGTGCTTTGGCGACTCGGCTTGAAAGAGCTGGACATGGCGTTTTCATCACGACTAGACGCTACCGAGAGGTAAACCAACTTCTCAAGATGAAAGGATACAGCGCGAAAGTTGTGGGTGAACATGGAGGCGCCTCGGTTTTCAAGAAACTGAGGGCAAACGCGCTTAGAACTGCATGGCTTGCAAAACTCATCAAGAAAACAAAACCTTCAATGTCTATTTCATTCTCATCTCCGGAAGCTGCTAGGGTTGCATTCGGTCTTTTGATACCACACTATTGCGTTAGTGACTCGCCTCACGCGGTCGCTGTCTCGAAACTGTCAATACCGCTTTCTGAACGACTTTTCACACCATGGATAGTCCCAAAGGGCGCATGGGCTAGCTATAGCATCTCCAAGAACAGGATCATAACTTACAAAGCGATTGATCCTGCAGTCTGGATCAAAGGTCTAAAGCCTAGCGACAAAGTTCTGGAAGATTTGAACCTTGACAAAGACAAACCGATAATAACCGTTCGGCCGGAGGAAACATGTGCCGCGTATCTATTGAACAGAGATGTTGCCGAAAGATCGATCACCGAAGAGGTCATTCAGAATTTGCTAAGGATGAATGGGGACTTACAGGTCGTGGTAGTAGGTCGCTATGGCGGAGATTCTGTGAACAGATGGCGAAAACTCGGAAAGCGAGTGACATCTACCATGTCTGTTATCGATGGTCCAAGCTTAGTGGCTCAGAGTTCCTTATTTGTTGGAGCAGGTGGGACCATGACCGCTGAGGCTGCGCTTCTCGGAGTTCCAACAATATCAATCTACCCAAGCAAGCCTACAATCGTCGAGAAGTATCTGATCAATGCTGGACTAGTTTACAGAAGTCTCGATCCGAAACGAATAGTCAGCGTATCTGCAAAGATGATGGTTGACGAAGAATTCTTGAAGAAATCTCGTTCAAAGTCTCAAAGACTCTTGAAGAACATGGAAGACCCGATTGCCTTGATTGCGAGACACCTTGCAAAACTTGAAAAATAGAGACAGTGCCTTAACTCTCGTCTACTTCAGTTCAAGACCTCGCTTCTTCATAGCCCAACCAAAATACTTGTCAGACACGAACTTCCAAATGTACAGCCACAAACCCGCCATCAAAACGACCGCAAGTATCTTGGCTAAAGCCAAAGCAAAAAGAGCATGCACCCCAGCGCCCCCAAGAGTCAAGGGTATGATTAGTCTTATGATCCACATGCCTACAATCAAGGAAAACCATATCAGGAGAAGGATTCCGGCCAGGTAGGCGATTCTTGGCAAATCAATCACCTAAGAATCAACAATTGCGTCAATATAGCCAATACTGAAGAAAACGCCGTAAGTAATATCATCGTATCCACTATTCTCTTCTCGCTGAGCGGGCCTTGCGCAAGTATCAACCTTGTAAGAGTAACTGGAGCCGACTTAGCAGTGGTTGCTTCCAATGTCTCGTCTTCACGTAGCGCTGTCGGTCTTGACTTGACCTCTCGATGCTCATACAGTCTCCCCACTGAGAACAGGCCGTAGAAAGCATTCATTATGTGAGGCATCATGGCCACGATGGTCGCAACCTCAATCCTACCCAGAACGGCTATCGATCCCAATGCCGCTCCCGTGAATAGGCTTCCAGCATCTCCAGCGAACACTCTTGCTGGGTATCGATTATACCTGTAGAACGCCAGCAGGGCGCCCAGCAATGCGAGGGGTAGAATCGCTTCCTCGCCCCTTCCCGAGAGGATGAGACAGATTGCCGTGGCAACTGATATCACGCTACATGTTCCCGGCATAGCTCCATTGAAGACGTCCATCATGTTAACTGCATTTGACGGAATCGCGATGGCAAACAGAATCAATAACGGGTACACAACGGTCAAGCGTAGGGGTCCAATGAAAGGAAGCTGCGGATGTGGCGAGTAGGTTCCAAGTGCAAGAATTGGAAGTGCGGCGAGAGCTGTTAACGCAGGTTTGATTTTTGGACTTAACGGTTTCACATCATCAACTATTCCTATGGTGCCTGCGATAGTGGTTCCCAGCAAAAAAGATGCAAACTCTATGATTCGATCAGGCAACATCGCCATAGCTAACAAGATAGAGATCATGGTGCCTGCTATGATCGCGGTGCCGCACATCTCGGGGATCGCAGGCTTGGCGACCTTATGAATGTCAACTCCTGTCTTTCCAATGACATACATCTTCTTGGCGACAAGGGGAGTCAAGACGTAGGTTACCGCAAATGCCGATGCTATTGTCAAGAGATAGACTAGCAAGATGTCGGATTGCACAAGCTACGCCTGCTAACTGCTTTTCACAATTCTGTTGACGGTTTGCGAGTACTCATCTACGAGTGCTGATGCTCTTTCTTGGGTCTTTCCTTCTGCGAAAAGTCTGAAGATTGGCTCAGTTCCGCTTGGTCGAACTAGTATCCAGCTTCCATCTTCAAACCTAATCTTCACGCCATCCAGGGTTTCCACCTTGAGCTTACCAGTCTCCTGTCTAAGCCTCTCCAGCACATGGTCTTTCATAGCGTTCGGACATGCTACTCTGCTCTTCATGGAGTAGTGTTTCGGTAATTCCTCCAACAATTTTGAGAACGCTTTTCCAGTCTTGGCCATGATATTCACAACAAGTGATGCGGCCATCGCTCCATCTCTTACCGCCAGATGTGGACCATAGAAGATGCCTCCGTTCTCTTCCCCGCCAAATTTCGCACCGATCTTTGTCATCGTTCTGGAAACATTGATGCTCCCCACACGGGTCCACACAACTTTTCCTCCATAGGCTTCAGCTATTTCCTCAACACCCATTGACGAACTCACGGGGGTCACTATGGTTTCGCCTTTGTTCTCAAGGAGGAAGTATTTCTCGACTAAGGCTACGCTCTTGTCTCCCCAGTGCGCTGTGCCAGTCTCGTCCACGAACACAGCTCGGTCTGCGTCTCCATCATGAGCTACACCCAAGTCTGCTCCGAAGGCTTTCACAGCAGCGCAGAGTGTGGTTAGATTTCCTATAGCAGGTTCGGGTGGCCTACCGGGAAATTCGCCATCAACATTTGCATTTATTGTGTACACTCTGCAACCGAGTTCACGTAGAAGATATGGAGTTACAAGTGAACCGACGCCATTTCCGGGATCTACCACAACCTTCAATGAGGCTGTGCTGATTTGGTTCTGGGATACGTGTTGTTTTATTGCTTCCTTGTACTCATCCACGGCGCCTGATCTGAATGCTCTGCATCCAAGGGTCTTCCAGTCCTTGGGCTTCCAACTATTGGTAGCATAAATTCTCTCGATCTCAATCTCTTTTTCCCGTTCCAGTTCAATTCCATCTCTGTCGATGACTTTGATCCCATTGTACTCCGGTGGATTGTGACTAGCCGTTATCATGACGCCTCCATCCATGCCACTTGAACGTGTCACGTATTGTAGGCATGGAGTCGGTGTCAATCCAATATCGAAAACATCACAACCAACCTGCATCAATCCCGCTGCAGTAGCTTCGAGAAGCATCACACTACTCGTTCTGCCATCTCTTCCGATGAGTAGTTTGCCGCAATCAAAGAATGTACCTATGGACGCGCCCAACTCTAATGCAAATTTGGGGGTGAGATCAACATTCGCGACGCCTCTCACCCCATTGGTTCCAAAAAGTCTCTGAACTTCCAATGTCACACCTCTAGTAGGATAATGTGGATATGAAAACGTCCATACAGTAATCAACATCGTACATATGGTATTTCGTTACAAGATATTTGCTGGACCCGATACATCCTCTGCTACTTCTTTGTAGGGACACACATTCACGCCTCCTTTCAACTTTAACGCGGCTCCAACAGACACCTCTGCTCCAAGCACTGTTCCTTCCATAAGCCTGACCCCACGTGACAATCGACTTTTGTCGCCAATGATTGAATTAGATACCACAGAAGATCTTCCGATGTGGACATTGTTAAACAGAACAGATCTCCTAACTGTCGCGCATTTTTCGATAATCGAACCTTCGCCAATGACTGTGAAAGGTCCTATGATTGATTTTTCTTCAATAGTCGCCTTCTTCAAGACCATGCATGGAGGCCTGAGAATCGCGTTTCTGGAAATTTTCGCTCCCCTCGCCACAATTGGTTTACGGGGGGATTCCATTTTGAGAAATGAAAAGTTTGCTTCAAGATAGTCTTTGATTGTTCCTATGTCTTTCCAGTAGCCTTTCAATTCGTATCCCAGAAGTCTGCCTTCTCTGGCTAAGATTGGAAAGACTTCCCTCTCAATCGACACTTTACGATATGATTGAATATAGTCGAATATAGCTGGTGACATGAGGTAGATTCCGGCGTTGATCAATCCTTTGACGGAACCTTGTTTCGATGGTTTCTCAACAAAACTTGACACTCGCATCTCGTCGTCAATTTTGACGAGGCCAAATCGGCTTGTATCAACGACCTCATGGAGAGCTATCGTTACGATCGCTTTCTCCCTCTTATGTCTCTCAAGCATCATGGATAGGTCTTCTTGGAATAGTATGTCTCCATTCATTGCGAGAAAAGTGCTTTTGGAGCCGATAAGTTTCTGCGCTAGTTTTATCGGTCCGCCAGTTCCAAGTGGCTGATGCTCGCGTGAATATCGTATCATAATGTTTCTATATCTTGAGCCAAAATGTGCCTTCAGTTCATCTGCCATATAGTTCACTGCGAGAATGACGCTGTCAACGCCGCCTTTTCCAAGAGTGTCTAGGGTTCTTTCCAGCATGGGTTTTCCAGCGATTGGAAAGAGAAGCTTTGGTTTGGCGAAACTCAGGGGTCTAAGTCTTGTAGCGTATCCTCCTGCAAGTATCACTGCTTTCATCTGGATTCAATCTCCGTGATTCTTAGCCTCCATTCCGGCACGTTATCTGACTTCACACAGATGTTATGACTCACGTTCTCGTCCCAGAGGGATCTTGACCAAGGTCTCTGTTGAACCACATCTTAATAGTTTCGAGTCTGACTTGTTCTGGGAAAGGTACCCTCAAGTCTTTTGCAAAGATGCACGGTGCACAAATCGAAATGAAAGGTATCTACACGCTTGTGGTTGATGCATCAGTTGACTTGGTTGTCCGTACCGACAAGATGAGTTTCAGTCTTCCAAAGGGGCTCTATCTCTACGCAGGGTCGGCTATGGGACCGTCTAATCAATCACTGGAGTTACGAATAGCTAGACATTTGAGAAAACGGAAGAAACTTTTCTGGCATATAGACTATCTTCTGAAAATGAGAGGAGTGGCTGTTAGGGAAGTCGTGTACTCTCAGTCAAGGAAGAAGTTGGAATGTAGGTTGGCATCACAATTGGAGACGCAGTTGGATGGGACTCCAATTGTTGGCTTTGGGTGTTCAGACTGTAAATGCGTTAGCCATTTGTTTTTCGTGACAGATGAAACAAGATTGAAGAATGTATTGAAGAACATCGCGAAAGCGTATAGAGCTATTGGTCTGACGCCAAGA
This sequence comes from uncultured Candidatus Bathyarchaeia archaeon, assembly GCA_964464765.1. Classification (GTDB taxonomy): domain Archaea; phylum Thermoproteota; class Bathyarchaeia; order 40CM-2-53-6; family CAVXDP01; genus CAVXDP01. Next base: position 2,679 of record CAYXJU010000029.1, on the reverse strand, counting down.
GTTTTGGGTTGTTCTAGACGATAGTTCTTGCGCTGCTTTCTTGCCATCTTGTCTTGAAGGCGTCTGAGAAGATCCTTATCAGTCCTGCGTTCTTGGTATAGTGGGGACGATAGAACGCGGGGTGCTGTGTTCCTGTCTTCTTGGTGGCCCATATCAGAAACACAAGCTCGTTCTCATCAACCAGTGTTCCTCGGACAGGGTACCATTCCTCAATACAATGTCTGACCTGAACTCCAAGAGACTCAAGTTCACGGGCACGTTTCTTAGCGTACTCGTCAATTACAAGCATAAGAACATGCGTCTTCACGCCTCTGTCATGGGACTTGAACAGTTCTTCTCTAACCTTCTCGTACCATCCGAAGGATTCCGCGAAAATCTTGATCTCTTTTTGCGCGTTCGAAATTATCTTGACAGTCTGGAGTTCCATCTTCTCCAAGTTCTCAAGCGGTTCCACAATCTCCTCCGGTTTGATTCCGAGTTTGCTTTCCGAATACGTGGGTACGAGCAGTTTTCTCAGAGTCGAGGCAGCTTCCTCCGAAGCCTCCAAAACGCGTTCCATCTCCATACGCTTCTCTTCCAATACGCGAGACAGCATCACGTTAGGGTCAACTGCTTCCAGAGCATTACTGACAGTTCGTACAGCCCCTCTCTCGGCGAGTGTCCTTATGGCCTCCTCCGCCAACGACGTTGACATGCCCGAATTATCGAGGATTCTGTCGATTGGAATCGCTTGCGTGCTTGAGAGCAATGTAAGGTATATGGAAGTCTCGCCCTCTGAGAATCCCAGTTTTCTCATCAATTCTCGCGTGTCTTCTAACATCTCTCATACCCTCTAAGAGATCAATCATACCAGATTTCTGTTTTACGATAGGTTCCAGCTTCGGTACCAGTTTACGACGGATTTCTATTGTATCTCAGTCTCTTCTGGTTCAAATACCGATCCGTTCCAAGTGTAAGAGGCAAGCGAATCCTCTGCAATTGAATAGATCACGTATGAGACATTTTCAAAGAAGGCTAGGCTTGAGTCGATACTGGACGGCCTCGCAGCCCAGAAGGGGTGACTATGATAGATTCCAACCACTTCAAAAGATTTCTTCTCAGCGTCCATGAACACTTGAAGTTCAGTTTCAGGGTCAACCTCATACCCAGAGGATGAATTCAGAACATTGACAGTCTTGCGAACTTCTAACACAACCTTCTTTCCAGACCTTTTCACACCAACAAGGAGACCGCATGCTTCTATTGGATAGACCTCTTTTGAGTGAGCGACGATCTCTGCGTAATCGCGTCTGCTTAGCACTAGCACCATGTCACTTCGATCCTTTCTATCTCTCTAGCATACGATGCTATGTTCGCTTCAACTTTCTTCTAACCAACAGCAATACAATGATCACAGCTAGAACACCAGCGGATATGCCCAGTAACACCTGATTGCTTGAATCAAAAGAGGCGGGGCCTTCATGATCATGATTCCATAGTATTTTGACAGTCGCGTCACCCCCGATAGCCATCATTGAACCGCTTCCAGAAATAGAAGTGGAATTTATCAAGAAATCCGCCTTGTGTCGATAGACTAGGTTTCCGTTCTGAACGTCTAGAAGATACGTTTCCATGCTGGCGCCCCCTGCCGATAGGAATCTGCCGTCATTGGAAAGTGAAACCGAGAGTACCATGTCGCCAGTATCATAGGTCCATTTCGGTGTGCCACTGGACCTTTCATAACAGTATATCTTGCCATCATAGCTTCCGCAGGCAACTTGGTCACCACTTGAAGAGATTGATACTGATCGAACGGGTCCCATGGTCTTGTAGCTCCATAAAGGCCTCGATTCGCTTGAAGAGAAGAGGTGGATATACCAGTCGTTCGTTCCAACTGCGAGATATTTTCCATCGGACGATATGGCAACCGAGCGAACGTAGTCTCCAGTTTCATATTCCCAGATTGGCATCGAGCTTTCAGCTGAGAGCAGAACTATTTTGTTGTTAGAGCTTCCTGCAACGATTCGGCTTCCATCATCTGATATTGCCACTGAGAGTATTGCTGAAATATTCCCCGCTCCGTAAGTCCACCTCAGCCCACCACCTTCCCTTTCCAAGAGGTATACGTTTCCTTCGAATATCCCCGCCACTACATATCGCCCATTGCTTGAGATCCGTATCGACAGAACGGGTCCCTCAGTTCTAAATGTCCAAAGGACTCGTCCATCACTTCCATCGAACAGGTATATCTTGGATCCCTCTGTGCCAGCGACCACGTACGCCCCATCGCCAGAAACACATACAGAATTAACAATATCATTAGTTTCAAACGTCCACAACGCAGATGCATCATCACTCAACAAGGAAACAAATCCAACGCCTGAAACCGCCACACGTTTTCCATCTCGAGACATTGAAACCGAGCTCACTCCACCCTTGGCATGGTAGGATGCCACGTGAAGGTTGGAGCTGCCAGTTTGGGTGGATGATTCATCAAGTGACTGAATATACATGCACTTTGTCGAGAGTATGGGAGTGAATCGACCGGCTAACAGAGTAAAAGCAACAAACAGAAGAAGACAGAGGAGAACTCCGTTTTTCGAAATCATCTTCAAACTAAATCTTCAACCATTCACTGACATGAGTTTCGATCAGGTCTGGCCATCATTTCAACCCTCTTTCCCTTAAGTCCTTTGCAAT
>CAYXJU010000028.1:0-12371 GCA_964464765.1 uncultured Candidatus Bathyarchaeia archaeon | reverse complement strand
CTATCAGAGTCATTCATAATTCCCTCACGTATCCATGGAGGCCATTGGTTTGTATAAACACAAAAACCTCTTAGGCGACACTTGTGACAGGTTCTCGCAAGCGACGATGAGGCTCTATGTCTGAAAAAGCAATTGAGACTCATGATCTCACGAAGCTCTTCGGCCGTTCTACAGCCGTAGATGGCTTGAACTTCGATGTTAGAACGGGCGAACTTTTCGGACTGCTTGGACCCAACGGCGCCGGAAAGACCACGACGGTACGTATGCTCTGCACTCTTCTCGAACCTACTAGAGGAACAGCAACTATCGCAGGACACGACCTTGTAAGAGAACCAGCCGAGGTTAGGCGACAGATAGGTGTCGTATCGGAAGGGGTAATGCTTTACAAAGATCTGTCGATCGAGGAGAACTTGAAGTTTCTTAGCAGACTGTACGATCTTTCGAGGGAAGAGGCAGATGAAAGGGTCAAGGAATTGCTGGAAATGTTTGATTTTAGGGAGAAGGCAAAACGACAGGTCAGAGCGCTTTCGTCTGGATGGACTAAGAAGGCGTTGATATGCGCAGCAATTCTTCACAGGCCCAAGATACTGTTCTTGGATGAGGTTACTTCTGGCTTGGATCCACAATCCGCATCAGCCCTTCGAGATTTCACAAGAAACCTTTGCAATCAGGGTGTGACAGTCGTGTGGACAACTCACTATATGACAGAGCCAGAGAAGATCTGTGATCGCATAGGGATCGTATATGGAGGAAGGATGATTCAGATAGGGTCTCCGCGTGATTTGAAACGAAAAGTCAGTGATCTCTCAGAAATGGAGATTGAAGCACCGAACCTTTCTCAAGAGAATATCGATAAAATTCGTAATGTCGAGGACATCTGCAATGTCAGATACGAACCACCGTTTCTGAGAATCAGCTGCGAGAAAGATGATGAACTCACGGAGAAGATTACGAGGATCCTTCTGTCGGAGGGGGTTAAGATAAAGGCTATCAACACTCAGGAGCCCACGCTGGAAGAAGCTTTCATCAAGCTAACTGGTGGCGAAGATGAGATTGACCGGATTCTTGGGAAGAATGATTTGAGTAAACAGAATGGAAAAGACCGAACGAAGTAAGGGTCTATTGCACAATGTCAACGTCGAAATTTCTCAAGGACACTTTCGCGGTCACTATTAACGAATTTCGTGTCCTGAGACGCAACCGTACAGCAATACTTCTCTCGCTCTTTGTCATTCCATTTTTTTTCACTGGTGCTCTTGGAGCAGGAAGTGGGGGAGCGGGAACAAGTTACTCGGTGACGTCTAAGATTCCTATGGCTTTCATTGATGATGATCTCACGGTTGCTTCAGGTCGTGTATATGCGATACTTGCACGTTCCGGAGACTTTGACCAGTTAATTCAAGGATACAGAGAAGAGAACGCCATGGCAGAATTGGGAAATGGAAAGATTTTTGCAGTAATTGTCGTGCCCAAAGGATTTCAAGACAGACTGTTAAGCGATCAAGTTGGGCACATCATTGTTTACGTGGACGATAGCGTCAGTGAATTAGGCAGTGCGATTCAAGGAAGTCTGCTTGACAACCTTCAAGATTTCAATCCCAGACTGGACATTCAACCAGTTCGGGTAGGTGTTTCGTCTCCGGTAGAAGTTGTGAGAAGAGGAGTCAAATTCTCAGGTTTTGATGTCGGCTTAACTGTTATTCTCGGTTTAGTCATAGTCTTCGCGACATTTTACGAGATTGCAGGAGGTTTTTCCAGAGACTCTGAAGATGGAACTTATGCTCGTCTAGCCGTGAGTCCCATAGGCCTTGGCGCCATAATCACAGGAAAAACCTTCTATGATCTGGTTCTAAATGCCGCGCGTACACTCATTGTGTGTGGGATTGCTGTTTATGCATATGGAGCAAGACCTAACACTGATCTGCTGACAATTATGGCGTTGTCACTTCTTATGGCATTGTTGACAATGGGTTTTGGTTTCATAATTTCCGCGTTGGGGCTCGGAGTCAGAGCCGTCATAATTGTGGAGTTCTTCATGGTGCTATTTTTGTTCGCGTTCAGCGGGTTCATCATAGACAGAGAACTCCTTAGAGGCGTTTCAAGGAGCATCTCCTACGCGTTACCTTGGGCATACGGCATCGAGATTCTTAGACGTGCGATACTTATCGGACAACCCCTTTGGACTATGACCAACCAGTTGATGCTCGTTGTTGTTGCAGTCGCAGCCTTCTATGGCATTGCTTACTTTGCTCTCAGGTTGTCGCGAGAGAGGCTTGTGATATGAAAGAAGTTATTCGTGACTCCTTCACCGTCACAGTCAAAGAATTGAGGCAGCTCTCTCGTGACCCAGTTTCTTTGGCCTTAACGATAATGTTTCCGATTCTCTTGATTTCAATTTTTGTTGTAATAAGCCAAGCCTTCGGCGCATCCAGCTACAATATACCCGTTGTCGTAGCTGACCTGGATGGTTCACCAGTATCAAAAGTTCTCTTGGACAAGCTTACAACCTCTCCTTTGATTCGAGTCAACCAGTTCGTTCAAACTGATCAACAAGCTGTGCAAGCGGTTCAATCAGGTATTGCAACAGGAGCAGTAATCATTCCCAAAGGTTTCGGCCAAGCTCTCCTCGGTAGCGGGCGCACTTACGTTATCCTACAAACCGACAACTCAAAGCTTACTGCACCATTCCTAGTTGACGCGGCTTTGAGCAGCAGCATACAAGCAATGTTGGATGAGGCTTCTCAAGCGGGATATACTGGCGCGTTATCTGGATTCAAAGTCGCGCCTGTCGATGTGATCGTCAGGCCTATCTCAGGTCGTCCTCCAAGCGGTGATCCATTCCTGCCAGGTATGCTTGGAATGATTACCATACTCGGTGCTTTCGATGATATCGTGAACGCTATAAGTCGAGAACGCGAACGAGGTACGTTCCCACGCTTGGTGCTTACTCCGATCAACATGTTTTCAATTTACTTGGGTAAGATGTCTTCGACGGTGATTCTCAACGCAGTTCGGACTTCACTCATGCTAATCATATTCACGCTTTCGGGTCTAGTCATACGTGGAAACATATTCCTCGTATACTTGACGACCAGTCTTATTGCTATTTTCACTCTATCCTTAGGATTGGTGATATCTTCAAGAATTCGCAGTTCTTCAACGTTGACAATTCTGGAAATCGCTCTGACTTTTCCGCTTTTCCAACTTTCGGGGGCGATTTCATCAGCCGTAACACTTCCTCCAGGCGGGCGAGCGCTGGCATACTCGCTGCCATGGACCTACGGAAATGATGCGATTAGACGCGTCATCTATCTAGGTGTGGGTTTCGACGCAATAGCTATTGACATACTTGTTTTGCTCGTGAGCAGCCTCATCTTGCTTCCAATCGCCACTCTGCTGGCGAAGAGAACTATGTAAGATCACGGTCGCCATCGATGTTTCGAGTGGTCTTGAATCTTTTCACCGCAAGCATGGCTATGATACCGATCGAGACAATGCAAAATGGCGTAAACTCTGGGATAGGTATACCCGTTTGGAATAGCGTAATCGAAAATGCTCTATTGACTTGTCCAGTTCCCGCGTTCAAGTCGAACTGGTAGGAATTGTGGCCTTCATTTTGTATGGTCCATTCGCTCACGGTAACCCTATAGTCGCCAGGATCAAGATATCCGTCAAACCAGCCGTCCCAAGTGTACCAACGATACTCGGCCTCGTCAGTCTTCAGTTCAACAGACGCCCAACTAATTGTTCTAGCGGCGTCATTCCAGTCAATACCATAGACAACGCCTTGCACGTAGCTTCTGAGGTCCAATTCAAACTCGACCGAGGCCTCTCCACCCAACGCCGCGTTCGGTATGCCGGTGTATCCTTGTTGTCGAAACGGTCCCAGATGATTATATGGGAAATACGTTGGTGATGGAGACTCGCCCTGCAGCAAAGCGGGCACTGGCGGATAGAATGCTGAAGGCGAATACCAATTCACAAAATCAACCATGATCCTCCAAGAGCCTACGTATGATCCATCATGAGTCGAACGACCCCAGATTCCATGATCAGGGGAGAAGAGGGTGGCGCTCTGGACTCCTGCACCTCCAGTGCTTGGTTCCACATAGCTGAAGAGTCCCGCTAGAGAGATGTAGTTCAGCGTTTGTGTTCCAGCGGGAATTGCATGACGCAAGAGTTTGTAAGAATCGTCCATCACGAGTTTATCACTGAAGAAACCTGCGTTTGATGATGGAACAAGCGTTCCAGCATCTGATGACAAAGTCGCAGCCGCTATGAGTGTGTCACCCTCGTCAAAGACGCGAATTCTCACAGAAGTGTTGAAGGGGACTCTTGAGAAGATCCCTTCCTGTTTGAAGATCATAGTGATTGTGAAATTCACACCGATGAATACTCGAATATTGGCGTCTGCTTGAGATCCCAGTGATCCTACTGAAACATGGACGTTTCCAAGATCACCCAAAGTCGCAACGTTCTCCTGAACATACCCGTACGTCCACACGTTGAGCGCGTAGACCCCAGGGTAGATTGCAAGATTGGAACGAAAAGATGACGCCCTGTAGGAATCGGAACTGTAGAGGAAACCGACATGGAAGTTCTCTTCATAGAATACCGTGGTACTCATCGCCTCCGATGGGTCATCCGAGATGAAACTTGGCAAATCAGGCCCGAGTCTATCAACGAGGGTCGAGCCATTTGTAACCAGATAACTTGCTCCAGCACCAAAATCGCTCTTCCAACTCATCCATGGTAGCGTACTAGTTTCAGAGTTCTGAGCTGGTATTGTCCACTGATTGATTATCGCGTTCCAAGAATAGATTACATCTACGAATGCATTTGAGGCAATGTCATAGACTAGTACACTCGTGGAAGCCTTGTTCCAGACCCAATTTCTTTGAACAGAAGGAGTTTGCCAGTCAACAGAATACACGGTGGCGTTGATGCTGCAGCCACGATACATGTGAGTGCTAACTGTTGAAACGGATGTGCCAATCGAAATGCTTACAGTCAGTGGTTGGTCGAACTCGCTAAAATCTGTTGCCGGAGGAAACGCTTGGATGAATCCACGCATGAAAACTCGAATCGTGTATGTATCCGTGTAGAGTCCGTAATCATACATAGGAATTGTGGATTCTCCGTAAATCGGGATAGTAGCTTGATTACGATATCTTGCAAGGGAGTACTTCAGATTCACCCGCGATAATCCACCCTGTATTAGTGCTGTTGGATCCGTTTTCATTGGTCCTGCCATCCCCAACCCATTCAAAAGTACTGAAATGGATCTTTCCGTCGAAGACACCTGAGTGAAATTGAATGCTGCTAGTGATCCGTCTATGCCAAATGCTTCAGCTACAAGGAACCTGTTGGGGTCCGGACCTTTTACAGTTGAGTCGTCAATGGTTCCAGGTAAATCGTGAAAATGAACTGTCACGTTTATCGTTGATGATCGCCAAATATCTATTGGAAGGGAGATGTCGCGACCGTAGCCTATGTCGGGTATTGCGAAGGAATAGTCGACAAGTGTTGTTCCATCAATGGTTGTTTGAATGTAGCCGTTCACAAATACTCGAACATAATATCTTCCGGGACTGAGGCTGTCTGTCCAGGCTGCAAAAACTTGCGGAACCATTCCCGACATCTTTGTCGGAACACCATAGAATCCTTTGATTCCAAATTGATAGCGGAAATTGCTCGGGCCACCGCCATTCGTATACGTGCCATCTGGATCTATCCACCAAAATTGAGCGGGTCCAACACCATTGAACAAACCGAATGGATCCTTGGGAGAAGCGTCACTGGTAGAGCTTGATCCGACCCAAGAGATTGCTGGGATACCTCCTGGGCCCTCCCAAGAAAATGCAACCTTCTTCGGAGAATTTGGGGTTGCGAGTGATGTACTCGTTGGGTCGTAGATCACATTCCCCGCAACGTAACTTGTGAAGGGCGCATGCGTCATGTTTGTCGGGGAGCGTGCAACTATACTATCCCAATCGTATGTATCGCTGTCGTAGATTACAACACTCACGGGACGCTGACCAGGCCATGAAACCAAACCAAACTTCTCCTTCGAAAAAACTTCCCCCCGAACTTCAGGTCCGGCTTTCAGGTAAGCATCTAACCTGAGAGACTGACCACGAACTATCTTCACGTTCTCGGCAATTTTCTGCTCCGGGTAACCAGCGGCTGAAGCGAAAAGTTCGTAGACGCCTGGGGCTACGCCTTCTACTTCAAAGTGCCCTTGAGCTGAGGCGTTGAAGTATCCATGCGCCTCTACAGCTCGCCCGGTCAACTCTCCTGTTATAGGGTTCAATGCAAACCCAGCAGCCCTGACTCTCCCGGAAAGATTGATTGGACGACCATACAGAATGCTGTTGCCTAAATCACCATGTCTCACGGTGCCCCAAATTATTCCGGGATCAACCTCGCCTTTAACGAGAAGACCCGGCCAATTTTCCATTGGCATCGTGGCGGAAATGGGGTTAGAAGAGCTAGAGCTGCGAACCGGATATGAGTTGTTAAGAAACATCTTGAAGAAGTATCTGCCAGCGACAAAAGGGGCTTTCATCTGGTTAATGCGAATGTAATGCCACTCAGACCACTGATGAGCCTCTGTGAAGTTTATTCCGCTGCTCGGAGAAATGAATACTATCCAAGAACCCGGTCCGAATGGATCATTCTTGTCCGCTCTAGTCACAAATATGCTTCCGTAGTTGTCAGTCATGGTTGTTACTATGTTTGTGTTCTCTCCCTGATCCCAGTCTATTCCTGTGGCTGGCTCGAATCCGTCCTGAAGAAGCGTGCCTGTCTTGTCAAACATGGGCGCCGGAATATAGAGCGCGATCGTTCTATAGAGGAAATCACTTTTTCCATCAGGTAGAGACCCAAGAGCCTCAGACGGATGATTAAGGCTTATTGCGAAAATCATATCGCCCACGCTGTCGTGATCGGACGTTGATGTTAGAATTGCTCCTTCAGGAGCGTATGAGTTTGCGGCCAGTTGCAGTGGTTGCTCGAAAGTTTCGAAAGGCGATTGATATCCCGGAGGATACGACACGATACCTGAGTAGTTGTTTAAGCCTCCGCCAGGCCAGACGTACCCCAGCGGTCCAGGAACATGTCCCTTGTTAAGTTCGTGGTCGCTCTCTCTGTACGGTGCTGAACCTGTCAAGTCTCCGATCGTTGTATGTGCAAATGCTGGGGGGAGTATGCTTATCACTAATGCTACCATGAGGATGGTGGCAGCTGATTTTCGTAGCAAAATATCCTCCGCACCAGCCCAAAAGAGGGAAATATCTTTCATTTCGCTGTGGCTTGAGGCTTTTTGAAGCGCTTTCTGTAAAGGAAGTATCCCACGCCAGCGATTACGGCGATCGCAGCGACAACAGGCACTACTGGAAAAGGCGCTGCTTGAACATTAAGAGAAATCGATGATGTATGATCCAGTGAATTGTCCTCTTGTGTCCAATCTAGTCTTAGATCGATTGCATACTGTCCAGGTTGAGCCTTGGCGTCTATGTCGACCGTGAAGAAGGCGACTTTCGCCTCGCCCGCAAGCATCGTCCCGAGGAAATCTGTCAAGGTCCCGGAGAAGAAGTTGCCAACCTTTAGTTGGACTCTCACAGAATCCGCCTTTACGGAACCTGCATTCTTCAGTTCAACTTGTATGACGATCCCTGTCTCTCCAATATACACGTCCTTAGGGGTTACACTCAATATTTCGAATCTGACTTTTTCAGCTACATAGAGTGGGACTTCGCCAATGGGCGCTCTCCTTCCATTTCTGTCTTCACTTAAGATCAAAGAATACTGACCGAAGGTCGCATTCTCTTGGACATCAACTACAAAGTCTGCCTCATAGGCCTCTCCAGCAGGAACATTACCAACGAACAGTCGATCAGAACCGCTCGATGATACTGCGAAAGGTGGTGTCAACTCTAAGTAGAGTTGAACATTGCTAACAGCGCCACTCCCTGAGTTTCGAAGTCTAACCTTAACCTCTACTTGTTTGCTGTCCGGGTAAACTTTCAATGGTGCGGTGGAGACGTCTTCAATGCGCAGGTCACCCCACCAAATTGGAACGTAGATCGTGACGGACTTGTTGATCTGCTGGAGTTCTCTTGCTGACTTGTATGATACTCCGAGGTCATATTGATAGTTGTCTTCCTTTGCATTTGCGTCGATACTAACCGTGAATAGAATTGTGCGTAGCTGACCTGCTGGAATGTCTCCCACGACTTGCGAAATGGAAGTTCTCGAATGTTCTTTTCCGTCAAGACCAGTGTAATTCTGCATGAGAGGTCTTTGGAGTGGAAGTACCAGGTTGACACTTCTTGCCACATCATCACCCACATTCGTCAATTCTATCGAAAGTTGAACGTTGACATCTCCTGGATGTGGGTTTTCGGGGCTCCCTTTGATGGTGCCCCAATAAACGTCTGTAACCACAACGTTCGCAACGCCGATGGCATTAACCGAGGCGATGTAATGCAAAGAACCAACAGCCATCAGCAAACAAACAGCGAAAGCAAAAAGGCAATTCCTAGCTCTCAACACGATCACTCTTCACTCAGCTTTATCGTTGTCGTGACAGAATGAGATTTAAGTCTATCCTTGGATAATGGCACATACTTTTTCTCTCACATGATCTTGCTACACGAGTCTCATAACTAGCGCCACTTCTTCTACAGGGCTCGCTTGAAAGCTAGGGTTGCTATGATGACCATGATCCCCGTGAATACTGCTAGAAACGCAAGATCGCCCGCGATAGCGGCGAGATTTGCTCCCTTGTACATGATCAAACGAAGAGCGTGAACAGCATACGCCTCAGGATTAACGACCGTGATTCTTCTCATCCACTCTGGAAATCCTTCAATCGGATAGATTGCTCCACTCGTGAAGTACAAAACGAGATTGATTGGAAAAGCGGAAAACTGGTAGACTTCAGGTGCAGGAGCTCTCACAGCGAAAGCGGTCATCATTGAAATCACGCCAAGGCCGGTCAGAAAGATTGTAAAGAGCATCAACAGGAAGCCCGTTACGCCCGTCATTGGTCGAACACCAGCGATGGCCATGGCTAGGAATAGCATCGTGAGTGAAGAAAACAGTGCCTTGACGACCCCCGCAAGGAGGACGCCAACAACGATTTCATATTGCTTGAGTGGAGTTGTCAGATACCCTTCGATTACGCCACGTTGTTTGTCGAATAGGATTGAAATTCCTCCGCCGATTATCGATGCCACGAATATGGATTGAACAATGGAACCGGGGGCCATGAATTCAACGTATTCTACTCCTCGATAGAAGTCAGCTAGGTCAATCTCAAAATTGGGCTGGTGACCAGTTACGGTTTGTATCTGAGCAGATACTTGGTTGGCTGCATTCGTGAAACCGCCCGATGCAGCTTGGGCGCTTAAAGGATCTGTGTTGTCCAAGTAAATCGTCACTATCCCGTTACCGTCGTTGCTCAGAGTGCCGTCGAAAGTATTCGGTATGTAGACTATCGCTTTCACATTTCCCTGCTTGAGCATTTGTTCAGCCGTTTCCAAGTCTGGTGCATCGATTAAATGAAATGTGTTGCCACAGCTCACGCGGCCGCCTAATGCGCAACTTTGTTCCGTTCTCAGAATATCAAGATAAGCTGACGAGTACTTGCCTTGGCTGTATCGAACAACCGCCACGGGTACATGCGTGATTGATCCACCGAAAGCATTTCCTAGAAGGACAAGCATAAGGAACGGTGCGACCAGTGCAGACATCATAACGAAAGGTTGCCTGACGAATTTTCGCAGATCCCTTTCACAAACCCAGATTGCGCCTTTCATCGTCTCATCGCCGCCCAAGTACTAACAAACTTCTTCTTCGTAACAACTGTATCCTCTCGTATGCTTCGTCCAGTATAATGCAAGAATACGTCGTCGAGCGTGGGCTCACGCAAAGTAACGGAGCGAATCTTTCCACCTTTAGCGTTCACAAGTTCAATGATCTTCGGAACCGCTTCAGCACCGTTCTTCGCTAGGATCGTGAGAGTGTTGTCCCGTTTATTCAACTTCACTACGAAATCGGAACTCTCAAGCTCGTTGAATGCTTCATCTGGTAACGTTGAGAATTCTGCTTCGACAACATCTCCTCCCATAATCTTTCTTTTCAATTCATTCGGTGTGCCCACTTCCACAAGTTTACCAAAGTCAACGATACCCACCTTATTACAAAGAACCTCGGCTTCATCAAGATAGTGTGTGGTTATCACCATAGTGATCTGTTCCTCTTTGTGAATCTTCTTCAAATACTCCCAGACAGCGTTCCTAGCTTGGGGATCCAGTCCGGTTGTAGGCTCATCCAAAAACAGGATCTTAGGATGATGAACGAGCGATCTTATGAGTTCGAGCCGTCTCTTCATTCCACCCGAAAAACTGCCTACTGTGAAGTTTGCTCTTTCAGCCAGCCCGACAACTTTCAGTAGTTCTCGTATTCTGGTGCTGCGTATCTCCCTTGGTACGTTGTAATATTTTGCATAGAGATCCATGTTCTCCCATGCGGTTAGCTCAATGTCCAATGTCATGGCTTGTGAGACTACGCCTATGCTTTCGCGGACTTCGGTCGGATTCTTACGTATGTCGTAACCTGCAACTTTAGCCGTGCCATCAGTAGGTTGCAGTATTGTTGTCAGCATGCGAATCAGAGTCGTTTTTCCAGAACCGTTTGGGCCAAGTAATCCGAAGATCTCATCTGACTGTATGTCCAAATTTATTCGGTCGACCGCGACGAGATTACCAAAACGTTTAGTAAGATTGGAAATTTGCACGGCTATGCTCAAACCAAAATCAGTCTCCCAATCATCAGCTATTAGTGAATAACATGAGTTCGCAAGAAGAAACCAACGATTTGGTTAGATAAACATGTGCTCGATAGGTTCAAATGCTTCCGTGCCGTGGAATCAGTGTTTTTGATCAGTGAACCTATCTTAGGGGATCGAGGAAAGATCTAGCTAGAGGTCAGGAAATGAATCCTCGCAGGTCTTCTGACATAGATATTGCGAAAAAAGATGTGAAGGAGAAGAGGTTCGCTCTATCTATCGTCAAGGATGGTGAGACGCTATTCCAAAGTAGAATGCCTGGGATAACTGCACTTGTTCAGGCTATTGATGAAGACCGATTACGTTTCAGGGGAGCGTCTGCCGCGGATAGAATTCTGGGCAAGGCAGCGGCCATGCTATTCGTATATTCAGAAATTAGTTCTGTGTTCGCATCTGTAGCTAGCGAAGATGCTTTGACCACTTTGAAGAGATTTCAGGTTCCACTGGAATATGAGAAAATTGTTACAAAGATATTGAATAGAACTCAGACCTCTACATGTCCATTCGAGAGTCTGGTCATCGACGTGGACACACCTGAAGAGGCTTTTCGGAGACTGAAGGTGTGCAAAACCTCAAGTCAAGACAGGCAAGGCCTCAAGTTGGCCTCATGATTGCAGGACAATTTCTCGAATATTGATGCGATAAAGTATCGTATGACAGATGAGGACACTTATCAGATCCTCTAATAGAAGCACTCCCATTAGCGTCAAGACTACTGGAACTGGGATAGCCATCAGGTAAACGTCGGTGAGAAATACGTATGGAGCTTGCACAAGATATGCCGCGAGAACCGCTATCGCCTGTGGAACTATCGGTCGTGCTTTCATTCTGCACGTCCTTGAGCAGAATACACCTGTGAAGAAACCAAGGATCGCATTTCCCCCCAGAATGTAAAGGTTTGGTCTGGGAAGTCTGAAAGCGGATATCATGAATCCAAAGAATCCTACAAAAGCTCCAGAGACTGGACCCACGCCAAGTCCTGAGAGAATCACTGGAATTTGCGAAAAATGAATGTTGACAACTCCCATGGGAACAACCAGCAGCCCCAGCACATTTGATAGCGCGCTCATGGTAGCCACGAAAGCAACAGTTCTGGAATTCAACTTCACATTCATTCACTCCAGTGATTAGTTGAGGTTGAGCATGCCGACTGGTCATAATTGATATGATTGTCTGACTTTTTTGACAAGTAGCAACATAATTTTTGGTTTGATCCTTATTATCTTATACTTCTTATATACCAGAATGATTCCCTTGTCAAGAAACAAATGCAACAAGGCGGAACGTTTGAAAGAGAAAAAGAAATGCAATTGCCTCAGCGGTCTTCTAACATTCATCATTGTCACATTCATTCTTGTTCTGGTCTACAAGGCATTTCAATGGTTAGATGAAACTCCGGAGATAGATGCAGATAACCTAGAAATTTGACGAAGAGACAACGTGCAATCAACTAGGCAAGATTCTCTCGAATCTCCCTATGTCATTTAGCGGAGATAGGACTTTCCGTTCAACTAGT
>CAYXJU010000027.1:0-12519 GCA_964464765.1 uncultured Candidatus Bathyarchaeia archaeon | reverse complement strand
GGCCTTACCAACACTGGTACATGGTTCATAGGTCGACTTCAGACTGAACGAGACAAGATGCGCGTGCTGGACGGACTTGAAAGCGCCTCCTTGGTGGCTGGCCAGGCTCTGAAGCGAGATGCTCTTAGTCGAATCATCTCTTCTTTGGCAAACCGTGTTTTCTTGTTGCATAATGTTCATGATGAGTCACCGATCGTTTTTCAGACACGTTGGGCTATGAGTTACCTGCGGGGACCCTTGGCTCGCAACCAAGTGCAGGAATTGATGAGTGATCGACATGCCGAAGTTCAAGCCGCATTGCCAATTGCGAAATCTCCAGTATTCTCAACAATATCTTCAGGAACTTCAGAACAACTCATCTCGATGTCTCCTCCTGCTATTTCGCCTGAGGTCAGACAAGTCTACATACCCACAGGCAAAAGCGTGGAGGAAGTCCTATCGATTATCGAGAAGCGAGAGGGAGGACCCCTTGAGGTCCAGAGCCGTAATCTAGTCTACCAACCCACTATCCTAGGAATGGGGCGCATCAGCTTTCTAGATATGCGAAGGGGCGTCAATGAACAGGAGAGTTTCGCTCTTTTGGCTCAGACACCTATAGGCACCAAAGTGATTCCTTGGGAACAGGCTGTTCCTCTTGGACTCAAGCAGGAACAGCTCGTTGACCGCGCAGAGCCTGAAGCTCGTTTCAGCACTCTACCTGAGTTGGTTACCGAAATGCAGATCAACTCAATGAGAAGGGATCTCATCGATTATCTATACCGAACCCGTTCTCTCAACCTACTTTACAGCCCCATTCTTAACCGCTATTCGGAACCAAAAGAGAATGAACGCGATTTCCAGTTACGCCTCAAACAACTTGCACGTGAGCAAAGAGATGCAGAAGTGGATAAACTTAATGAATGCTATGCGCAGCGCCTTCAAAGAATTGACGATCAACTACGCCGCCTAGATCAGTCCATTGCTAGAAAACAAGCTGAGACCGAGGCGCGCAAAAGAGAAGTCATGGTCTCGGCAGGAGAATCAGTACTAGGAATGTTGCTAGGTCGCCGTTCCATACGCGCAGCTTCAACAACACTCAGCAAATACCGCCAAAGTCGATCAACTGGCATGCGCGTGGAACAAGAAAAGGAGAATATGAAAGATCTGCAACGCGAGATGGAAGAACTAAAACGAGAGCTGCAGGATCAAGCATCCGCAATAAGCGAACGTTGGGAAGAAGCTACAAGTAAGTTCGAGACTGCATCTGTAAGACCAGTCCGAAACGGTATTCAGATAGATCTATTTGCACTTGCATGGGCACCGCACTGGCAAGTCACATATCATGATCATGCGGGATCTACGCGTAATGAGAGTTTGCCAGCATACTCATCTGGATAAAGGTGTAGATCTGTCTGCAATTCAAGGAAAACTGACATTTCGCTTGGCCAAATGATTCTTTTTTATAGCCGCATGTCTTGAGTATCATAGTCTTTTCTTGAGGGATTTACGTGTGACACGGAGGTGAATCATTATGCCAGCAAAATTTGAAATGTATAAAGACAAAGCCGGAAAATTCAGATTCAGACTAGTCGCACCAAACGGAGAGACTATCGCATCCAGTGAAGCTTATGAATCAAAAGATGGATGCAAGAATGGAATAGACTCTGTCAAAACCAATTCTCCCAAAGCCGAAGTGGTTGACAAGACCCAATAGGTTGACAATCGTTATGACATTCAATTATTTTCTCTCTTTTATCCTCTATTTCTCTGCAATTGTTGAAATCGGATGAGTCATGTCTAAGTCAATAATAGGTCGTGTATGGAATGATTCCGTGATGATGGTATATGTCTCAATCACTCGCGGTTCAGATGAACCTCTCGAATCTATCGTTCTTTGCCTTGCATATAGGACACACTAGCGGAGGATTCTCTCTAGCGCAGAGATAGCCACATACCTTGCAGCGCCACACCGGATAGGCCAACCCGACAACTCTCATTCCACTGTTCGAGACTTCTTGCTTGGTATGCTTCATCTTCTGACGGTTCTCGAAAGGAGGGCGTCGATCGGGAATTGGTTTTGTTTCCTTTCTGCCAGCTTTCGTGTCATCGTCTACGTAGAGTGCGCAGTAGCATGCGCCGTATTCCACGAGATCTTGGTCTCTGTAGTCGCAGGGGCAAACGAGGTCGAGGTCTTCCTCCTTGTTTCCTGATGCAAGCCTGCAGGGACAGGCCATGTATCCATATCTTCGTTCATTTGTAAGAAGTCCCTTGACGAGGTTCTTCACGAACTCCTTGTCAGGATTGAAGTGGTATCCTCCTTCCTCCGCCTCCTTGTTGAGTCTATCCATCGTATTGATAATATCATTCTCTAAGATATCCAGGGTCACAGCTTCAAAGTCTCCTTTATCCGTTCCTTGTCGAAACCCACTATGCAGTGCTGATCGTTGATCACTAAGGTGGGGAAGGAACATCTAGGATTCCAGTTCGAGATTTGTCTCACGATTTCTTCTTTCTCATTTCCAACCAGCAGGTCGGTATCGACGTAGTCGTATTTCACGCCCAACTCTCTTAGAAAATCCTTAGTCTTCCTGCACCATCCACATGTGCTGAGAGCATACACAATGATCTTCCCGGCATCCTTTCCTTCAACATGAACCATATTCATTTCTATCACTCATTAGATAGACACAAGATTCTTCATTTGATTCTTAGATCAAACAATGATAGTCTGACGGATATTTGTTCTTAATCAATCTTGATGAAGAACAGATAGACGTTGCCCCAGCTGTGGGCTATCTGCCTTTCAATGCACGCACACACTCAGTTCAACCCAAGCCCAATATCCAGTTTTCAAACCGTCTCCTTGAGATATGGTCTTGATTCAGTATCTGTCATTGATGTATCGCGCAACTAGCCATTGCGAATCGAGATCTTCAACGAAGAACGCTAGAGCCACCAAGTTAGGTGGGGCAGTAGAAAGTCTTAAAAAACCTTAGGAATGTTCTACAGCGATGAAGAAAAATGGGAACTGAAAAGGTTGTCTTCGCTAGAAAAGCGTCGGGTTTGGTTAGGAGTATATCTGGAAGAGACGCATTGATTTACAACGTAGTCTTCATGGCGCCAATGTCAGTTTTCATCTACGGAATCTGGGCGTCAGTAACATTTCCTGGAACCGATCTACCTCTAACCGCATTGCTCTGCATCCCATTGGCCGTAATAATAGGGCTTTTCTATGCGATCTACTCGATCTCGATGCCTAGATCAGGGGGAGACTATGTCTGGGTCAGTAGAACACTACATCCAGTACTCGGCTTCATGATCAATTTCTTCCTGTTTCTGAATATTCTGAGTCTAGTTGGAACAGAGATCCCGTGGATAATGGACTTCGCCGTGACCCCCTACCTAATGATGGTCGGCAATACCTCGCTAATTCCGTTAGTGGGATCTGCCGAATTCAAGTTCGCAATAGCGATGTTGTACTATCTGGGTATTGCTCTCATAATTGCCTTTGGCGCCAAAGTCGCCGTTAGAGCATGCCTAGTCTCCTTTGCAATGATACTGATGGGGTTAGTTGTCTTCGCTGTAGCCTGTTTAGCAGCAGGTCCAGCAGGATTCCAAGCCAATTTCAACCAAGTCAGTGGCATGAACTACAACACGGTAATTCAGACAGCTATCAGCAATGGCTGGCCGGGCCTTAACATGCAAGCTACGATGCTAGGTGTTCAATTCACCTTCATCAATTTCCTAGGCTTCGCGTCATCTGTCTACATTTCAGGTGAAGTAAAAGATGTTCGTCGGTCACAGTTGATGGCAATAGTAGGTAGCGCCGTCATATTCGGATTGTTGACGTGGATAGCCTATGCGACCGCATACTACGCCATGGGAGGAGACTTGATAGGAGCCATATCGTATCTCGCGGTGACCGGAGACCCGAGCTACACGCTCCCAATGCTGCCATTCATCACGTACCTCTTCATGTATGTCACGACAAACCCGGCTGTAGCTGCGCTCATGCTCTTGGGTTGGTCCTTCATGCCCCTGTCAGCGGGACTAACTTACATGTTCATTGGTGTAAGGCTGCTTTTTGCTTGGTCCTTTGACAGAGTGGTGCCGACAGCTATCTCTAGGGTAGATCGGAGATTCGGAACGCCTTACATAGCATTGATCATAACAGTCATTGTCGCAGTGATATACCAAATACTGTGGATATACTCGAACTTCATGGGATTCTTCTCTTACATAACTTTTGGATGGATGATTATGCAGATAATATGTGGCATATCCGCGATCGTATTCCCAATAAGACGCAAGGATATCTTCGAAAAATCACCGGACGTCGTGAGACGAAAGATTGGCCCTATCCCAGTGCTCTCGATTCTTGCTATTCTGACAATAATCATTTCGATATGGATGGCGTATGCGAGCATGGGACCGGCGTTCATAGGTCAGATCAACTATTCGGTATTTGGTTTCACGATTGGAGTATTCGTCGTGGGCGCGATAATATATGGCATATCGGCTGTATACAACAAGCACAAAGGGCTACCCTTGGAGCTCACATTCAAAGAAATACCTCCGGAGTAGGGAGACACAAATCTCTCCCACTTTTTCGAGTCTCAACATGTGTCAAAAATCAACTTGGACACTACTGGCTATTTTCAGGACTCTGACCGCACGCTCAGTTTGGACGAGTTCTCCAATTATGGAGTGTATCGAATCAATCTCAAGCAACAGTTCATTTGACACTGTCTAGAAACTTGCGAACCACCGCAACAAACTTCTCTCTTTCTTCCCACATCGGGAGATGTGAGCTTTTCTGAAAAGTCACGAGCTTTGAACGTTTGATTCCTCTGTGAATACCTCTAGCAACTTTCTGTGAGACCTCGTCGTATTTTCCACCAGTGACGAGAGTTGGTATCCGAATCTTGTGAAGTTGATTCGTGACATCCCAGTATCGAATATTGCCCATGATCGTGAACTCGTTTGGTCCATTCATCGTTAGATAGACTGGCTTACTTATGTGCTCAAGACTGTAGATTAATTCCTTTGGCCATGGTTCCAGTCTACAGAGGTGTTTCTTGTAGAAAACCTCCACCGCCTTAAGATACTCGGGATTTTCATAGTCTCCCAGAGCCTCATATTTTTGTAGAGTCCCAACTACATCTGGAGGCAGTTCGGACTTCATTCTATCCATTTCAGCAGTTGCAAGTGGAACGCTGTGAAGCCCACCAATAGTCACCATACTCTTCAGGTTCTTCTGATACTTGAGTGCGTATGCTATGGCAAGTAATCCACCGTAACTCGAGCCTATCAGATGAATCTTGCCGAGATTGAGAACTTTTCGTACTTCCTCGACTTCCTCAACCCCATACTCAATATTCAACAAGGCTATGTTCTTGGGCAGCTCAGATCTTCCACATCCAAATTCATCGATAAATACAACTCGATAGCTATATTCTGCAAGGTCCGCCAGTGGAAGCATATAATCGTGAGTAGCCCCTGGTCCGCCGTGAAGACACAGAATAGTCCCTTTTTTGGATTCTCCAAACTCGCGGTAATATAACTTGAGACCTTGAACGGTCACGTAGCCCTCAAATGAAGATATGATCATGCAAGATGATTGCATCCGAGATTATTTAACAGTTGTTTCAAAATCTAATGCCGATCTTTCTTCAAGCATTCTCTAGTAACGCGCAAAGAACTCTCGGAACTCTCCAGTCCATGTCCTGAAATCCACTTGCACAGATGTAACCTCAGCTCCTGGTGGACCACGTCTGCAAAATTCAATTACCTTGTCAACGTTCTCTTTTTCGCCTTCAAAGAGAGCCTCCACGCGACCATCATAGAGGTTTCTCACCCATCCATAGACGCCATGCTTTTCAGCCTGCTTCTTGGTGTTGTGTCTGAAGAAGACTCCTTGGACGATGCCTGAAATCAAGACATGGGCTCTGACTTTCATAGTGATCATCTTCAAGGTTGAACTTTCGGAAACAACGGTTGCAGAAATTCGTTGTTGAGCATCATCAGATTTCTACCATCATCAGTTCTGTCTTTGAAATCGTCTACACGGTGAAGACTTCTTTGAACATTTAAGAAGAGCACATTCTCGTTGATTGGCGGTGCCAATTTTTCTACAACTTGCATTTTCTATTCTGCTAAGATTCTTGGATGCCTTCATTCCACTTCTGTCCACGAACGTTTTTGAGGAAGAGTTCCATGATTGGACAGGGCGACCAACCATGACCAAAGATGTGATTTGTGGAATGAATGTTGAAGAAAAAGGTGCCAAATACAAGTCTGACTACAAAGGGAAAGTGTACTACTTCTGTTCGGGTATGTGCAAAGAGGAATTCGATAAGAATCCTGAAAAGTATCTGGGATAGAATGTCAAACAGTAGCTGTCAAAGGGAACATTACTGGCGTACGAGCCTCATCTAAGTGCCTCCACAGCCACATTGAATCCTATCAGAGTAGACACCTACGTGGTCCTCTGAGCAGAAGTATCTTCCAAACCTGTGAAGTGCCTGTTTCTTCTCAACTTTCATGCCACATATAGGGCAGTATTCCTCACTTTGACCCATATTATTCGCTCTCGATCAGTTCTCTAGATTTCCACTTTGAATCTTCTGAGCAACGCTGAATTAGTCACCACAGACAGTGAGCTCATAGACATAGCGGCCGCGGCTATGATAGGATTTAGGTGGCCAATGGCTGCTATTGGTATCCCCAGAGTATTGTAGATTAGAGCCCAGAAAAGATTCTGCTTGATCTTTCGCATAGTGCCTTTGCTGAGTTTGATTCCTCCCACGACATCTCTTATGTCATCTTTCACGAGTATTATCCCACCTGTCTCTTTTGCGATGTCTGAACCGCTTCCAATCGCTATCCCAATATCCGCTTTCGCCAAGGCTGGGGCATCATTGATTCCGTCACCAACCATCGCAACAACCTTCCCATCTTTCTGAAGTCTCTCTATCACATTGGCTTTTTCCCACGGAGGAACGTTCGCTACGACCGTGTCAATTCCAACCTGTTTCGCTATGGCTTTGGCTGTTCTCTCATTATCCCCAGTTAACATGACAGTCTCGATTCCAATCTCTTTCAACTTTCTGACAGCCTCTGCCGAGAACTGTTTCAACGTGTCCGCCACCGCTACTATGCCGATTATCCGCTGGTTCACCGCAACAATCATGGCTGTCTTCCCCTGCATCTCTAGGTTGGTCATCTCATTTTCGAGTAGACTGTAGTCTATTCCTTTGTCCTTCATCAACGCTCTATTGCCAAGGTATATTTCGTCGCCTTGCAGGCTTGCTTTGACTCCTCTTCCAGGTATGGCTTCAAAGGAGTCCATCTTCTGAACCGTCACGCCCTTCATATCTGCGTCTCTCACAATGGCTTCGCCAAGAGGATGTTCAGATCCCTTCTCGGCAGTCGCAGCATACCCTAGGACTTCATCTGCCTTCACTCCAGAGACAGGAATTACATCGGTTACGGATGGTTCACCCTTCGTCAGGGTTCCAGTCTTGTCAAAAACTACAGTCGTCAGTTTCTGAGCTCTCTCAAGATACTCCGCGCCTCGGATTAGAATTCCCATTTCGGCACCTTTGCCGACCCCGACCATCAAAGCCGCCGGTGTAGCTATTCCCAGGGCACATGGACACGCTATGATGAGGACAGCTATGAACGAGAGAAGAGCCCACGTGTTATCTCCAACGATAATCCAGGCAATTGCAGATGCCCCGGCAGCCAATAGAACAGCCGGTACAAAATACGATGCGACCTTGTCTACAATTCTCTGTATCGGTGCACTTGAAGCTTGAGCCTCCTCAACCATTTTTATTATCTGTTCGAGTGTTGTTTCAGACCCAACCTTTGTGGCCTTCAACCTCAGCATCCCAACCTTGTTGATGGTGGCTCCAATCACTTCGTCACCCGAGTTCTTCTCAACGGGAAGACTCTCACCCGTGATCATTGATTCATCCACCGATGAGTGGCCTTCAACCACAATACCATCAACAGGCAGTCTGTCTCCAGGCTTGACTACAACGAGATCGTTCACCTGCAGATCATGAGCTGGAATCTGAATCTCCTTACCATCCCTGACAACAGTTGCCATGCTCGGCCTCAAATCGAGAAGTTTTCGAACAGCTGCTGAACTACGTTTTTTTATCGCCTCCTCCATGTACTTGCCTAAAATAACGAAAGCGATAATCACTGCCGAGACCTCGAAGTATACGTCACGCTGTGCTACTGGGAGGATTCCGGGAAAGAAGAGTACAAATGTGCTGTAGACATAGGCTGTCAGAGTTCCAATCGCTATTAGCAGATCCATGTTCGGAACACGATTCTTGATCGCCTGGTACGATCCCTTGTAGAAGCTCCATCCTCCAATGAACTGAACTGGAGTAGTGATTAGGAACAGAATCAGTCCCCACGTGAGATTCGGAATCGATGGTATGGGCGCCCACGTGATCAAAACCGCTCCAAACGCTAGAGCAAGGTAAGCTGCGGCGCGCAGCACCGCAAGAACCATAACCCCAGATATTGCAACATAAACCCGACGTCTGAGATTGCGAAGTTCTACTTCTGGAGCTTCAAACGTCTTGACGCAGCTTTCGCTGCAAAAATAGTAAGTCCTTCCACCAATAATGCTCTTTAACGCCTTTTTCTCATCAACTACCATGCCGCACACAGGATCTTTTGCCAACAGACTTCAACCAGTTCCATTCAGATGTTGATCATCCCATCATATTTAGGCTCCTAGAGACGAAATTCAAAGCTAGCACAAGAAATTGTATCCTTTGCCAGCTCATCATCCTTCTATCTTTGACAAAGAGTAAAGCAATCCTTGAACTGCATTCGATATGGAAAGTGTCAGAGAACTCACACCATCGTGCTCCTTCTAACGGCTAGATGGCATGAATCCTTTTGCCGATCGTGTCAATTTCATACAGGATTGACAGAGCTTATACTGTCGCTGTATCTAGTTTAGTTAGGTTGAACTAATTGATACTGGCGGTGTCTGATGTTCATCTTGGCTACGACGCCAGCAACAGCAGGGCGTTCAAAGAGTTCCTAAAGAATCACTGCAAATCATTGGGAAAGAATGATACCTTAGTGCTTCTCGGGGATATTTTCGATTTCTGGAGAAGAAATAATGTTGCGGTCGCATTAGAGAACGAAAGCGTTTTCTCAATCCTAGAGAATCTAGATACGACGATTCACTATGTGGTTGGGAATCATGACTATACGCTTATTGACTTGAAGACCGTGGACAGACCGTTTGAAATTGGCAAAGATCTTCGAATTGAGAATGGAGGGAAGATGTTCAACTTCGTTCATGGTTATCAGCTTGAGGTGTTGGCGAATCTGGAACCGCTTACAATAAAAGAGTACGAGGAACTCTGCGTTTCGCTCTGCCTCAGGACGGGGGATTTCTTTGGGGATATTCTTAGTATTCTCTGGGACATGTTGCATCTGTCTTTCAAGAAAGGTGACCGAAGGAAGAATGCTATTCACTCAATATCCGATGTTCCCGAGAGTCGAAGGAATATGGATAGGGTTCGCCAATTGGCTGTTTCGAGAGTCAAAGACCTGTTCTTGGGACTTGGAAAGGATGAGATCCTAGTTTTCGGACATATCCATCGACCTTTCATTGAAAGCCGGGCTGCGAATACTGGATGTTGGGTCTCCGACGCAGAGACACAAAACACATACATTGAAATCGATAATGGCGAGATGAAACTTCTCAGTTATGATGGAACCGCTTAGTAAGAGATGACCTGTTGGAATAGTCATGGTCTTAGTCACGAAAATTGATGGCTCACGTAGACCGTTTGAACGAGAGAAGGTGATAAGGACATGTATGAGGCTTCGCGCGTCAAGAGAGATCGCGGAGGCAGTAGCCGACAAGGTCGAATCCAAACTGTATGATGGCATATCGACAAAAGAAATTCTGAGGATGATATACCGCTATCTTGCAGAACACCGCCCCCAAGTGAAGCATGAGGTGGATTTGAGAAAGGCGATATGTCTTCTCAGATCTAAACCTGACTTTGAGCAGTACATCGTCAGACTGCTAACGGCACTGGGTTACAATGTTCTTGGACCCCAGATTGTAAGAGGAAGATGCGTGGAACATGAGATCGACGCCATAGCCATGAAAAACAATGAAGCAATCTACGTTGAGGTGAAGCATCACCTCTGGCCTCACACGTACACTGGTCTAGACATATTCCTGCAGGCCCGCGCTACCTTTGAAGATTTGGTCGGCGGATACCAACTGGGCTATAACAAGGTTCCATTCAACAGACCAATGGTGGTCTGCAATACTAAACTTTCAGATCATGCGAAGCGATATTCGAACTGTGCTCAGGTTGATCATATATGCTGGAAATCTCCACAAGACAATTCATTGGAAAAACTGATTGAAGATTACAGGCTGTACCCAATCACGTTAATGAAGACCTTGGACAGCAAAAGCCAAGCCAGACTGGGTGATGCGGGTGTTCTGCTTCTACAAGAGCTAGTCGCCTCAGATCCTTTGACGTTATCTCATAAAACAAAGATCCCAAAGAACAAGATCGAGAAATTCACTCGCGGAGCCCAAGAAATCATCAAATGATTGTTGGATTGGGATGAAGATCGAGACGTTCAAAATATTCAGCTCAAGTATCGACCTTTTAGAAGAATCGAGGGCAGTTTGACTCTTGCGAATAAGTTTCCCCGAGATCATCAAAAGGATGAAGAGGACTATGATCGAGCAGGGCTATGCCGAGACAACCCTAGGACAACTCAGCAGAGAGGAGGATGGTGATCCATTCAAGGTTCTAATAGCCACTATCTTGTCTCACAGGACAAGAGATGAGAAAACAAGTGAGGCTGTTCATAGACTCTTCTCAATTTATCGAACGCCGGAGGAGTTGGCTCAAGGCGACTTGAATAGAATTCGAGACTTGATCAGATCGGTTGGTTTCTACAGAGTGAAGTCTACAAGAATCAGAGAAGTCTCGAAGATCCTTGTAGAACAATACGGGGGGAAGGTTCCGGAAAACTTGGAAGATCTTCTCGGGTTACCTTCCGTGGGACGGAAAACTGCAAACTGCGTTTTGGTCTACGCATTCAAGAAACCAGCCATACCTGTCGACACACATGTTCATCGAATCTCAAATAGACTGGGATTGGTGAATACAAAGACGCCTGAAGAGACTGAGAAGAAGTTGAGAGAGATTGTGAAAGAGAAGTATTGGCTTGATCTGAACGACATCTTCGTTACGTTTGGTCAAACAATCTGCAAACCGATTGGTCCAAGACATGAAATTTGCAAATTAAGAAACTACTGTGCCTTATATCAGAGTATCATGAAGAGTCGTGGACGCTGATCTCTCCAACTTAAGAACAGGTTATTTAACTTCAACGACTCGAACATCTACGCGTTTCTTGCATTTCTCGCAGTACATTAAATTCCTGTAGACTTCTCCTTCCTTGTATGTTCCAACATTTGGAAGTTTGTCGTAACGGCTGTCGAATTTTGCCTTACACTCAAGACATCTTAGCTTCACGCGGGGTTCGCTCATTTGTGATTCCTGTTCTTTCTTGTACGCGAGAAAAGACGACTTGGTCCTTCTTTAGCTTTTATGCGCTTCCGGTCCAGCGATTATTTAATATGACTAACACACCTATCTTGGATAGGGTGTTGCGGAATGATATCTGCTTGCATACTCGTCAGATCTGAAAAGGGAAAGTTCGACGATGTAGTAGCCGCACTAAGACAGATCAAAGAAGCAAAACGTGTCTTTCCAGTCCTAGGCAGATTCGATGCAGTAGTCGATCTGGAGGTCCCAGACTACAAGATGTTGGGTCCAACCATAGTGAAGATGGCAAAGATGGCCGGCGTCGTTTTCACGGAGAGCCTTGTGGAGGTCCAGCTTTAGGAGGCAACTATGTTGTTGAACGCCAGCATCCTCACAAAGACGATGCCCACCAGAACAGAGAAGATCCTGAAGTCCGTCAAGGAAATCAAAGAAGTTAGAAAAGCGTTTATCGCATACGGAAGATTCGACGTCATAGTGTTTATCGAAGCATCTGACTACCAGCAGGTCAGAGTCGTGTCTGCAAAGATAAACTCGATAGACGGTGTGAGAAGCACAGAGACATTGGTCGAAGCTTAGATATCAGAACTCAATTCAATCCACTATTTGTATTGACTCTAGGATATTGCTATCTCGCTAACATGCTTCATGGGTTACGTGGCACTATAGAGTGCTGAACATCCCATCACAAGTAACGCCAGACTTTTGGGATATCTCATTGAGTTATTCTGCGGTCATATTGGATGACAGGATTTTCGCGGTCTTCAACATCTCATTCAACACATCATCCATGTTGCTGATTCAGTTAATCCCTAGGGAATATCATTTCTGAGTAGAACTGTTGCTTAGGATGCAGAGTTTTGTGAAATCCATTGCGGGGACCCCCCTATGGGGTAGGGGGGTAGCCATTCTTGGTCTAGAAGGCAAGAATTGATGATTCTAGGTTTCC
>CAYXJU010000026.1:0-12674 GCA_964464765.1 uncultured Candidatus Bathyarchaeia archaeon | reverse complement strand
AGGCGTCGAATGGAAAAGAAATCTTTGTTTCGGCAGTGGAAGAACAGAGCGACACGATAGCTGGATATGTTCGACTGAGGATTCCATCTCGTGAAGCTCATAGACCAGAAATCCGAGACGGCGATACAGCCATTGTCAGAGAACTTCGAGTATGTGGCCCCATGACCCCAATTGGTCTGGAAAGCAAGGACGCGTATCAACACAAAGGGCTTGGATCAAATCTTCTGTTTGAGGCAGAAAATCGCGCACGAGCTTACGGTCGAAACAAGATCCTAGTGACCAGCGCCATAGGCACGAGAGAATACTACAAAGCACTGGGCTACGAACGTAATGGACCTTACATGGCAAAATTGAAGGAACACTAAGAAAGGTAAATGCGAACAGACATCCTTGTTGTTTTCCATTATTGCCATCGTCATAGAAGCGTGGCTAGCGCATTGCAGAAGAAGATGTTAGCCTCGCCAAATACGTTTATATGTAATATTGCGGTATACTTTGTTCCCGAATTTAGGAACAAATACGTCACGTTGGAATGGGATATCATGTTTGACGCTGAAATCCGGTTGCTAGCAATGTGCTCCGAGAGACGGTACGGAGTGCGTGAAATGCTCGAGAACCTGGGCGGCAGTCATACCGGTAACATGCATAGACTAAAACAATTGGAAAGCAGCGGCGCCTTGGAATATGAGTATACCTCGAATGGTAGAGGCAGACCAAAGAAGATTGCCACGCTTTCGTTGTTGGGGGTCACGTTACTGGACAAAATACGCTCGGTGAATGAAATGATGACCAAGGTCAACGATAATGATGTGAATAGTGTTAAGGAGCAACTCATACTACGCAAGAAGATCATTGACTCTGGCATTGATCCTTACGAGAGGTTTATCGAGATGAATGATATTGCCCTCAATATTAGAAACTCTGCAAAAACTATCGCAAACGCTTGAAAAGCTCAGAATTGATTACATGTTTATCGGCGGATACGCTCTGCCTGAATACGGTCTTTTCAGGGGAACCGTTGACATCGACATCGCTATCGGACCTTCAGAACTTTCTAATCTTAGTCAAGGATTTGAAAGAGCCGGTTTTCAGGTATCTTCTTGTTCAGAAGGAACACCCTGCTTTGTACTGACAGATACGAAGAACGTTACCGAAATCGAGGTCTGGACCAAACCGGACGGAATCATCATTGACCAAGAATGTCTTCGTAGAAGAAGAAAACGGCAGATATTTGGAACTGATTTCTGGATCATAGGGCCAGAACACTTCATAGTCAACAAACTAGCGAGAAAGGATCGGAGAGCTCAGGATGAAGAAGATGTTCTCAGCGTTCTCATGAATTCCGATCTGAAGCTTGATGTTCCATTTCTGCATAGGCTCGCAAAGCAAGCAAACATATTTCCTACACTAAAAGCTCTTGAAAACAAAGCAAAGCCCAGCATGACAAGACACCGACAATCAAATGGCGCTAGAAACTGAAATACAACCTTTCCATGACGTGTTACGAATTGATGAACGAAACCTTCTCGATGACAGAGTCGTATTCAACGAGGTCCAACAGAGAATTGGCTGGGAGCTGGAGCGACACTGTCTGAATGTAAACTCATTCCTAATACCTTCTTGGGCGGGCAGATAGATTGATAGTGCAGAACGTCCAAGGCTACTGGAAAGTGGTTGATTCTTGGGAGAAGCAGAAACAAACCGTACGAAAACATCAGGCTACCATGGAATAGCATACGAGCTCTTGAAAAAGTCTGGAATAGATATCGGGGATCGCATTAGAATCCAAGACAATGAGAAAGTCTACGAAGGCATACTTATACCTCGAACCGAACTTGGTGACGAACGAATCATCGTCATCAAATTGAACAGTGGATACAACGTTGGAGTTCAAGTAACCTCTAACACGAGAATCGAGGTTGTTGGGAAAGGTGGCAAACCAACCTTCGCGCGTCCAGCGCCCCCTCCATCTAAAGAGGGCCTACCAAGAGTCGCTGTAATTAGCACGGGTGGAACCATAGCGAGTCGGGTTGATTATAGGACAGGTTCGGTTGAACCGGCGCTGACTGCTGAAGACCTCTACAGTGTTGTTCCGGAACTCTCTGAGATTGCACAGGTAACCGCGGATGTCATGTACAGCGAGTTCAGCGAGAACCTGACGACGCGTCACTGGAAGGAAATTGCGACGAAAATCTGGAAGTACCATGAGAACGCCATGCGAGGAGTAGTTGTCTGCCACGGCACAGACACAATGGCTTACACTGGAGCTGCTCTGAGCTTCGCGCTACAAAATCTTCCAATCCCAATTGTTCTCGTCGGTTCACAGAGATCCTCGGATAGGCCCAGTTCTGATGCAGCCACAAACCTCATTGGCGCCGTATCCATCGCGGGGCTCTCACCAATCTCAGAGGTTGTACTGGCAATGCATGAAAAGACATCCGACGATTTCTTGGTAGTCCACAGAGCCACGCGTGCACGAAAGTGCCACACAAGCTCAAGGGACGCGTTCAAATCCATCAATTCTTCACCACTCGCAAGATACGATTTGAAAGAGAAAAAACTCAGCTTTATGCAAGACGGATTTCGAAAACGCGATGAAAAAGTGACTCCTGCTCTGAAAGCAGAGTTTGATGAGAAAGTGGCCTTGATAAAATTCTATCCAAACATGAACCCTGCCATAATTGATTGGCATGTGGATCAAGGATATCGCGGGCTCGTCTTGGAAGGTACCGGTCTAGGTCACGTAAGTCGATACTGCTACGATTCAATCAAACGAGCTATTGATAGAGGACTCTTGGTCGGCATGACCTCTCAATGCATATGGGGTCGCATCAACATGAACGTCTACTACACCGGAAGAGACCTTCTTTCGTTAGGAGTCATTCCACTAGAAGACACGATCCCGGAAACCGCTCTCGTCAAGATGATGTGGGCTTTTGGGCAGACTCGTAAAGTGGAAGAGGTTTCGAAGCTGATGTTGTTGAACATGGCAGGTGAAATCTCTCCTAGACGAACAGTGACTGAGGAGTAGTTCAAGTTGCCTGAGATTTCAGATATTGGACTGAAGGTTGGGATAGAGGTTCACTGTCAGCTTGACACAAAGTGCAAGCTTTTTTGCGCATGTCCTACTCGCCTTTCGACCGGAGAGCCTGAGATAGTTTTTCTCAGGAGGCTGCGTCCAACCCAGAGCGAACTGGGTCAAGTCGACCCCGCAGCCATGTTCGAATTCCAGAAGGGCAGAACAATCGCCTACGAGGCAGACTCCGATACAACATGTCTCGTTGAGATGGATGAGGAACCTCCACACAACCTCAATGACGAAGCGGTTGACACGGTCCTCATGATCAGTCTCTTAATGAATCTGAAACCAGTCGATGAGATTCACGTGATGAGAAAGGTCGTCATCGATGGATCGAACACAACTGGATTTCAACGAACCGCCGCAATAGGACTAAACGGTTTCCTAGAGATCTCCAACAAAAGAGTCCCAATTCAACACGTAAGCCTTGAGGAAGACGCCGCTAGAAAAACCGGCGAAGCCGGAATGACCATCAACTATCGAATCGACAGACTCGGAATCCCCTTGGTGGAAGTCACCACGGGACCGGTGATCAATTCACCAGAGGAGGCGCAGGACACCGCCCTCGCTATCGGCAGGCTCCTTAAAGCAACTGGAAAAGTAAAGCGAGGCCTAGGCACAATCCGCCAAGACTTGAACATATCAACTCGCCATGGAGCCCTAGTCGAGATCAAAGGTGTCCAGAAACTATACTTAATCTCAAGAGTTGTGGAACTGGAAGTTCAAAGACAGAATGAACTGGTCAAGCTGAAGAATGAACTGCTCGACAGAGGATTACACGAAGGCGATATTGCAGAAAACCTTGTTGATGTCACAGACGTTTTCTCGAAGACGCAATGTAAGGTCATAAGGACCCCCCTACCCCATGGGGGGGTCGTATATGCTGTGAGGCTGCCTAAGTTCTCAGGGTTACTGAAGAGAGAATTGATGCCTGGGGTAAGGTTGGGGACTGAGTTCTCTCGCAGGGCAATGTTTGCTGGAAAGGTAGGTGGAATATTTCATTCTGATGAGTTGCCTGCGTATGGCGTAACCCAAGAAGAGTTGGACGCCACACGCCTGAAAGTTGGTGCAGGAGAGTTTGATGCAGTCGTTTTGGTGGCTGACAAGCTTGAGAATGCAAAGGATGCTTTAGAAGCCGTGGTTGATCGTGCGAGGGGAGTTCTCAAAGGCGTACCTGAAGAGACTAGGGCAGCGAACCCCGATGGCACGACAGGTTACATGCGCCCCCGGCCAGGAGCTGCTCGAATGTACCCTGAAACCGACGTGCCGCCTATCGCAATCTCAGCCGAGAGAATTGCAGACATCAAAGCGAATCTGCCGCCACCCCCAGATACAGTGCTGAAGCGTCTAGCAGAGACCTATGGTCTGAACGAGAAGCTGGCGAGTCAACTTCTCGACTCTGACTACATGGAGCTGTTTGAGAGAGTTGCTTCGAGGACGAAGATCCAACCATCATTTATCGCAACAGTGCTGACTGAGACCTTCAAGAGCCTTGAGAGAGATGGCGTTCCACTAGAAAACGTCAGTGTAGAGCAGATTGAGGGCGTATTCGATCTCGTCAGTGTCGGAGAGACTGCTAAGGAATCTGTTGGAGACGTAACTACTTGGATGGCTAAGAATTCGGGAAGGATGCCTCGTGAAGCCGTTGAGACGCTGGGTCTCAAGATGCTCTCTGAGTCAGAGCTGGCTTTGATTGTGGACAAGATAGTGTCTGAGAACGCGTCTGTCGTAAAGGATCAAGGCGATAGAGCAGCGGGTAAGCTGATGGGCTTGGTTATGACACAGGTTCGAGGAAAAGCCGATGCTAAACGTGTCGCAGCCTTGCTGAAAGAGAAAATGGGGTCAAATGGATAGGTAAGCCCACTACCGCATAACTTGGCTCTGGAACTCCTATTAGCCTATCGTGATAGAAAAAGAGGGGTTCAGTAGTAGTCTGCTATCCAGAGTTCTTCGTCCTTGATTGGGTTGTAACCGCCCCAGGCTAGTCGTTCAAAATCATGCGTCAAGAACGGAAGAAGCGCGTCTTCTTTGCCTGCATACACGAGAGCAGAGCCACATAGGTTACATGCCTTGGTTTCTACAGCCGCAATAACTCGCGGCATGTATGAATAATTAGTTAGTACTGCGATTCCGAGCGCATCTGGATGGGCTTGGTAGTCAGCGCAGCTGAACATCAGCCATACATTCCATCGATCTTCTTGCAATCAACTTCCTCCATCAGGTAGACCACTATATCATTAGAGCTATGCGTATAATCCTTGCGGAATTCTTCATGAAACATGACGTTCAAACATGTTTCTTCTACGTGAAATCAGGTGATGTGGACTGGTTGAGTTCTCGTATGATGACGGTTCTGCAGTTCCTTGAAGCAGTCTCGAAAGTCCATCTGTTTTGCAGCAAAAAGGACCAGCATGTGAAACAACAGGTCTGAGGCTTCTGATACAGTCTCTTTTTCAGACCTTTTCCCTGCGGCGATTACGAACTCAAAAGCTTCCTCGCCAACCTTCTGAAGTATGTAGTCCGCTCCTTTCCCAGTGAGTGTCGACACATATGATTGTCCCTTTGGGTTGCTGACTCTCTCTTTCACAACTTCAAAGATTCGCTCAAGAACCCTTGCATCAACATCTTTTGAAGTATCTGCAGTGTATTTGTGGAAGCAAGTGTTTTTTCCAGTGTGACAGCAGGGTCCAATCTGCTGTACTGTGAATAGTAGTGAGTCGGAATCGCAATCCAAAGCAAGTTTCTGCACCAGCGAGACGTTTCCAGAGCTTTCACCCTTCATCCAGATTCTGTTTCTTGTTCTGCTCCAGTAGTGCATCTTGCCACTCTGCAAGGTCAGTCTGAGAGCTTCTTCATTCATGAAAGCCTGCATCAACACGTTATCGTTTGACCCATCTTGAACAACAACAGGAACGAGTCTCCCCATCTTCTTGAAGTTCACATCTGCCACGAGTTTCTGCATCTCTTCTTTGGTCATTTTCAGAACCATTTCTTACCTACCTCGAAGAAACTCGCACCGTTACCCCTCTGTCAAGCAGGTATCGTTTCACCTGCTCCACCGAGTACTGCGATTCGTGGAATATTGAGGCAGCCAGAGCTGCGTCCGCGTTGCCTTCCGTCAGCGCGGCATAGATTTCTTCTGGTCCTCCTGCTCCTCCGCTCGCTATCACTGGAATATTCACGTTTTCTGTTACTGTTCTTGTGAGTTCAATGTCGTATCCGGATCGTGTTCCATCGCTGTCCATGCTTGTCAGAAGGATTTCTCCTGCTCCCAGTTTCTCAACTCGCCTAGCCCAAGAGACTGCATCCAAGGGAACTGGAATCCTTCCTCCTTCAACGTAGATGTTCCACCAACATTTCCCCTCTGATGTACTCACAAGATTCCTCTTACCTCTTGGTTGATCATAGTTGCGCTTTGCATCTATCGAGACAACCGTGCATTGACTCCCGAATCTATCCGAGCACTCTTTGACTGCTTCTGGTCTTCTGACGGCTGCTGTGTTCAAAGCGACCTTGTCCGCGCCGGCTAGAAGAATACGTTCAACATCTTTCGCGTTTCTTATTCCACCGCCAACTGTGAAGGGTATGAAGACCGTGTCAGCTGTTCGCCTAACAACATCCAAGAATATCTCACGTTTCTCGTACGACGCCGTAATGTCCAAGAAGACAACTTCATCTGCGCCTTGTCGCTCGTACTCATACGCGAGTTCTGCTGGATCCCCCTCAACTCTAAGGTTCTTGAATCTGATGCCCTTGACGACCTTTCCGTTCTCAACATCCAGACAGGGTATGATCCTTTTCGCTAGCACTCTGAAGCCACCTTCAACGCTTCCTTAAGATCAATTCTTCGTTCATAGAGCGCCGTTCCAATTATGGCGCCATACACTCCCGTTTCAGACAACCTCTTGATGTCCTCCAAAGTAGAGACTCCTCCCGAAGCTATCAGACGCGTATTCACAGCCTCACGAAGTCTAGTCACTCTCTCGATTGACGGTCTAGTCAGCGTTCCATCCGCGTCCACCGAAGTGAAAATCATGCTTCCTACACCTAGCTTGTCAAGTGACTCAGCTAGTTTCAGGTAATTCAATCCCGTAGGTTCCGTCCATCCTTTCACAACAACACGATCCTCTCTGGCGTCGACAGCAACAGCGACCTTACTCGTCCCAAATTCTTTGAGAGCAGCTTCAACAATCTCAATCTGATTCACTGTTGATGTGCCAAAGATTACACTCTGCACTCCAACATCCAGAAGTTGTCTCGCCCTCTCTAAGCTTCGAACACCACCTCCCGCTTCTGTCGGAAGGCCTGTCGCGGATACGATTCGTTTTATGCTTGACAGGTTCTCGCCGAATCCAAGAGCCGCGTCAATGTCTACTACGTGTAGGAGTTTTGCACCTGCCTTTGCAAACTCTGTTGCCGGAATCACTGGGTCTTCGTAGTAGGTTTTCTTGTGTGATGGATCTCCGCGGACGAGCCTGACTGATTTTCCGTCCATGATGTCCACTGCAGGAATAATCAGCATATTTCCTCACCTTTTCGTGATCGCAACGAAATTCTTGAGAATTCTCAAACCATCGGATCCGCTTTTTTCAGGGTGGAACTGGGTTGCGAAGATGTTGCGTTGAGATACGATTGAGGGAAACGTCTCCCCGTAATTGGTGTAGGCTATGATAATGTTCTTCTTGAGCGGTTTCGGCGCGTACGAGTGCACGAAGTACATGTATGCGCCATCATTTACGCCATCCACGAGTTGGTCAGTTCTTGATATCGAGACAGTATTCCATCCGATATGTGGAAGTTTCACGTTTCCGGATAGTTTTGTAACCTCTCCTTGGAGTAGGTTCAATCCTCTTCTGACGCCGCCCTCGTGGCTTCGTGTGAAGAGAATTTGATATCCCAAACAGATGCCTAAAACAGGTCTTCCCGCATCAACTTGGCTCACTATGGGTTTCGCAAGTTTTCTCAAGCTTTTCAGAGCGGCTTTGAAAGCACCTACTCCAGGAAGTATGATTGCATCTGAACGCGTTATTTCGATGGGTTTATCCGTTATTGTTGCGGTTGCGCCTGATTGTTCAAGTCCTCTCTTAACACTTCTGAGGTTTCCAACTCCATAATTGACTATGGCAATTGTAGGCATTACTTACAACACGCCTTTCGTACTTGGAATAGCCTCTGATTTCGGAACCAGTGAGACTGCATCCCTCAATGCCAGGGCAAGTGCCTTCGTAGCTGCCTCTATCTTGTGATGATCATTCTTTCCGTACAATGCGGTTATGTGAACGTTGGATTTCGAGGTCTGAGCGAATGACATGAAAAAATGTTCGATATCCTCAGCCATCACATCTTCGATTCTATTTTGTTTTAGCTTTAGATCGACCACAAAATATGGTCTACCTCCCAGATCGACCACGACTCTCGACAGAGAATCATCCATTGTCACGTAGGCGAATCCGAATCGTTTGATGCCTCTCTTATCTCCCACTGCTGAAAGTAGGGCCTCTCCAAGAACTAGCCCTACATCTTCGACCAAATGGTGTTTCAAGTCGCCTTTCGCCTCAACTTTCAAATCGAATAAAGCGTGCTTTGCAAGGGTGCCAAGAAGATGATCGAGGAATGCTATTCCAGTGTTGACCTCCGATGATCCTTTCCCGTCTATGAGCAACTCTACTCTAACATTGGTTTCCTTTGTCTTTCTCTCAGTTGACGATCTCCTTTCATCCAAAATTTGACCCAACCCATCTACTCCTTCAATATCTCTTTCAGAGCTTTCAGAAACCTCACGTTCATCGAGCGCGCTCCAACGGAGACGCGCATGCAATTCTGAAGCAGTGGATCGGAACCTTTGTCCCTAACTAAGATCTTCATCTCTCTCAACCTTCTCCAAACCTGCGAGGACTCTACGTCTTCTCGCATTATCTTGAACAGAATGAAATTTGCATCCGATGGGTAAGGTTTCACATCGTCTATGGCTTGAAGTTGTTTGGTGAACCAATCTCTCTCTTTGATGACGCGCTGAATTTCCCGCTTGAATATAGTAGATTTCTTGAGTACGATTTCAATCAGTTTCTGGGTTAGTGCATTTACGTTGAATGGAGGTGTCGCCTTCTTGAGCCACTCGATGATGTATGGACTGGAAATGGCGTAACCTGCTCTAAGCGCCGCTAGACCATAGGATTTCGAAAACGATCGAAGAACAACGAGGTTATCAAACTCGTTTGTCCAGCTGGTCGATGAGTATCTTCCAAAGTCCGCGTAGGCTTCATCAATCGCAACCAGCCCGTTGAACTCTTCCAGTACCTTTCTCAGGTCTTCCGGATTGAACTGATTTCCAGTTGGATTATTCGGAGAACACAAAACCAGCATTGAAGTTGACGGGTCGTTGGCTCTGAGGATTGTGTCTACATCGAGATCAAAAGACGGCTTGAGTGACACCGACTTTCCGCGAGCTCCAGGAAGACTTGCGAAATATCTGTACATGAAGAATGTCGGTTCGACGATGATTACGTTGGAATCTCTTTTCGCAAAACATCTCATGAGCCTCTCAAGTACATCATCTGAACCATTTCCCACGTATACTCTCGACTGATCTAAGCCGAAGTGTTTTGAAACAGCCTTAACGGCAAGTCCGGCTTGTGGTTCAGGATATTGCTTTGGATCCACCTGTGAACAGGCGGTTTCAATAATTGACCTGAGGAGTCGAGTGCTCACGCACATGTTTTCGTTCAGATCGAGCTTGGTCACCTTGTTGATGTCAGTCTGTTGCATCAAGTCGCCTAGAGCGTAGGGAATTACGTCTTTCATCTCGGTTGCCAACAGTTCATCAATCCTCAATCATATCACCTAGTCCAGCTGGAATCTCTGCTCCAATTGCAGCGTCTCCCCTTGTCGTAACCCAATAATCCGAAAAAACTTGGTTGACGGTTTTTCGATGGTCTGGAGAGTTCGAACCTACTCAGAAGAGAACCTGCAGTCTCGCAGGACACTTGGATTTGTGTGAAGGCGGTACCCCTGTTTCATTCTGGTTAATCCTCGTGGGCATATTGTGGGTGTTTTCCCACGTTTTACCCACATCTTATATAAACGTTTCGAGCAAAGATGAATTTGTAGGAGGAAGTCGCCCTGAGGCTATCCGAAATTGTCAGAATTGATTCGAGGGGAAGGATAATCATTCCATCGAGTCTGAGAAGTGGATTGGGAATTTCGGAAGGAACTTACCTGATGCTGGTTGCAGATCTTGACAAGAAAGAAGCTGTTATAGTTCCTTTT
Source organism: uncultured Candidatus Bathyarchaeia archaeon (assembly GCA_964464765.1). Lineage (GTDB taxonomy): Archaea > Thermoproteota > Bathyarchaeia > 40CM-2-53-6 > CAVXDP01 > CAVXDP01. Next base: position 2,329 of record CAYXJU010000026.1, on the reverse strand, counting down.
GCGCACCCCGGCGCGAAACTTGCTGAGTTTCAAATAGGTCTCGGAGACTCACCAGGGGCCCTTGCAAAAGCGGCTGCCCTCTTGGCAGAACTCGGAGTTGATCTATTATCAAGCCAGTCGAGAACACTGCGGAGAGGCGAACTCGCGGAATGGCATGTTGTAGGAGACATCTCCTCCTGCAAGCTTAGACTCGACGAACTGCGTGGGATTCTCGAAAGTGAAAAATCAATCAAGAGTGTCAAGATTACGACACTCGTAACGCCCTGACATAGACCCAACAGTGACGACGCTCGAACAGTCCGTACACTACTCTAAATGGAGAACGGGAGGCGGGTAGGCTGGTGTACTATTTTCGTTGTCGCCTCAATATGTAAATCGATGCGCCTAAGGCTGTTACTAGGGCTATGACTGCTCCGAATTCTGGGATGGGTATGTTGGTGCGTTGTAGGTAGAAGCTGAAGCCTGTTACTAGTTGGCCTGTGCTGACGACTATTGGTGCGCTTTGTGTTTCGTGGCCTGGTGATTCAGATACTGTTAGTTCGTAGCTGCCTGCTGGTAGGTACATGTCATAGTATCCGTCCCATGAGTAGCTTGTGAATGTTCCGCCTGCTCCTGCTGCTGTTATGCTAGCCCAACTGACCGGACGTATCTCATCACTCCACGTAAAGCCTGCAACCTGTCCTGAGATTAATCCACGCAGGTCCAGTTCAAAGACAACACTAGCCTCAGCACCTAGATGCGCATTTGGCACTGTAACCACCATCCTCTGCTCCCACGGGCCAAGGTGATTGAATTTCCATATGCCTCCGTATGGTCCTTCGACACCGTTGATTATGTGATAACTTTCACCGAGCAACAACCCTGGTGGAGCTGGAAATGATTTGTCACTGTAGTATAGATTGACTATGTCAACCTCGATACGCCAATCGCCTTGATAGTTTGGCCAACCATCAATGCCATAGAAATTGTTCCATCTGTAGTCGCTTGGACATTCGCAATAGCGGTCGTTCTCGGTGTAAAGGTAGTTCCCAACCAGAAGCACTTGTAGATCAGTAGTGCTATCGCGGACCCACGTTCTCTGTTCATCAGAACCGGATAATTTCTCGTCTGGTCCTTTGCCATATCCACCGTAGGCTATGTTCTCGTCGTGAATAACCCCGTTGTAAAATTTCAGTCTGTCATATAGGCTGCTGGTCCATGAAGCGGCCAATTCGTCTTTGTCATTGAACAGCCTCATTTTGACTGAACTGTTGTAAGGTAGGTGAGTAAAGATGCCTTCCGTCTTGAACTTCATATTTGCTGTAATGTTCACGCCTATGACGAGGTTGATTTTTGTATCAGCCTGTTGACCCTTGGCCGCGTAAACGATGATTGTCTTCTTCTGGACATATCCAAGTGTGTATGCTTTGAGGTCATACGAGCCGGTTTCCAAAGCAACTCTTGTCGTGAGGTCTCTTCCACGATACGAACTTGGATAAATCAAGAAGCCAAATCTTTCATACATACGCATCAGCCAAACTCCTGTCTGCGCGTCAGTCTTGCTTGGACCATCAAGCCCCCATGCAACATGTGAGACTCCAAATCGAGTGAGAGTATCATAGTATGTTACGCCTCCAGGCAACCAACCTATCACATCGGGCCCGTACTGCTCCAGTGACGATGAACCATTGTACTTCAATTTGGTCCAAGAAGCAAGCCACCCATTGTTTGGAATCGTCGTACTGTCTCCGATCTGCTGCGGTGTTGTCCATCTTCCTCCCCCAATTTGTGTCGGATCTGGTTTCCAATACTTGATGTAACCTAGACTAGCGCGCGTTTCAGAGTTAGAAACGTAGACCCTAACTTCGTCATCTGGGAAATTCCATGTTCTATCTACTCTCGGATGTTCCCAGTCTATGCTGTATAGCGTCACGTTAATTCCAGCTCCACGGTACATGTGGTTGCTGATCAATGCTGGGCTTTGGCTGAGGCTGATCGAGGCTAACTCGAATTCTTGTTGCACGTATCCACGCATGTAGACTCGGATTGTGTAAGTGCCCGGCATAATGCCATAGTCACGTACGTGACGGTACTTGTAAAGGAAGAATTTCATGCCAGGAGGAACACCTCCATAGCCTCCAGAGTTGCCGTTATCGGCAGTGACCGGACCTATCATTCCAAACCCATTTAGTGTTATGTTCCAATTCTCGACCAGATTGCCGTAATGATCCCTAGTCGGTACTTGAGTGAAGTTCATTGCAACTAACACATTTTCAGCATCGTAAGCTTCAGCAATCAGATACCTCCACAAGTCTGGTCCACGGATTGGACTTGTGTCCAACGTGCCTGG
>CAYXJU010000025.1:0-12886 GCA_964464765.1 uncultured Candidatus Bathyarchaeia archaeon | reverse complement strand
TAGTAGGTTCTGAACTTGAAGTTCAAATCCCTCTCCCGGCGCCAAAGGCTCGGTCAATTTTTGAATCAGCATTCACTATGCGATGGAACAGTGATGATTCATTTAATGATGTTGGAAACCGTTAATAGAGAAACTGTAAACTACTAGTGCTCACTGAAAATGACATGGCAGCATCAAAGACAGCACTAATCGCTGGATTTCTTCTATTACTTGCAATATCTTCGGCAGGATGCTCCGCCGCAACGTTTGCAGCTCCAGCGAACCCCACAATCAGCACAGAACAACCACTGTACACAAGATCGAATAAGGAAGCATATCTGAAGGGCACAAGGTTCGCTGCGGGAACGTACTATGTGTGGATGAACCGCCCCGATCAAAACTCCACACGGTACACTGGAATCAGTTTCCAGACGGCCGCGGATGGTTCGGTTCCATCAGAAACGAAGATCCCTCTGGGTGTGGACTATCCTCTTGGAACTTACAGGGTAAGTATATCCGGGGCAATGTCCTCCGATAGTTCGCTCGTGCAATGTCACTTTGGCCTCTGGGGAACGGACAAGTCAGTGTACCAGCGAACTGAAACCGTTGGAATTCATGGGGGAGGAATTTGGCCTGGAAGTAGTGTCAAGCTTATCGTCAGGAATCCGCTTGGGACTTTTGTTTTCAACTCGACAGTAGCCGCTGATATGAATGGAACTTTCCTTACCAAATGGAGAGTTCCGAACAGCGCAGCTACCGAATCATATGGTATCTTTCTTGACGGGACTGGAACATTTGATGATTCTAGCCAAGAGTATTTCCATAAGACCGGATTCACTGTTACTCCTGCGACGCTACTGATTTCCATATATGGAAAACCTCAAGCAGCGTATCAGAGAACAGAATCAGCGACTATGGATTTCCTTGTTCGGTATCCGGACATGAGTCCAGTGATCTCTATTGGAGGAGATGGTGTGCCGGCTATTCTAATGAATGGTCCGATCGTCGTAACACGGATCGCGCCGACACTTGTAGACAGTGTGAATGGCGTATGGCGAGCAGCCTGGAAGATTCCTGTAAATGCCAGTCTGGGATCCGATTATAGATTTGAGTTGAATGCTCAAACTTTCGATGATGGTTTCAAGAACATCGGAGGTTCGGACAAGCTGACGTCAGATGCCTTCAATATCATTCCGGCAACGCTCACCATAGCAATCCACACAAATCAGTCATCCTATCAGGTTGTGTTTGACTCAATCAAGATCAGGTCGTTAATTACATATCCAAGTGGTGAAAGTCTCACAAAAGGTCAAGTCTCTCTCCAGTTGGTTCATAACACCCTCAACGAGACCGTTCCAATGACCTACAGCAATGCGACAGGTTTCTGGTATGCGACCCGTTCGCTTTCTTTGCTTGAACTCTCTCAGATTGGAACTTGGACCCTCTCGATAATGGCATATGATGGTCTGGGAAACAGTGGCGCGGCAAGCTTGGAAGTGAACGTACAGCCTTGGTTCTTTGTACTTGCAATTGCTTGTTTGATTGCGGTTGCTTTCTTCCTAGTGCGAGGTTTACAGTGGTTCAGAAGAAAGTACTGGAAGAAGTTTCTCAGCGGCACAAGAAGCCTTCATATACCCTTCAGAAAACCAGAGACTTCGTATTGAAAGTTCCAAGATAAACTGAACGTTCTATTCGAGAACATCACCAGTTACTCCATGAATCTTCATTTCGCCTATCCTTTCTCCGTATCGGTAACGATAAAGGTAAATTGGAACGAGAAAGAGGTTTAGCTGGGTTACTTCAAACCTGTTGCTCAGTATCTTGCTGAAACTGTCCGGTGGCTTCACAATCTTATCATGCAACTTCTCAAATGCCACTTTCTTTTTTTCTATAGCAGCCTTAAGATAGCCCTTTATCAACTCGTCAGAGCCTGATCGGTTGGAGAGACTTTCGAATTTTTCTTGCTTGTTTCTCAAAGCCTCGAATTCCTTGTCTTCGGCACCCATTTCGTCAAGATATAGATGCCCGGTCCGCGACTGGTACGCCAATTCCACAACATCATCTATCGCGAAATACTTGGGTCTCTGAGGCATGAGTACATTGGTTTTTCTGTCCAAGCCTTTTTCGAGAGTTTGGTCTTTGCTGGGATACGCCGATTCCGCGACTAAGTTCCTGAGTTTTCCCTCAACCTCGATTGCAACTACGTCATCCTTCACTTTCAGATGGTAAGCATCATGCCTGAAGAAGAAGCATTCGTGATATCCCTCGATCTCCCATCTTGGAACATATTCAATCTTGGGTTCTCCCATCATCTCGATCTTATCGCGTCTTGGACCTACTATCCAAAAAACAGCTCTGAAAATCTCGACTTTCCTTTTCTCAGCGATTTCCAAAGCCCTTGAGGCAGGCATAGGCATGAACAGATACGGAAAGTAAGGGACATTTGATGGGTCCCAACCATTGCCAACTTTTACGTCTTCGAAACCGCCTGCAGACTTCAGGAAGGAGTTGAATTCTTCCATTGTGGCGTTTAGAAGCCACTTTATTTCTTGGAATCGTTCCTCTTCGCCCATGACGCATCACCTGACTTTCGGCAGAATTGAAATACGATAGCGACCAATATAGCGTTAGTTCGCTCTCTGGACGAAGTTCAAAAAAAAGTATGATAGAAATCGCTGCTAGTGCAATACCCCTCTCTAGGTGACCGTTAGCTTTCCGTATCGTCCCACGTTGAGTTGATTTTCTCCTCTGAAAGTCGTCACGTAACCGTTCTCTACCTGCACTTGAGAATTAGCTGATACCTTGTCGATGTCCTTGTTCCAAAGCGTTAGTTTGATACTTCCACTTTCATCGGAGATTACAGCTGTTGCAACGCGGCTGGCTTCTCCAAACTTTGTCATGACTTCACGCGGTTCGGAGATTTCCTTGACCGTTGCGCTTAGACTGACTCTACGCATACCAGATTTCAGTTCAGATATCTTCATGGCGTCCTTACTCTTGAAATGTAGTGGACTTATGAGCAGTATAAAAGACTAACTTGTGCGAAGCACGAACTACAAATTGCCCAATTCCATTCGCTGTCTACGAACCTTCCTCGTGGATCCTTATTGAATACCCCTCGACAGGCAATCCTTCTTGACCTTCAGTCAGCTCTCCAATTGAGAGTGAATCTACGTTGCAGGTCCTGAGTATGGTCTCAGAATTCCTTTGAATGATATCGTGTTCATTGTTTTGACAGTAGATTCCTAGTTTCTTGATGGGGGTCTTCAATGAAATCCCCTTGTCTGACTTCATTCTTCGAATAGCTGACATCACTGCGACGAGTAGGTCGCCCTCTTTCTCATAGGTTTCGCTCATGAATGCGAGATTGATTGATGGCCACGTTGTTTCATGAATACTGCGAGATTTTTCTGGAAGCTTCAACCTTTCATAGATGCTCTCAGATATGTGTGGGCATATTGGTGCGATGAGTTGAAGAATCCTTGCCAGAACCAAATTGAGAGTTTGTTGCGCTGCACGTCTGCTTTTTTCACCTTCAGGTTCACCCGAGTACAGTCTATGCTTGATTCCTTCCAGATACTGGTCGCAGAAACTATGCCAAGTGAAGTTTCTCACGGTGTCCATTGCGACGCTGAACTGATAGTTCTCATAGGCCTCGGTTGCTTTTCGAGTCATGTTCTCAAGTTTGCTTCTGATCCAAAGATCGAGAGGCTGTAACTCGATTTCTCCCTTGGGATCGTAGTCGTCTACGCTTCTTAGCACAAGTCTCGATGCATTCCAAAGTTTAGTGAGAAACTTCTTTCCATACTCAATGTCACTCCAGCGGAAGGGTATGTCGTATCCGGTCACCCCTCCTGCCGCAGCCCATTGGCGTAAGGCGTCTGCTCCGTATTTCTTTAGGACATCCCCTGCATCGACATAATTACCGTATGACTTGTGCATCATTCGGCCATCGGTGCCTCTGACCATGCCGTTTACTAGAACAGTTTTGTAGGGAGCCTTTCCAAACAAAGCCAAGTGTTTTGCCATGAGATAGTAGTCCCATGTTCGAATTATGTCAAGGCCATTTGGCTGCAGGTCTGCTGGAAAGAGTCGATCGAATGAATCCGAATCGGGCCAGCCAGCGTGGACTGCGCAAGTTATTGAGGAATCCATCCAAGTGTCCATGACATCACCATCGCCCTCCAGATCAACTGAACCACACTTTGGGCACTTGCAGTCTGCAGGTTTCTCAAACCTAGGGTCCACGGGTAACCATTCACGTTTTGAAACAACTGTCTCCTCACATTTCTTGCATGTCCATGCGGGGATGGGTGTACCGAATATTCTTTGTCGGGATATGACCCAGTCCCAGTCGAGTGAGGTTGCCCAGTCGATCATACGTCTCTGAGAGAAGGAGGGCACCCATGTGACCTTTTCTGTCCATTTGAGAATGTCGTCGGTCATCTCACGGGTCTTCATGAACCATTGTTGTCTGGACAGGATCTCAACAGGAGTGTGACATCTCCAACACGTTCCAGTGTTTTGCTTGATCTTTTCGGATTTTTCAACCAGTTCCAGTTTCTTCAGATCGGAAGTAATGTTTGTTTTGCACTCCGCTATCGTCATCCCTTTGTATTTTCCCGCTTGTTCTGTCATGAGACCGTTCTCGGTGATCGAGTTCACTATCGGAAGGTTGTGCTTTTTTTGCCATCGAACATCTGTCTTGTCTCCGAACGTGCAGATCATCACTACCCCAGTTCCAAAATTCGGGTCAACCCCATCGTCCGCAAGTATGTTCACCCTACGCTCGAACAGAGGAACATCTATCCATTTGCCCACATACTTCTTGTAACGGTCATCATCTGGATGTACCGCCACCGCGACACAGGCCGAAAGAAGCTCAGGTCGTGAAGTTGCGATAAGCAGATACCCCTCCTCCACTCGAAACTTCATGTAAATGAGAGACCCCTCCTTCTCGCTGTACTCAACCTCTGCCTCTGCAATCGCCGTTTCGCAACGAGGGCACCAATTGACGGGGTGTACTCCACGATAGAGTTTGTTCATTTCATTGAGTACTACGAATGAAAGTTGGGTTAGACGATAGTAGCTCGGGTCCATGGTTCGGTATTCCAGAGACCAGTCAATCGAGTATCCAATTGCTTTCATTGCCTGCTTCATTTGCTCGATGTATTGCTCAGTCAATCGTTTGCAGAGATCCCTGAATTCGACTACCCCTAAGTCTTTCTTTCTGATCTTGTACGTGGTTTCAGCTCTGACCTCTGTTGGAAGCCCATGGCAGTCCCATCCCTGAGGGAAATGGACGTTGTACCCTCTCATCCTTTTGTATCGAGCTACAAAATCGAAGTAACACCAGTTTAGAGCGTTTCCCATGTGAAAGTCGCCGCTTGGATACGGTGGGGGAGTGTCAATGCTGTACGCTGCACGAGTCTTATCTGAGGGATTGTACCGGTAGATCTTCAGTTCATCCCAAGCATTTTGCCATCGCTTTTCATGTTGCTGGACATCGTAGGTTTTCGGCATTTCATCTATGGCGATGTCTTGGAGTCGTCCAGATTCTTCAGGTGTCTTTGCCAATGCTATCATACTCACCGAACTATGGAACTTTTTCTGTCTAACTGAGTTGGAGATAAGTCTCCAATGCGTGCTCGATGAGAGCCAAAGATGGCATTAAGCTTTCTCCCGAGTCTTGAAGCGAATTCTGAAGAGAAGAATTAGCAGAAAGGCTAGCCATCCAGAAACCCCTAGCCAGAATGTAGCGTCCTGGATTAGGTAGAATAGTCTCGTGAAAGCCTGAGTGTAGGTATCTGACGCAAGTTGATACACATAGCTGTAATAGTTGAAGAACCAGTGAAGCAATGTTGCTGCATGTGCACCGTAGCGCCAGAAGACGAGGCTAAGTGCAAGTCCCGCAGCGAATGCGGAGGAGATTTTCCCTACCTCCCATCCTGAACCGGATAGAAAATGTGCAAGCCCAAAGGCTACGGATGTCAATAGGATGACAACCCATCCGGGCACACCGATGCCTCTCAGAACGCCATGGGTTTCTATGGTTCTCAATCCTGCAAATCTTCTGGATCTTTCTGGAACGAGAAATGATAGAAGAAGCAATCTCGACAGACTAATCGAGTATCCTGATCGCCGTTTAATTCGCCAAACGACAAACGCTTCCAAGGCCACGAATGTTCCTATTGGAGTGATCCTGAATCCTATCTCCTCCAAAAGAGGCGAGTAGGCGAGCTCTGTGAGTGTCTCATAGGGATTGGTGAAGGTTATTCCACCAGTCGGAACACCTTGAGCCTCTTGAACACTCTGTAGCACAACAATGGCCAACAGGAGCATACCCGAGACAAAGGGCATTGTCAGGATCCAGTTTCTGAAAATTCGTAACGGAGAAACTGTAACCATCTCTCTAATAGTCCTGGGAAGACCTGGATCTAGTAGCCATGATGCTAAGAGGCAACCAGTGTATATTGCCATAAGAACCGAGAATAGACCGCCTAAGTTGACAGCAACTGGAAGACGCAGCGGTAGCATGAATATCAATACGTAGAGGGTCGAATCGCGTTCTGCATAGGCTACTCCATCTGAGGTTCCGAAGATTAGTGACAGCCCCAACGGACCGGCTAGAAAGTAGCTGGCAATAATGAAGAAATCAACCATGAGAAACAGAGCCAGAAGTATTTTCACAACTAGACCCGTGTTTCCGCTTGAAATTCCAAACACATGCAAGATTCTACGCCCCGCAATTGTCATTTGAACATGGTACTTATCTTAATCAAGTTCCGCAACATTCCTAGCTCACTCAAGTAATCAACCTGTTACACGTAAGGAAATGCCTAACGAGTTGCCATCGTGTTGCATGATCAGTTCAATAAGTGCTATATTAAGAACAAGGTACCATTAGCCAGTTGTATCAAGGGGTTTGTCAGCTGACCACTTCAAAAGATGAAGCACTGTGCAGTTCTTTTTTAGTCAACCGAGATGGAACCTGTAGTGAATGCGAAACTTTCAGTAAAGCCAAGTTTGGGTACTGTCCTGTCTCGCAAGTTGAGGTCAGCCGAGATCATCCGGCATGTCCAAACTTTAGGAAACCCCTAAGCTCTGACCACGCAAGAAAATCTAGTTTGTCCCAAGAAGTCCATTCAGACTCGAACTCCAACATAGGATTGCATGTGAACTCTTTTCGGAAACCTGAGAAATGCCAAGGCCCCAGTCCAGAATACTGCACGACCTACTGTGAGAAGTACTGGAGTTGCCAGCTCGTATTGGACGAGGTAAGAAAAAGAACTTAGGTTACGTTAACACACCGAGACTGGGTTTTTCGTGAGATCCTCGGTAAACCTGTCTATATGACCGAGTTCAGCGTCAATTATCTCTTCCACGTTCTTTGAAATGTCCCTTAGCGACACTCCTTTCTGAAGGATGAATTGGGCTGATGCAACTTTTGGTTGGTCTATTGGTTGGCCGATCTGACTTAAGAGCCAGACGTAGACCTCTTGAACCCCCTCGACGTTCTTGAATATCTTGTCCGCGATTCTGTATGTCAGAAGATTGTAGATTTTACCCACGTGGCTGACTGGATTCTTTCCGGCAGCAGCTTCGGAGCATGTTGGCCGATTTAGGGGTATTATGCCATTTACTCTGTTTCCTCGCCCCACTTGACCGCAATCCCCATCATCTGCCGATGTGCCTAACACCGTCAGGTACATGCCTCCTATACCTCTACCTTTCTGATCCAAGGTGTTCAAGTCGATCATTGTGTTCTCGAAAGAGACTTTTGATTTAACGAATCTTCTGATCTCTTCCAAGATGTCGTCTTTCTTTTTGAAGTAGGTGGCTTCGCTGTCAATGAACCGATCCACGAAAGCGATCGCAACTGTCATATGGAATTCATGGTTTTTTCTGAATCCCATTATCTTGACATCCTCGCCCGATTCGGGGAAACGTTTCTTGAAATCTTTTGAGTTTAGGAACTTCTCTGTCTCCAGAACTGTTCTCTCGGTTTCGGTTAGAGGTGCATAACCCACAGCTGCGGATGTGTCGTTCGCGCCCAGATACCTTCCTTTCCTACGAAAGATGTCTGTCAGAGCTTCTGACCCCCTCTTGAGTTCAACCTGATATCTCACATGGTTGTCTGGATCTACGAATCTCATATTGTTCTTGAACCATTGCTTGGCCGTGCGAACGGTTATCTCCTCAACTGGAACAGGGTCACTATCAACCTGGAACGTGGCTCGATCGCCAAAGACCATCAGGATAGGTTTTGTAACCCTCCCTCCGCCAAGCTTCCTCTCCACTTCCCCAGCAACCAAAAGACCCTTGTCGATATTGTGATGCATGACAGAACCGAATCTCTTCAAGTACTCCTTGGACAGAGCCGCGGAGATGTCGTTGAGCATTGAATCGCAAATGGAATCCGGATGACCGAGTCCCTTTCTTTCACAGATCTCCATTGCTTGCTGTTCCAAGGGAACCTGATTGAGTTCTCTGACCATAATATTTCGCATGACTATCGCCTTTCGGGATTTGCTGTTACGACAGTATTCCATTATTAATATCTTGATGCAAGCTTTATTCCTGAAGGAATATATGTTTCTGGAGAGGAAGTTGCCGTATGCTGCCCTCACTCGACGAGATCGTTAGAAGACGCAAAAGCTTGGGGCTAAATCAGAAAGAGCTTGCAAGACTGGTAGGAGTCAGCCAGTCTTTTGTCGCGAAGATTGAAACAAAAAAGATCAATCCATCCTACATCAAGACGAAGGAGATTTTTGACACCTTAGAGAATCTTGAACGCAAGAGAGAGAAGAAGGCTAAAGAGATTTCGCATGACAGAGTTGTCGGAGTAAGCAAAGATGATTCTCTTTCGCGAGCTGCCAAACTGATGAACGAAACCGGATACTCGCAACTACCTGTGTTTAGCGAGAAGAGGGCGGTGGGAAGCATCTCGGAAAAGACCGTCCTCGACCAAATACTGAAAGTTGGAGACCCAGCGAAATTGTCGAAGGTCAGCGTGGAGGAAGCCATGGAACAGGCATTCCCGCAAGTCGATGAAATGACACCGCTCACAGCCATATCCTCACTCCTACAGTACAGTTCAGCAGTGCTCGTTACCAAGAAAGGCCTGGTTGCAGGAATAATTACGAAGGCAGATATGTTGAAAATTATCTGAATTCGAAACGCGGGTTCTAGCTAGGAGATTTCGACTGCCCCTTCTTCGCCGCTGCAATTATGCTTAATATGTCTCGATCTTTGGGAAAGTAATCAACCGGAAGTCTAAGCCCCGTCCTTGCATCGATAGCGTGTATCATGGTCTTCTCAAGTTCTGTATGGATCTCTCTGGCAAGATCTCGCACCGTGTAGTCATGAGGAGTCAGGAACACGTCTGGCAGCACATTCCCTCTCTTGTCAGCCAAATGTATCGCATCCTCCACGGGGTACACTGCGTTCATTCGAAGAAGCTTGAACACGCACATGTTAAGTGCAGACTGCACACCCGTGCCAACCAATTTGGGAAGGACCCTCTGCTGCACGTAGTTTAACGCCCACGTCTGTTCCTTGGTAAGTTTGCTCTCGTCAAGCACATCGAACGCCTCCTCTCCGGGAACGTACCTGATTATCCCTTTTTGCTCAGCCCTTCGAAGAGCAAGTTCTGCTTCGCTGCTGCATGGTATCACAAAGGAACCTTTGAACTGGTCTCTAAGTTTCTCATAGTTCATTTCTGCTTGGGCTACATCCATCTTGTTTGCTATCAGTATCGTTGGTTTCGAGAGTGTCCTTATCTCTCTGGCGAAGTTTATGAAATCCTTCTCGGTCCAACTCCCAATCTTCTTCTTTTCAAGATCCGTTGATTCCAGGGCTTTCTGAACCTGTTCGTGTCTTACCTTTATTCCGGATAAGGCTTCAGAGAAAGCTTCTGCGAAGGGGATTCTCGACTGCTCAACGCGTTTCTTCACTTTCTTGACGCTTTTCTGGATGACCTTTGAAAACCAGCGTACAAGTTCCTCTTCTATATCAATGACGTCTATGACAGGATTCCCCATCCCAGCTCTGGTGATCTTTCCTTCAGCATCTACACTTCCGGAAGCATCAACCACGTGGAGTATTGCATCGGCTTGGCTTGCGACGCTGAGGAACTGTGTTCCCAAACCTTTGCCCATCCAAGACCCCTTGATCAAGCCAGGAAGATCGATAAGTTCAATCGGTATGAAACGCCAACCATCCAGACAGACAGAGTTCTGAGGATTATCCTTCACATTCAACTCTCTACAGACACAGATCGTCTGAACATTCGCCCTTCCGACATTCGGCATCTTTGTGGTGAATGGATACGTGGAGACCTCAGCAGAAAGCAAAGTGGCTGCGTTGAAAAAAGTTGTTTTACCTGTATTGGTCTTGCCCACTATACCGATCTTGATCATTATCTCTCAAGTAAAGTTGTCAAACTACCGTTAATATTGTTGTGTGTTGCCGGAAGAGAATTGAAGGGATTGTGGAATTCGATTTCATCCATGAGGTCGGCTTAAGTGAAGGTTGCCTTAAATCCTTCAGGAGTGCAGGCGTAGCCATGGAGAAAGGCGCAATATTCTATGACACAGAGAATTTCGTGAGTCTACCAGAAGCGATACCGCTGGAACGTATCGTAAGAGTGGAACCGAAATCAGTCTACGCAAAATCCTCGCCAAACCAACTTCTAAAAGAGGCGCTCGCGAACCCTATCAAATCACGTCGCTTGAATGATGAGAACATAACGAATGCAGCAGCCATCTTCTCAGACAACACACGGCTCCCATCACCATACTTGACCAATCTGATTCAAACATTGACAAAAAAGACAGAGGATGTGAAACTGATTGTGGCTTCTGGCACACACGTACTGCCTTCTCACGATTATCTCAAGAAGACCGTGGGCGAAGATGTACTTCGAAGTTGTCGTGTGGTTTTTTCTTCCACACGAGATAGTTCTTGCAGGTTCGATTCGATAGGTGAGACATCGAGGGGTACTCTTGTTGAGGTTAACAAGGAGATCCTGGACAGAGATTTTGTTGTTTCGTCGCTCTGCGTTCGACCTCACTATTTCGCTGGTTTCGAAGGTGGTTCAAAAGCGATTCTACCTGGATGCTCCAGCTTGAGGACCACATCGAAAAACCACTCTTATGTGATCGGAAACCCCTATGCTAGAGAACTCGTACTGAACGGCAACCCGATAAGAGAGGACATAAACGAAGTTCCAATGATGTTGGAAAAACATGGGACAAAGTATCGGGTCGCAGATTTCGTTGCAGACAGCAACGACAATCCGTTCAAGATAGCTTATGGTGACCCTCTGGAAACTCATAGAGGACTGGCTAACGCATCACGGGATATCTATGCCGTGAAAGCCTCTGAAACGACCCTAGGCATTACTGTAGCTGACGGATCTCTCGGGAGGAACCTGTATCAAGCCACGAAAGCTTTCATCCTAACCACCAATGTGATGAAGCCAAGTCGAAGCCCAAAGTCAACAGTAGTCCTGGTTGCTTCATTGAAGGATGGAATTGGTAGCGACACATGGGCAAACGAGGTTGTGCATTATAGTTCAATGTCGAGTGAAGATGTGATCAGGGATCTCGAACAAAGAGCAAAGAGAGGCGAGTTCAACGAGACTCTGCAGAAGATAAATAGATTCGCAATCGACCGGGACCTCATTGACCTGAGAGTGGTGTCGCCAAAGGCTCCTAAGGAAGTTGAAAGACTCCTGAACGAAGCGCGGATATTCTTTGCAAGGAGACTCGATGAAGCTTTTGAGGACTTCCATGAGTTCAATGAAAACGTCGTTTTGGTTCCAAAGGGATCGTCAACTGTTCCCATTCGAACAACCTGATGCAAACATGGAACCATGCAGCCCTCAACGACCCCCCTACCCCTATGGGGGGTCAACAAGATATCATGAGAATGGCAGTTCAAGCTTCAATATTTGGCCTAGGCTCATTGGAGTCAATTACAGATGACCGCTAACATGTGTGAAACTTGTCGTGGGTTAGGAAAGGTTTTGGTAAGAGACAAGTATGATAGAGAGATTTGGACAACGTGCAACAACTGTTGTGGAAAAGGCAGTGTATTGGCCTGTCCTTAGCATTCCTCTAAGGCCCATAGTAGAATGTACTTCGATGACTTCGTAGACTATTCGTAGATAGACTGAATGCATTGCAACGCGCGCCAATTATCAGCCGCTCACCGAGGTTGATATAGGACTTCCTCATACATGTCTCAACGATAGCCAAATGACGGGAATGATTCACCGTTGCCCCAAGTGTAACGGGAAGCTTACACTATTCTCAAGCGACACAGTTCGTACCCGATACTATTGTAGGAAGTGCAAATCGTTCGTCAGCCTAGTTAGACAGGTAAAAGAACCCATGTCCAATCGAAGAGTTCGAAAACCTATTGCAGTCAAGCGAAAGAAGAAAACACGTGTGAAAAAAGAAAGAATTTGTGCTGGCTGCGGAAAGAAAGTTACATCCTCTGACAAATATTGCCCGTTCTGCGGCAGGAAACAAAGCTAGATAGAAGACTTTGAGAAAGAAACATCATGTTAACCTAAGAGAGACTCACAGGACCTCAAATACTCTTAAATAAGAATTATCGCAGTTCTGGATATTCGGTGGGGTCGGTTCAAACCCCGAACACAAAAGGGGGCCGTAGTCTAGCCAGAACGACGACGATTCCGTCTCGTCGTTCCTAGAAAGGTATGACGACAGGTTCAGCCCGTCAAGGGCTCCAGAAGTATGGCGCAATATGGGTTTACTGACCATTTGGGATGAAGACCTTCAGGAGCGCGTGAAGAAACCCGTAGACACGAAAAATGGCGGAAGTCAAGGGTTCAAAATGGCGTACAACGCCAGGAGAATCCCTTCGGCCCCACCAC
>CAYXJU010000024.1:0-13978 GCA_964464765.1 uncultured Candidatus Bathyarchaeia archaeon | reverse complement strand
GTAAGCCAATTCCACTCCATTTCCTTCCAAAGAAATCCATTTCCGTGAATTGCAGCGAATCTGAATCAGTGGATATTCACGTGCAAAATCAAGACTTAAGCCTTTTATAATTTGAAAACTACTAGACTGAGCCGGTGAACAACGTGCCTTTTGGAGGATATTGGGGTAAAATTCTACGTGCAGACTTGACGAAGGGAAAACTAACAGACCAAGCTTTGACACCCGAAATGGCAAAGATGTGGATCGGCGGAGTCGGCCTAGCTACGAAGATAATCTATGATGAGGTACCGAAAGGAGCAGATCCTCTCGGACCAGAGAACGTTTTCGTTTTCGCGATCGGCCCGTACCAAGCTACGGGAATCTTGGGCAGCGGACGTTTCGCAGCTTGCGCAAAGTCACCTCTGACAGGAATATGGGGGGAATCACTTGGCGGAGGACACAACCCTCAAGAAATGAAGAAAGCAGGATACGACGCCATCGTCGTTACAGGAAAGTCAAACAAACCGGTTTACATTTGGGTTCATGATGGAAAGGCGGAACTGAGAGATGCAACGCATCTTTGGGGAAAGAACGCTTTCGAAACCGAGGACGCAGTCAAGAAGGAACAAGGAGACCAAAAAGTGCAAGTGGCTCCGATAGGACAAGCGGGCGAGAACATGGTGAGATACGCGGGAGTGATTGCCAACTACGGTCACGGATGCGCCGGGAGAGTAGGAATGGGCGCAGTCATGGGGTCGAAGAAACTAAAGGCGATAGCTTTCCGTGGTACAATGAACCCTCCAGTAGCAGATGCAGAAAAACTCAGAGCTCTAATCACTGAGCTAAATCCAATAATTCGAGATGCTGATTTCACAAAGAGCAACAGAGAATACGGACAAGCAATGGCTGTCATTGGCCGAGAAGAGAACGCACTTCTACCCATGAAGAACTTTGCACAAGACAACTGGAAGGAAGGAGCAATAGCAATAGGCGCACCTGTAGGCGGACCGGGAAAGTTCAATGAAATTCTGAAACCGAAACCAGACCCATGCACCCCCTGTGTAATGGGATGCCACAGAAGAGTGAACATAACATCCCCGGACAAATATGCAATGGACGGATACGGACCAGAATATGAAACGCTTGGCATGATGGGATCCGACTGCCTCATTGATAACCTGCTTGCGATAAACAAAGCCAATGACCTCTGCAACATGTACAGTGTCGACACGATAGAATGGGGAGGCGTTTGCGCCTTCGCAATGGAAGCTTATGAAAAAGGAAAGATAACAAAACAGGATCTGGGCGGCATAGAGCTGAAGTGGGGCGACGGAGACGCTATGATTGCTCTTCTTCACAAGGTAGCGAAGAGAGAAGGACGTGTTCCGAGACTGCTTGGAGAAGGTGTGAGACCGGCAGGCAAAGAACTAGGTTGTCCAGAGATTGCACTGCATGTGAACGGTGCTGTCGTGCCTGCGCACGATCCGAGAGCGTTCTTCTCGATGGCCGTTGAAACAGCTACATCTACAAGAGGTGCATGCCACCTTCACGGTTTTCCTGAAGCGATCGAACTCGGAGTACCATTCCCCGAAGCAGGACCCGAACTATCAAAACCAATAGACAGATTCGAAAAATCTCACAAAGGACTCGCACAGGCCAAGTTCCAAGACCGACAAGCCGTATGCAACTCACTGCCCTGGTGTTTCTTCTACGAATTCTCGGGAGTGAACTTCACATACACAACAAAACTCCTGAGCGCGATAACCGGTTGGAGCCTAACACCACAAGAACTACTCAAGACAGGCGAACGCATCATAGGCTTACAGAGAATGTTCAACCTGAAACATGGACTCAACCCAAAGAAAGATGATTGGCTACCTGAAAGATTCTTCCAAGCCCACAAGGCTGGTGGAGCAGCAGGCAAAGTCCCGCCACTTAGAGAAATGCTTGAGGAATACTACAGGGTGAAAGACTGGCCTAACGGCATACCAAGCGAGTCTAAACTAAAAGAGTTAGGTCTGGAATTCGCGATAAAAGATCGGCCAAAGTAGAAGCTGATCTCTACCCTTTCTTTTTTTTCGATTACTCATAAGACCTACCCTCCGGCCAACAGAGGGAAAATCAGAATAGTATCCCCGTTCTTGACGACGGCCTCAAATGGATCTCGAAACAGAAGCTTATCGTTTAGGACTATCCTGACCGTCGCGCGAGACTTGCCTTGCTCATCCATAACCTTGCGTTTCAGATCTTTGCCTTCCAGTTTCGTTATTTCGGCAACTACATCTCCAACGGTCTGCCGTTTTGAATTGTCGAAGGTCACCTTCATCTCTCTCTTTCCCATAAATATCTCAACGTTCGCAAGGAACTTCACAGTAACGCTAATCGACATTGCCCGGACCTCTAATTCACAACTGATTCAGATCTACACTCCAAATAATATGTTTTCATTTCTTGCACGATTCATACACATCTTGGTCGTTAGATGTTCAAGAAGGAATCTGTTCAACCATGTCATGGAATGACACGCAAAACAGAAAGCCTTTAAAATTTTGCCCCTCCACTATTGAACCCTTCAGAAGGAATGATATTTGGTGGAAATGGAAGGATATAGCTTACCTGATGACTTGTACTACTCTGATAGACACCTCTGGGTGAAGAAAGAAAGTGACGGAACGGCTAGACTTGGATTCAACGACATGGCTCAGAAACTGATTGGAAAAGTCATGTTTGTGAGATTACCAAAACCGGAGACACAAGTTGCAGTTGGAAAAGACTTCGGCACGGTTGAATCTATGAAGTGGGTTGAGAGGTTGAAGTCTCCACTGAATGGAACGGTGAAAGAAGTCAACCCTCAACTTAGGACCACACCGGGCTTGGTCAATAAGGACCCGTATGCCTCAGGATGGATGATGAGAGTTCAACCCGCTGGCAACATTGACGAAGAACTGTCGAAACTCATTCATGGGGCGGGACTCTCCGATTGGCTGAAGAAAGAGATCGAAGAAAAAGTAAAGAAGACCAAGAAGGCTTAGACCAAGACCGAGTCGCGTACCGACTCGGTTTTTTGATCTAATGCGCCATGAGACTGTGATCCTGCCTGCCTTCGGAACATATTCTATATCGAAACTAAGCGAGGGGAGAATTTGGATCTAGGCTTGGCCACTACCAAGATGCTCGGCACGTTCTACCTCTTCGACCTCGGTGTACCACTTCTTTGAAGGTCCCACTCTTGCCCGCATCTTCCACTTGAAACTCTTGGAGGCTTTCTCAATAGCATCGAGCAATTTGTCAATTCTTGACGAAACCGTGTTACGTTGCTGATCGGTTAGAACGTCGTATTTTGGAAGGAAGGTCTTTATCTTGTTCAGGTTGTTTGTCGTCGTGTAGTAGAAACCCCAATCTTCAGACATTATTTTGACGATTCGTGGCATGTTGATTGTTTCTTTGTCTCCTTCCCCAACGTCGTGCTCAAGGAGAAGAACAATGGAGTCCTTTATGTCCTTCTCGTTGATATGCACTATCTGAACTTTCTCAAGAAGAAGCTCAGCCAATGGTATCGTTGGGTAGTCTACCTCAAGTCGACCTTTGAAGTCAATGACGTGATTCATGTCAAGTCGATCTAGAAATACGTCGACATGTGGGCGAGCTCCGGTCTTGTCAACGAATATGCATCGTCCAACAAAAAGGCCAGGAGTCACGGCCGCTTTTATGACTTCGTACTTCAGGGGTCCTGTGAATAGACGTTCAATTTTGTCTCTCTGTTTCGAGTAGCTCACATAGTCAACATCGGAAAGCGCTCTTCCAAGTGCGTCGTGTACCTTGATGTTATTAGGGCAGTGAATCCGGAACGCTGCAGCTCCTAAGACTCTTAACAGAACATTAGCATTCTTTGCCTGTTCAGCCACATCCAGAGCCAACTTGACATAGTCCATTGTCGTGCCGCTACCTGAACTCAAATCAGATACCTCGAGTACTAGTGCAGAGTAACGTGCGCTTAAGCGTAGGCTTTTGGCTTTAAGCTTTTTGTGGGCTTGGTTAGCGCCAGCTGATTCTCTGTCTTGGAATCGAGGTTCTCGATGCAAACTCTTTTATACATTCAGCTTTGTATCACAGGACCAAGAAAATTGCAGGTGTAACAGATGACTGAAGTTTTCATCAGAAAAGCATCGGGACTTACGAGAGTAATCAGTCCATGGGACGCATTGGCCTACGCATTCATGAACCCGGGCATCATGTACTGCTTCCTCTACCTCATCTGGACAATGATGCTCTACCCAGGAGTTTACATGCCTATCGCCTCGATCCCTGGTGTGATATTAATGTTCTTCCCCGCGCTGCTCTACATCTGGTTCTCAATTGCAATGCCAAGATCTGGAGGAGAGTACATCTGGGGCAGCCGAATCATATCTCCAGCATGGGGCTTCTGTTCGGGATGGGCACTGAGCATGGTGGGACTCTCTTGGGCAGGCAGCTGCACGTACTGGGCAGTTTCATTTGGATTCAATAATGCGCTGAGATCCATAGCAGCCTCAACTGGACCGACGTACCAGACCCACCCGCTGTGGGAACTAGCGAACACTATAGACTCAGTTCCAGTGATGCTGGTTGTGGGCACACTGATAATAATATCGTTCATGGCAATCATGTGGCGCGGCGCAAGAGCTTCGATGATACTTTCTTGGATCGGAGTAATTACGGGTGTACTAGGACATGTGGTCTTCTGGATCGCAATTGCCACTTCCGGGGGATCTGCAGCATTCATACAGAATTTTGACGCAATGTCAGGTACAACATATCAAGCCGTCATAGAAGCAGCAAAAGTTGGATGGGCAGACCTAGGTCAACCAGGTCCAGGTCAATATGTTACAATGACAACGGTGACAGGTGGCATTACATATGTTGCCCTGAACACTCTTGGATCAACATACACTGCGAATATTATGGGCGAGATAAAGGAAGTCAAGAAATCAGCCATACTAGCAATGCTCGGCGCACTAATACTGTTCTTGGTCTTCTGGGAGATTTCGTACAGTATGTTCTACTACGGATTCACGGGAGAATTCTGGTCTGCGGCCTCATATTTCGCTCCTGGTGGTGCAGGCTACGGAAGCGAAGTCTGGCCCTTCCCCAACATGCCTATGCCATTCTTTATGCTGGTATACCTGAACCCCAATGTAATGTACGCGGTATTCGTTTCACTGATGTTCGCGGCATGCACTTACGCTAGTTGCATGGGGATGGCTTTTGGACCAGTCCGAAATCTCTTCGCATACTCATTCGACAGAGTACTGCCAACATTCTTCTCTAGGACAGATAGACGAGGATCACCTTGGTCAGCCGTGCTTCTCGGAACAATAATAGCGGAGATATTCTTCATCATCAACGTCTACACGTATACGTGGATCGCATACTCGATACTGGCATGGTTCTTCGCATGGATCATAGTGTCGGTCGTTGGAATACTCTTCGTAACCACATCACGTGGCAAGACAATCTTTGACAAGTCACCAGAGATAGTCAAGAAGAAGATCGGCGGCGTTCCAATAATGTTGATATGGGCAATACTATCTTTGATAGTCAGTGCTGCTGTAGACTACTACATGTTGCTTCCATTCCTTACAGGACTTGCAGATGCACTTTACATATGGATAACAGCGGTGTTCTTCATTATTCCACCGTTTGTGATCTACTACATATCGCGTGGATACCACAAGATGAAAGGAGTCCCGATGGATCTGCAGTTCAAGGAGATTCCACCAGACTAAGTGGAATCTCTTACTCACTTTTTTCTTCTACTCAAACGCACCGTAACTCATTGCACTAGTAGACACTCTTCTTGGAAAAGAGAGTAAGAAAAAGAACGCTTATATTGCGGTGCAACCGGGTACGTTGCGTGACGTTCAATCTAATGGTGAAAACTAAATGCGAATTTACTACACAACTGATATTCACGGGTCGACATTATGCTTCAAGAAGTTCCTGAACTCTGGCAAGTTCTACTCAGCAGATGTCGCCATTGTTGGTGGCGACGTAACTGGAAAGCTGATCATACCAATCGTGGAAAAACCCGATGGAACGTATAGCTGCAAACATCAAGGGACGCAATACGACCTCAAAACAAAAGATGAAATGGAAGGACTCCGAAAGAAGATTGAAGATCAAGGATACTATCCATTCTTGGCCAACGACAGAGACATGGAAGATTTCGCAAAAGACAAAACGAAAGTTGATCAACTCTTCGAAAATCTGATAATGAAACGAGTCGAAGAATGGGTAGCAATCGCAGACGAGCGTTTGAAAGACAAGAAATTCGAATGCTACTTCCAACCAGGTAACGATGACCGCTACGGGATCGACCCCATTCTCGAAAAGTCAAAGACGATGATCAATCCCGAAGGCAAAGTAATACAGTTGGATAAAGATCATGAAATGATAGGGTCAGGACACGCCAACATAACGCCGTGGGATTGTCCTCGTGACGAAACGGAAGAAAAGCTTGAACAGATAATCGAGGGCATGGCATCGCAAGTTAAGAATATGAAGAATTGCATATTCAATTTTCACTGCCCACCATACGACACATATCTAGATCAAGGACCAAAACTCGACGAGACACTAAAGCCTGTACTCGCCATGGGAGGAGGCATCAAAATGATTCCAGTCGGTAGCCCAGCTATACGAAAAGCAATTGACAAGTACCAACCCTTGCTTGGGCTGCACGGTCACATTCACGAGTCAAAAGCCAGTCAGAAGTTGGGAAGAACATTAGTACTGAATCCTGGAAGCGAGTATGGTGAAGGAATTCTTCGAGGCGCAGTTATCGACATAAGTGGGGACAAAGTCAAGAATCATATTTTCGTTCAAGGCTGATTATCTTCACTTTCTCGAACCACATGGTTCGTGAGGATTAAGCCAACGTCTTTTTTTGGTTCTGTGCTACACAGTCTTATCATATTATTCATTCATTTGAAGAGACAACTGGTGGAATATGTTTGGTTTTTAAATGAATGTGAATCGGACCCAAAGTCTTTTATTTGAAGTAGGTGACTACGAGGGAATTTAGGGAAAATATATGGGAGCATCAGATGTTTTCGTTAGAAAAGCTTCAGGGCTCGTCAGAGTGGTAAGTCCAACGGATGCATTGATGTACGCTTTCCTAGCACCAACAATTCCATACGCGTACCACTACCTCATCTGGGGCCAAGCACTGTACCCAGGCGCCGACTATTACATATCCTCACTCTATATCCTGACGCTCTATCCTGTGGCAGCTCTGTACATTTACATGTCAGTAGCTATGCCGAGGTCAGGTGGAGAGTACGTCTACACCAGCAGAATCATACACCCATTCATTGGTCTTCTGGCCTCATGGGGAATGGTTCTGGGAGGAGGACTCAACTGGTCCGGTTCACTTGCGTCTTGGGGAACAATGTGGGGACTAGGTGCAGGCGCCGTAGTTCACGGTTTGATGACGAACAATCCAGGTTTGGTTCAATGGGGAATAGCAGTCGGTGACCCAACAACAGTGTTTGCTTGGGCACATGGAGCAATGCTGATTTTGGTGGCATTCTTCATCATGTGGCTGGGCACAAAATGGGTCATGAGAGCCTCTTGGATTATTGCATGTGTAACCTGGATAATGCTTGCAGTATATTGTTACATTGCCTTCACTACAACTCCAGCCATGGTCGCAGAAAGGATGATGAGACTTCAAGGCTTGGACTACAACGCGATTCTAGCACAAGCAGAGCAAGCTGGGTGGGTTCCGGGAGTATTATCAGGACCATTTGGCCTGGCAACAATTGGCGCTGGCATGACGTACGTTAATCTCAGCGTCTTGGGCTCGACTTACGTGGCCAACATAGCAGGAGAAATAAAAGAGGTTCGCAAAGCACAGATCCTCGCACAACTGGGTTCTCTGGCACTATTCATATTCTATTGGGAACTGTTCACACATGCAACATACAGTGGCCTCGGTCTCGACCTGATACAGTCTATATCTACGCTTTGGGCCGCTGGTACAGACAAGGCAGCATTCGGCAACCTTAGCTTCAGTCCTATGGCGTACTTCTTGACAGTCTACATGACCGACAACCCGGTACTAGCACTAATCGCTGGACCAGTCGGTTTCTACATAATCAACTTCGGAGGCATAATGGCTCTCGGCTTCGGTCCAATCAGAAACCTATTCGCGTACGGCTTTGACGGCATTCTGCCAAGTTTCGTGTGCGCCGTCGACAAGAAAGGCCACGCATGGGGCTCAGTGTTGCTCGGATGCATCCTAGCACTAATCATCCACACAATCACGACATTCACAACTTGGCTCGTTATGATCGCTCATACGATCGCTGTCTGGATGATAAGCTGGGCAATATTCGGTATCGCAGGTATGATATTTCCGTGGCGAAGACGCGATATATTCGAGAAATCTCCATCACTCGTCAAGCAGAGGGTTGGTGGAATACCCATAGTCTCAATCTTGGGCCTGCTAACCTTCATCGTATCAATCACTTGTGCATGGCTAATTGTCTATCCAGCTCTTACAGGCGCGGCCGCGGCACTACAATCACAGTACCTGCTCGCAACAATTGCATTCCTGTTCGGAGTTCCGACCGTGATCTTCTGGGTATCGTACGCCTACCACAAGAGTAAAGGCGTTCCAGTCGAGCTACGGTTCAAGGAAGTACCACCAGACTAGACTTCGCTCCTTTTCTCTCCCTTTTTTATTTTTTTCGAGTTGCATGCTCACTGTGTAAGGTTTCGAAATTAAGAACAGAGAAACTGCAGCTTCGCACACCTGTGCTCACAATTCGCATGTATCCAATGCCACTTATTGCGTCTATTGCGAAAGCGGCTCTTTGTTGAATTCACGCTGGTACGTACTAGAAAGGTCGGCCAGCGTGAACTGTATTTAGAAAAGACTGTAAAAAAGAGCGGAGCGAGGCGCGCTGTCAGCAGTGTTTTCAGCGTTGCTTTCTCTTTTTCTTGGTCGTTTCCTTGAAGTAGGGCATGATCTTTCGAGAGAACATCTTGAGCGTTTCTTCGCCCCGATCAAGCGATCCGTACAAGTACTGACCCACTACATCGCGAACTGTTATGTGTCTCGCACCAGCTTTGATGAACTGGTCGATCTTCTCGATGAATTGACCGGCATCTCCTATCGTCATGAATTCAGCCGCGATCTCGTCAGGCATACCTGCGGCTGCATTAGCGGCGATATCAGCTTTCTCTTGCGTTGGCAATGTCTTCTGATACTTGTAGTCTGATCCTTCTATGGAAACCTCGAACCCCATCTCCTTCAAGACGTTTCTTCCCACAAGAACGAGAATTTCAGGTTTCAGAGCATCCATGGCACGTTTCTGCAGTTTTTCGTCTTTTGTTGCGGCCGTGAACAGGAGAGCGCACCTTTCTATCTCATCGAAGGGTCGGCCTGCAGCTTCTGCCGCTTGTCTAATGGTTTCTGATCGACGCTTGAATGTTTCAAGACTGTTCAGCCAAGGAAACCAACCATCACCATACTTTCCAACGATTTCGAGTGTGCGGCGACCTCCCAATGATCCCACGTAGAGTGGCGGATGAGGTTTCTGAACTGGATGTTGATCCAACCATGCTTGAGTCAGTGTATAGTATTTTCCGGTGAAGTCGACGGTTTTCTCTCGACTTGAACCCCAGAGAAGCTTTATTATCTGAACAGCTTCGGATAGTCTCTCGGTTCTTCCGACTGCATCTTCCCAGGGCAATCCAAATGGTTTCACGTTCATGACTTCACCCGCTCCAATTGCCACTGCGCCACGACCATCTGTAAGCTCATCTAATGTGGCAACAGCGTGAGCTGTAACAGCGGGGTGTCTTCGTTGAGTATCGGTCACGCATGTTGATAGCATGACATGTTTTGTTTTAGCTCCAATCGTGGCCAGAGTTGTCCAAGGTTCTACACGGTCACCTGATGGTGGAAGGTCTGTTAGATGGTCAGGAGCCCAGACAGAGTCAAAACCATACTTGTCCGCCAACACTCCAGCTCGCACCAAATCTTTAGGGGGGTACATGGAAACAGTTAGGCCGAACTTAATATTCTGCATCACTATAGCCTCGCCAACCAATTCTGTTGCTTCCGATATAATTTTTTCCAAGTTTGGGAATGCACCATATGTCGTGGGGCAATAGAGATCGTCGTCTCACGAAAATCTTATATCCATAGTCTACCCTCTCACAAGCTCACGGTGAAGTTGAATGTCGTCATCCGCGCAAAAAGATAAGAAATACGTACTGCACGGCTGGGGCTACTCTGACATAATCATAACTGAAGCTAAGGGAGCAGTTTTCAAAGATCAGAATGGCAAGGAATACTTGGACTTTCTCGCTCAAACAGCGGGAGTGCTCGGCGCAGGTCACGCCCACCCGAAGGTTGTGAAAGCCGTAAGGGAACAATTGGAAAGAGGACTAACCCATACGCTCACTATGTTTCAGAATGAGGCAAGGGCAAATCTAGGCGAGAAACTAGCGGGCATAGCTCCTGGAAAACTGAAGAACAACTGCATGACCTACTTCGCATGCGGTGGATCTGAGGCTAACGAAACCGCTGTCAAAATGGCCATGAAGATCACTGGCAAGAAAGAAGTGATATCAGTATTCTGGGGGTATCACGGTGGAACTCTGGCCCTAAGCAGTTTGCTAGGGCAATCATGGCACAGAGAGAAAATGATTAGATATCCTGGATTCAGCCAAATGCCAAACGCCTACTGCTACAGATGCTACTTCGGTCAAACATACCCTGAATGTGACCTCGTATGTGCAAGATACCTTGAGCACCACGTAAAACACGCCACAGCACTGGACGTTGCAGCACTTATAATGGAACCAATCACCGGCAACGGTGGACACATAGGTCCTCCAACACCAGAGTACCACAAGATTATCAGGGAAATTTGTAACAAGTATGGCATATTATGTATCACAGACGAAGTACAAACAGGCATGGGCCGCACTGGAAAGATTTGGGGAGCAGACTTCTACAACTGGGACGTAGACATTATGACGACGGGTAAGGCTCTCGGAGGAGGACTGCCCGTATCAGGCGCAAGCATTAGATCAGACCTCGTTCCCGAAGACATGAAAACTGCGCAATGGCACATCTTTACGATGGGCGGAGGCCCAGTATTGGCGGCTGCGGGCTGCGCTGCAATCGATGTTTTACTTGAGGAGAAGCTATGGGAGAAATCTGCAGACACGGGCGCTTACATGACAAAGCGACTCAAGGAAATGGAGAAGAAGCATCCATTGATCGGAGATATTAGAGGTCCAGGACTGTTCGTGGGAGTTGAACTTGTCAAGGACAGGAAGACAAAGAAGGAAGCGACGGACGAAGCAATCGCAGTCTTCTCCGAATGCCTTGGCAAAGGATTGTTCTTCGGTCTGAGCGCGAAAGCCGGAATAGGCAACGTGTGCAAATTCAAGCCACCTCTAAACACCACTAAGGAACAAGTAGACAAAGCCATGGACATATTCGACGCCGCCCTGGCAAAAGTGGAACACAAGTAAGGGTGCGAGAGGCTTCTAAGCCTCAACACTCCTTTTTTCTTTTTTCCTGTAGAATTGTCTTGTTATTCTCAAGCTGACCTACCGTGACCCTTAAACGACTGGACAGGGTCACTGAATTCCGGAGTATATTCGTCTGAGCGGGAGAATTTGTTCGATTTGGCATCCTCTGAGTCATCATCTTCAGAGATTGAAAGGCTACTAAGTAATAGTTCGCGAGCCGACGTCAATGGATGGATCTTTGTTCAAGTCAAAGGAGAACCGTACCAAAGGGGCTTTCAAAACGGATATCTACTGACTCCAGAGATTGTGGATACCGTTGAAAGCCTGAAATTGTACGTTGAGGGTGCCTACAACCGGAGCTGGAAATTTTTTTGCGAAACTGGAATGAAACTCTACTGGCCCAAGTTGTCTGAAGAATACAAGACTGAGATTCAGGGAGTTTTCTCTGGAGTCCAAGCGCGAAAGATAAGCGGCCTGAGCCTGCAAGATCTTGTGGCACTCAACAGTTACTTCGACACAGTATCATACCATTACTGGTTGAAAACGAAGGAGGGCCCACCTCAAAGCCCACGAGGCAGAGGAGAGCACTGCAGCGCCTTCATAGCTACCGGAAACATGACAAAAGACCGAAAGATCATCCTGGCCCACAACACTTGGTTCTCGTACCTCACGGGCGCAGGTTACAATGTCATACTGAACGTTTCTCCAAAACATGGAAATGACTTTTTGATGCAAACATACGCCGGCACCATTTCCAGCGGAACCGATTGGTACATGAGCAAATCGGGAATGGTGGTAGCGGAAACCACGATAACCGGTACAACCACATTCAACCCTGATGGGATCCCATGCTTTGCGCGGACAAGAAAAGCAATCCAGTACGCAAACAACATAGATGATTGGGTGAAGACCATGATTGAAGGAAACAACGGGGGATACGCCTCTGACTGGCTCATCGGAGACATTAAGACTGGAGAGATCGCCTGTCTTGAACTGGGAACATTCAACTACACATTGGACCGCACATTCAACGGAGCAATTACCGGCAGCAACGTTGCAGCCAGCGAGAAAGTGCGTTCAGAGACGGTGCTTGACTATGCGGACCTCTCCACCTCATGTTCGGCTCGCCGCGAGAGATGGAAACAGATAATGGAGTCTAGCAAGGAGCTGCTGACCGTGGAAACCGCGAAGAAATTTCTTGCTGATCATTACGACGCTTACACATGCAACAATATCCCTGGCCGGAATTCGTTATGCGGTCACATAGAACAGGACAAAAGAGGTTGGCCTGAATGGGAATGGGGACCAAGCTATCCGGCAGGTTCATTCGATGCAAAAGTAACGGATAGCAACCTTGCTTCAACTGGAAAGTTTTGGGCGCATTGGGGGAAACCCTGCGATGGAAGTTTCAACGCTGACTCCTTCCTAAGAGAACATTCAGATTACAATTGGATGAAACCACGGTTGAAAGACATTGCACCGTATCCGTGGACTTTGTTTGGAGCGTATCCCGGATGGGCAACGCTTCAAGCCTAGTTGAGATCTACGATTCCTGAACTCCCAAACGCTGTACCAATGGCAAGTACGGGTCTAGGCTCTTATTCTCTTCTGAGTCATCCTCTGCAGAAGATCTGCTGGAAAGATGCTGCCGAAATTCTTTGATAGAACCCCAGCATACAATGCAGCTTCTTCGTCGGTCATGTATTGAAACATGTACTCACCTACGTAAGGAGATGGATCGCCTTCTCTGGTGATGAACTCCATGTGCATTAGTGGGTCTCCTCGTTTGATCGCTATGGGTTTCCGATCATTGCTGAGATTGACGAGTTCCAACGCTAGTCTTCCAACGAATCCGCTGTGGATCTTGGCTGCGTTTAGAAACGATAGTCCCATACGACCGTATCTACTCTTTGCCGTAAGGTGAGCTACGTAGTCGGGCGGAACAAAAACGACTTCATGTGAGATCAAATTTTGATGCTCAAGGTAATGCAGCGTCATTTCGTCCTTGACTGTCAGAACGTATCCGTCACCATCTAGAAGGTCAAAGCTGAATGGATAAACACACTTGAACTTCTCTACAAGTTCAATTATCTTGTTCTTGCCTATTACACACAATGTCTTCACTTCTCATAGGCTTCTTGAACCGAGCCCTTTCTAAGTTTCGGTCAGTTTGAAATCCCGATTTCTGGGGTATTCAATCGATTGTCAGCCAATACCACATTCGTTCAAGTGCTGCTGAAAGCCTTCAACACCAGACTCAATGTATTCGTCGAAGTAATTTCTCTTATATCGAAGCTAAACTCAACAGTGACCGCTGACATCGACTGCGTTTTCACGATTAACGGAATATTCGTGGCGTAGCGCTCTGTCGACAAAGCTAAGGCGGTTTCATTAGATCCAATAACGAGGGTAGCTGAATTAACCGCGATCGAAATCGCATCATAATGGCCTGTGTGAACCG
>CAYXJU010000023.1:5276-14425 GCA_964464765.1 uncultured Candidatus Bathyarchaeia archaeon | reverse complement strand
GTTCAAATCCCTCTCCCGGCGCCAAATTGACTCTAGTCAATCGCCAATTGTAATCCTCTTTTTTTCACTCAGCTTGGCGCCACAAGTGTTCATCATAACTTGTCATCTTTGATGGCTTGGTTTCACTTCTTTATGTCGTTAATGAGCGAGTTTCTTTGAAAGTAATTATATAAGTGGGTGGAACAGGTTTGGTTAGTCAGGAAGGCTGACGAGTCCATGGTAAAGAAATGTGGCATGTGCGGTTACGACAATAGAGATGAGAGTAGGTTCTGTTCAAGTTGCGGAACTCCTCTCACCGGAGCACCGCCGATGAAACCGGTTCCTGTCCCATCTCCTCCTCTCCGTCCAATAACGCAACCAGGCATGTGTTTCTATCATCCTAGTCTCCCAGCCATGCATATCTGTGGTAGGTGTGGACGATCAATATGCCGAGATTGCTCAATAGCCAGGATGGGGTTAGTGCTCTGTCCAGAATGTTCTCATAGGACACTGCCACCTATGATTCCTCAGTTCTATGCAATGATGCCTGTGTCAAGTCAAACCTACCCTATATGCCGCCACTGTGGAAAATGAGATCAAGAGTATAGTGGCACAACAAATTTGTCACTGTGCCGTGTCGGTGCGCAGTGAATGAGAGAAGCTATGCTCTACGAGAGACTGGCTGAACGGAAAGTAAAGTGTAATCTATGTTCTAGAAGATGCATAATACCTGAAAGCACGGTTGGATTCTGCAAGGTTAGGAAAAACGTTCAGGGTACATTAGAGTCGCTTGTATACGCGAGAGCGTGCGCGGCCAACGTTGACCCGATAGAAAAGAAACCTCTCTGGCACTTCCATCCTGGCTCTCTAGTTATGTCCGTTGCAACAATTGGATGCAACTTCAGATGTAAGTTCTGCCAAAACTGGGAGATAAGTCAGGAAGGCAATATCTCAGGAGAAAATCTTCAACCTGAAAAGGTTGTGGAACTCGCTAAGCAACAGAGTTGCTCAGGCATTTCATATACCTATACCGAACCAACAATCTTCTTCGAGTACGCATATGATACAGCCAGGCTCTCTCATCAGAAAGGACTCTTCAACACTTTTGTGACGAACGGTTACATGACCTCTGAAGCAGTGAAGACGATTTCACCGTTTCTAGAAGCTGCTACTATTGATTTCAAGGGCTCTGGAGACAAGGACTTTTACAGGGAGTTCTCGTCAGTTCCCTCAGTCGAACCGATCTACGAACGTCTTCAAGAAATCAAACGACACAACATACACATTGAAATTACAAACCTCGTGATTCCAAGAATCGGAGATTCGATGGAACGGCTTCGTGAATTGGCTGGATGGATTAAGACTAACTTGGGGGAAGACACCCCGTTACATTTGCTTGCCTTTCGTCCCGAGTACAAGGTTACGAACCTGCCTTCCACACCCGTGAAGACTATTGAAGAAGCCTGTCAAGTTGCACATGAAGAGGGCCTGAACTACGTGTACGCTGGCAACGTTCCAGGCCACAAACTTGAGAATACTTATTGTCCAAAATGTGGGATGCTCGTTATTGAACGACTAGGTCTCAGCATTCTAGGTTGGAATCTGACTCCAGACAACAAATGTGTGAAGTGTGGTTTCCTCATTCCCATAAAGGGAAGCTATCATAGACGTTCAAAGATCTGGTAGACAAGGGTTTCTTCTTTTTTTGGAATATCGGTTCCTTTCGGCGTCAGCAGATGGAATGTTATTGCGAGTTAAGTGCAGAAGACCATGATAGTAGAGGGTTGACTGTGTTATGCTAATTCACGAGATAGCTATTGCACCTCTATCCTATGGCGTTCAACTTTTTTCTGTATCTCTATTTCCAGAACCCCGGATTTGAATTTCGCCACGGCGCTTTCTGGAGTGACTCTTCTTGGTAGCCCTACAGAGGTGCGATACGATTTGAATTCGCAGTTCTTTTGGACTGTGCCCCAACGATTGTATTTGACGCATCGATCCATTGTTGCAGTCACTTCAACTCTGTCCTCGGTGACATTCAATTCAATATTCTCCTTTTTCACGTATGGGAGATCGATGGAGACGATCACCTTGTCATCGGTTTCGCGCACTTGAGTCAGAGGGCGCATCTCGCTTCGGGATACGTCCCACATGGGTTCTTCAAAGAAGTTCTGCGCAATCTCTTCAAAATCCCATCCAAAGGGAACAATCTCTCTGAGAGTTTTCTTCTTACGTCTTATCATAAGATCCCCTCGCTAAACGTACATTGCAGGCAGCTCTTGCTCTTGCGCTTTCTCCATACCGCGCATGGACTTTGAAGTTCTTTGCATGAGTTCTCTCATTCTAAGACGGATCTCCTCAGCTTGTTCCAATAATCCCTTAACATCAACGTTCAGATTGAGTAGTCTATTGAGCGAAGTAACTATCGACGCAGCTGCGCCAGGATCTGGATATTGCGAGTGTGACTGTGCCAACAGGATAAGACTTGGGACCTTCGCTTTCAAAGCCTCTTTCATTATCGATGCATGCATTCCCACCATGAAGCCTTCCTCAAGAAGATTGACTCCTGATTTTGTCAGGAATTCTCTCGTTTCCGGCCAAGCTCCTACGCCATAGACTGCTGGGTTTTCGATCTCAAGTCTGTTCTGAACGGCTACGCCGCTAAGCGTGACCACAAGTTTGCTTCCCTTGGTCTTTGTCCAATCAACCATCTTCTTGGACAAGCTTGGCATAATCATCGGTTGAATGGGGATCTCTGAAGTCACAACAGCCAGTCTGTCCTTCGTGTAGACTCGTACCGGCGCTTTCGGATCGCCTTGATGAACAACGATTACTGGAGGAAGCAGATCGGATTCTATGTATCCGCTCTCCACGAGTCCAAGCGCACCGATTATGTGATTCACAGCTATCAAACCTACAAGTCCGACATCAGGAAAACCGACTAGACAGTGGTCAATCCTCTCAATAGGGGATGTTTCTATCACTCTTACCTCTTCCGTCTCCAATACACGACACCAACTGAACAATCTACTCGGTAACATCAAATATGTTTTCCGATAGTCCTTTTCGAAGGGTGCTGACAAAGACCTTGACGGTGGAGATCAAGGTACCTCGACTTACTCAAAATACAATGCAATTGGTTTTTGAAAGGATAGTCTTCAAGAATGAGATTGTTGAATCTCGACTAAATGCTTAAATAACATCCATCTCGCACGGTAGTGAGTACATTTACGGTGCGACATCATGTCAAGAGAGTTTAGGCACATAGTCAGAATATCAGGCACTGACATAGACGGTTCGAAGAACTTGGTATATGGCATCACCAAGATCAGGGGACTTGGCGTGAGTCTAGCTGGTGCTGTGGTAAAAGCCGCTGATCTGAGACCTGAGATGAGGATAGGCAACTTGACAGAGTCTGATGTTCAAAAGATTGAGGACGTGATAGGAGATCCCATGAAGTATGGTATTCCTCCTAGACTAGTCAATAGAAGAAAAACGCTAGCCTCAGGTAGAGATCTTCACCTGATCGGCGCGGACCTAACATTGGCGACCAAGACCGACATAGACTTCATGAAAGACATAAGGTCATGGCGTGGAATCAGACATACATTAGGACTCAAAGTCAGAGGCCAAAGAACCAGAACAACCGGAAGAAAAGGAAAAGCCGTTGGAGTCAAAAAGAAACTTGCTATAGCCGCTGCTAGAGCAGCAGCCATGGGTTCAGGAGAGAAAGAGAAGGAGAAGAAGTAGGGAGCAGGAGCAGATTCATCATGGGAGACCCAAAGAAACAAAGGAAAAAGTATGAAACCCCTCGCCACCCTTGGAGAAAAGATCAGATAGAAGTAGAATTGAAACTCGTTGGAGAGTATGGACTTAGAAACAAACGTGAACTTTGGCGATACAGAACAATGCTCTCACAGGTAAGAGGCATAGCGAGATCCTTACTAGCGAAAAGCGGAGAAGAGAGAGCCAAACTTGAAAACGAATATCTGTTGAAGTTGAGCAGAGTAGGTCTACTCCCTGAGCAGACCGAGATAGACAATGTTCTCGACCTCGATATCAAGGATCTTCTTGAAAGAAGACTCCAAACGATGGTTTTCAGATCTGGCTTGGCCAAGTCAATTCACCAAGCTCGCCAAATGGTATCTCACGGTCACATAGTGATTGGGAATAGAAGAGTAACCGTCCCAAGCTATCTCGTTTCAAAACTAGAAGAGCCAGCCATAAAATACGCTCCAGAAAGTCCATTCACTAAGCCAGACCATCCTGGAATAAAGAGTCTTGAACCAACTTCGCCTGCTCCAACCGAAGCCCCAGTCAGCGAAGAGACCGCTAAAGATCAAGAAGAGGAAGTCTAGTCTCCATCCTTGGGCAGAGAGCGATATCCGCCTGACTTCGAATCTAAACAGTAATACCGTTCAATAGAACGCCTATCGTCTAGAAGCTTCTTCGTCGACCGAACAGAAAGAACAGAACCATCGCTATTATTGCGATCGCAAAGGCCACTGTGATCATAAGAGACGATTGTGGTCCGGCTCCGATCGCTATTGGGAATGGCCCAATGAAGATCACCACACCGCTACTTGCGGTTCCACCAGAAGAGACTGAAGCCAACATCATAAGCACCATCCCAACTAAGATAATGATGAACGAAGCTGCTAAGAGAGTGAGCGCTGTCGACCAACCGGATACCATTCTTTCGGGTATGGGCATGGCTGAGGTTGCAGACATCTGTCTTGAACAGGTGTAGCATTTCCAGTCATTGAGACTGAAGCATGATTCACAAATCGTCTTCCCGCAGTCCCTGCACACATACATCGCAGAGTTCCGGTTGCAGGACTCGCAAACCTTTGAAGACATGGAGTTTGCCTCACTTCGATATTATGGACCCGAACCACATGAATGCGAGGGCCGCAATCATGAGAAGTATTGAAAGAAGTATCAGTGCTTTCACAGATTCTCTGTCTGTTCCAAATATTATCGGAAATGGGCCAAGCATCACTATGCCTCCACCTCTGACTTTGGATCCGGTTCTGGGTCCACGAAGCATAAGAACAAATGCTGCTATGAATGCAAGAACAAGTCCAATGAACACTAAGAGCAATCCAGTTTCAAATAATGCGCTGTCTTCCATGCAAATGCTCTCCTTTCTATTCACTAGAAACTTTAACCCGTTCTATGTAGCTTTTTCCAAGCGATCAAAATGCAACTCAGTTGTCGAGCAGATCTAATGATTCTGGATAATTGGAAATGGTTTGCGACAATGAAGATGGCGTTTTGTTAGGGTAGGGTTTATATAAGTTCAGGAGTCTGTTGCTTCATCAACTTTCCGAAGGTTGCACTCATTCATGGATGTGAAGATCATAGGGGAAGATGAAACTTCAATCAGGTTTATGATAAGTGGTGTAACCCCTGCTTTTGCAAATGCCATTAGAAGAATCATGATCTCAGAAGTACCCACGATGGCAATAGATGATGTAATGATAGTTGAGAATACGTCCGTTATGTACGATGAGATTCTTGCGCATCGACTTGGATTGGTTCCATTGACGACGGACGCGAAGGCCTATGTTCTTCCAGAAGAATGCGACTGCAAAAGTGAATTGGGATGCAGCAAGTGTAGAGCTTCTCTTACCCTTGAAGTCGAAAGCCAAGATGAAACGGTCGTTGTATATTCTAGTGACCTTAAACCTCAAGATCCAAACGTGAAACCCGTCAGCGACAAGATTCCAATAGTCAAACTTGCTCCAAGACAAAAGATCCGTCTTGAGGCCTATGCAAAACTAGGCCGCGGCATAGAACATGCTAAGTGGCAGCCTGTCTCAGCCTGCGCCTACAAATATCTCCCCCACGTCACAATCGATCCCAA
Source organism: uncultured Candidatus Bathyarchaeia archaeon (assembly GCA_964464765.1). Classification (GTDB taxonomy): domain Archaea; phylum Thermoproteota; class Bathyarchaeia; order 40CM-2-53-6; family CAVXDP01; genus CAVXDP01. The sequence continues at coordinate 8,577 of CAYXJU010000023.1, read as the reverse complement.
GAGGGCTACTGAAGCAGTCGAATGTGCAAAATGGTGCCCAAAGAATGTATTTGCAATCGAAGGAAACAGGGCAGTCGTCAAAAACGAAATGGACTGCACTTTGTGCATGGAATGCGTGAAGCATTGCGAAAAGAAGCCCCCGATCAAAGTTGAGGGAGACGATACCTCATTCATATTCTACGTTGAACCAACCGGATCTATCCCAATACGGACTCTGGTAAGTGAGACTTCAAGAATACTGGCGGGTAAAGCAGACGAGCTTCATTCAAAACTGTCCTAAGGAGAAAAGAACAGATGAAATCACAATCCACAAATCCAGAAGTGACCGCTCTGGTATCTCGACTCAGGAAGAGATCTCGAGAAACGAAGACTCCCTTGTATAGGCGACTGGCTGAGGATCTTGGTAGATCCAAGAGATCACGAAGAACCGTGAATATCAGCAAGATTGCCAGACATACAAGTGATGGGAGCACAATTGCAGTTCCGGGAAAGATTCTTTCAGCTGGAAGCCTAAATCACAAAGTCACTGTGGCAGCCTTCAAGTTTTCGAACAGAGCCAAAGAGAAGATCGAAAAAGCCGGGGGGAGATGCATATCATTGGACACACTTCTCCAAGAGAATCCTCAAGGAACGAAGATACTCCTGTTGGGATGAACTGATCATGTCTTCTGAAACTCAATATGTGGACGCAACGAACCAGATCCTTGGCAGATTGGCGAGTTATGTGGCAAAGAGTGCATTAAATGGGAAGGAGACGGTAGTGGTCAATGTGGAGAAAGCCGTGATCTCCGGAAGAAAGAAGATGAATGTTGACGAGGCTAAGCTTCGATTGAAGACTCGAACATTGGGATCCCAGGAAAAGGGGCCGGTACATTATAGAAGACCTGACATGTACGCTAGGAGAGTAATCAGAGGCATGCTTCCATGGAAGAAATCACATGGCAAGGTGGCTTTCAAGAAGGTGAAGGTATACATGGGAGTTCCTGAAGAGTTCAAGAACAAACCAACATCAAAGGTTCCGGGGGCAGACGCTTCGAAACTCTCATGTCCATATGTCACTCTCGAAGAACTTGCAGAGGAGATTGGAGGAGTCAAACTACTTTGAGCGAGAGAAAACGCGTCCTCCTAGTTACTGGAAAGCGGAAGACCGCTGTTGCCAGAGCTGTTGTTCGACCAGGAACTGGTAAAGTGACAGTGAACAAGTTCCCAGTTGAGCTCGTCCAACCGGAGCTGGCGAGATCGAAGATCATGGAGCCCCTCGTCGTTGCGGGAGAGAGGAAAAAAAGTGTAGACATAAACGTCCATGTAAAAGGCGGGGGATTTATGGGACAGGCTGAAGCAGCCCGCATAGCGATATCCAGAGCTCTGGTTGAATGGACGAAGAGCAGTGAACTCAGGAGACTGATAACTGCCTTCGACCGCACGATGCTTGCAGGCGACCCAAGACGCTCTGAATCGAAAAAGTTTGGCGGACCTGGAGCGCGAAGACGTAAACAGAAATCATACAGGTAGAATGGAGAGACCAGCTTGATAATACCTGTACGCTGTTTCAGTTGTGGAAGTCTCGTCGGAGACAAATGGGAAGAATTTGCACGCAGAGTGAAAGAAGGCGAAGAACCTCGCCAAATCCTCGACGATCTAGGAATGAAAAGGTATTGTTGTAGAAGGATGCTAATCTCTAACGTGGAGGTTATTGACGAGTTCCTAAAATATGCTGAGGTATCTGCAAAGAAGAGATCTCAGAACCTGTAAATGACGTGATGATTAACATGAGTAAAGACGACAAAGACATGATGCCCAAGACCGAGGATCTCCTCCTGCCACTGGAGGACCTATTGGCAGCAGGGCTTCACATAGGAACAAGGATAAAGACGGGAGATATGAAAGAGTACATTTACCGCGTACGACCTGACGGTCTATTCATCCTCAACATAGGAAAGACCGATGAGAAGATTCGACTAGCGGCCAAGTTCATTGCGAGATTCGATCCGTCACGGGTACTTGTTGTATCATCCAGGCTGTACGGAAAAGCCCCACTGGAAAAATTCTGCGAAAAAACAAGAACCGTTCCAAGCGTTGGAAGGTTCCTGCCCGGCTTCATCTCGAATCCTCTTCAGCCGAAACACGGAGAGCCGCAACTGGTGGTTGTCACAGATCCCCGTGCCGACTGGCAAGCAATAACGGAAGCCTCATCATCTGGAATACCTGTGATAGCCTTCTGTGATACCGACAACACATTTTCTGGAGTGGATCTTGCAATACCGATAAACAATAAAGGAAGGCGAGCCTTGGCAATGGCTTACTGGCTTCTTGCACGGCAGGTCCTACGAGAAAGAGGAGAACTCGCGGCTGACGCTCCGTTCTCAACAACTGTAGACGATTTTGAAACAAAACTCGCCACAATATCCCCAAGAATGGGCGGTGAGGATTGAAGGTTCGAAGTCCCTGTCAAGCAGGAGCATTCTATTCTGGGACAAAGTCATCTCTAACGAAACAGATTGAAAACTGTTTTCTCCACAAATATGGTCCAGGAAAACTTCCTGAAGTAAATCGGAAAGGCAAAAGAAGCATCGTTGCCGCCGTATGCCCACATGCTGGATACATGTATTCCGGAGCTGTAGCAGCCAACTCTTACTACGCACTTGCAAAGGACGGGACGCCGCAGACATGCGTGATCCTAGGCCCAAACCACACTGGAATGGGGAGCGGCATTTCTATCTTGGCAGATGGCGCCTGGGAAACGCCTCTCGGCGTGTCCTCGATAGATACGGAAACCGCGAAGAAGATACAACAGCAGACAAAGATAATCGACATCGACGAGTCAGCTCATAGGCTTGAGCATTCCATAGAGGTTCAACTTCCTTTCATACAGTATGTATACGGTCTAGGCGTCAAGATCGTTCCAATCTGTATGATGATGCAAGATCTAACAACAAGCATTGAAGTCGGTGAAGCCATTGCAGACGCCATATCCAGATCAAACACCGTAGTAATCGCCTCATCCGACATGACGCATTACGAAAATCATGAGGCCGCTTCCAAAAAGGACAGACTGGTCATAGAAGCCGTTCTAGACCTTGATGAAGAATCTTTGCAGAAGGTTGTTGAATCTCAGAACATATCAATGTGCGGATATGGACCAGTCACCGCCGCTATCAGGGCCGCAAAACTGCTTGGGGCCAGAAACGCATCACTGCTATCCTACAAGACCAGCGGAGACGTCACAGGAGATACAAGTGCAGTAGTCGGCTATGCATCCATATCCATAACCAAATAGAGCAGTGAACTAACATCTCTGAGG
>CAYXJU010000023.1:0-5176 GCA_964464765.1 uncultured Candidatus Bathyarchaeia archaeon | reverse complement strand
TTGAACATAGAGATCGACTCCAAGATACCTTTGGCTGCTGGTCTTGGATCCTCAGCCTCAGTGGCAGTTTCCATCATAGCAGCATTGTCCAAACTCCTTGGACTCAAAACTGGTCGAGAAGAAATACAGGAACTGGCCTTCATTCCCGAGAGACTTGTGCATGGAAAACCCTCAGGAATCGATCAAACGACCGCAACCTATGGTGGTGTCGTAGCGTTCTCACGGGACAAAGGATTCGAGACAGTCAACGCCAAACGTGATATACCAATCGTGATAGGAAACACTTGTATCGCCAGATCAACTGGAGAGCTAGTTGCCAGAGTACGGGCTTTGTCGATGGAACGCCCAAATGAATTCAACCAAGCCGCCGCGCGCGCCAGTGAGATTTCAGTCCAAGCCAGAGACGCAATTGAGAAAGGAGAATTCACACGCCTAGGGGAACTCATGAACGCCAATCATGAGCTACTCAAATGGTTGGGAATCTCAAACAACAAACTGGAAGAACTCATTTCATCTGCGAGGTCAACAGGAGCTCTCGGCGCTAAACTTACAGGTGCAGGTGGCGGAGGATGCATGATCGCTCTGGTCGAGCCTACTGGAGAAAGCAGAGTGGCAGAAGCCATAGCCAAATCGGGTGGAGAACCATTCACTGTCAAGACCGATAGAGAAGGCGTCAAGGCCTGGCTTGAATAGAGCTGGAATGATACATTATGGGAACGAAGACTGAAGCAAGAAAGTCAAGCCATATCAAAATAAGCCTCAAGAAATCTGTGGAATCGAAGAGATCGACCGGATTCGACGATGTTTTCATAGTTCACGACGCACTTCCAGAGGTCAACAAGGACGAGATAGATGTTTCCACAACTGTATTCAATCACAAATTGGAAGCTCCAATAATAATTGGCTCTATGACCGGTGGGACTTCCGAGTCTCGAAAGATTAACTCTGCACTCGCTGAAACCGCTGAGAAACTGGGTCTTGGAATAGGCGTTGGCAGCCAGAGAGCAGCGTTGGAGGACAGAAGCCTAGCATACACTTACCGTGTGGTGAGAGAGAAAGCCCCCAATGCTCTTGTTTTTGCGAACATTGGATGCCCACAACTCGTCAAGGGTAATGCAGTACAAATCGCTCAAGCAGCAGTGGACATGATCGACGCAGATGCACTGTATATTCACTTGAACTCATTGCAGGAAGCAGTCCAACACGAAGGTGAGACCTGTTTCCGAACGGTTCTTGCTAGCATAGGCGAAGTCGTTGGCGCGATGAAGGTTCCCGTGGTCGTGAAGGAGACTGGTGCGGGCATATCCTCAGATGTTGCAAAAAGCTTGGCTGATATCGGCGTAGCTGGAATCGATGTTTCGGGAGCTGGAGGGACAAGTTGGGCTGGTGTTGAGTATTATAGAGCTAAAGAGATCTCGGATAGGTTACGCGCTAGACTCGGCGAAACCTTTTGGGAATGGGGGATCCCCACAGTGGCAAGTCTTATCGAGGTGGCAATGTCAACGAGAATCACCATAATAGCGTCAGGTGGGATTCGAAGCGGACTTGACGTTGCTAAATCTCTTGCTCTCGGGGCTTCCGCTGGCAGTTTTGCATTGCCGCTGATACGTCAGGCTGTTGTTGGATCAAAGGAAGTTGAGATACTTCTCAAGGCAACCATCGAAGAGCTCAGAACCGCGATGTTTCTTGCGGGAGCAAAGACCATTCTAGACTTGGGAAGAACCCCGACTGTCGTGATCGGCTCGACTCGTGAATGGCTTTCTCAGAGAGGTTTCGACACAAGCTCCTATGCAAAACGGCTTTCAATCTGATCAAATATTAGCCACGTTATGATGAATGCTAATTCAACTTGAAGAACAAGCTTAATCAATCGATCTCCGTCTACTACTAGGCTCCATCATAATTCAAACGAAAAGCTAAGACAGGAAGATGATTTGGAATGTCCAGAACATCAGACATTTCAGGTTTCTACAAGCTGAGTCTAAGCGAGAGACTGAAAGCTGTGAAAGAATTCGCAAACCTGACAGAGGATGAGGTCAGAACAATAGGATCAACCGGGTCTCTGCCTCCAGATCAAGCAAACAGAATGATAGAGAATGTTGTAGGGGTCATGCCGGTTACTCTGGGAATTGCTACTAACTTTCTAATCAACGGAAGAGACTACCTGATCCCTATGGCCATCGAAGAACCATCTGTGGTAGCGGCGGCAAGCAATGCAGCCAAGATAGCGAGAGTGAAGGGAGGCTTCACAACCAGCAGCACAGGCCCAGTCATGATCGGGCAGATCCAACTTGTCGGAATCAAAGATCCACATGCATCCAGAATGTCAATCTACGCAGCCAAGGATGAAATCATGAAGAAAGCCAATGACCAAGATCCGGTTCTAGTATCTAACGGAGGAGGCGCAAGAGACCTAGATGTCAAAGTGCTTGATACTCAGGTTGGTTCCATGGTCATAGTGGAACTGCTTGTGGACTGCAGAGATGCTATGGGCGCGAACGCCGTCAATACTATGACGGAAGCCGTGGCACCTATTATAGAGAACATAACAGGGGGAAGGGTCTATCTCAGGATCATCTCAAACTTGGCTACTAAGCGGTTGATGAGAGCGCGCTCTATCTTCGACAAAGAAGCGCTAGGAGGCGAAGACGTGGTCGACGGTGTGATAGCTGCATACGCTTTCGCTGCAGCCGACCCGTTCCGTTGTGCGACACACAACAAAGGGATAATGAACGGAGTTACGGCGGTTGTCTTGGCAACTAGTAATGACACTCGAGCTGTAGAGTCGGGAGCTCACGCCTATGCTGCGATAACAGGTCGCTACAAACCTCTCTCCACATGGGAAAAGAATTCTGATGGTGACCTTGTTGGATCCATAGAACTCCCTGTTGCTGTTGGACTAATAGGTGGCGCAACAGCAGTTCATCCGGTAGCGAAGGTGACCAAGAAGATTCTGGGAATAAAGACGGCCACAGAGCTCGGTGAGGTTATTGCTGCAGTGGGTTTGGCACAGAATCTAGCTGCGCTTAGAGCGCTTGCCACAGAAGGAATACAAAGAGGGCATATGAAGCTTCATGCTCGAAACGTTGCAGCTATGGCTGGTGCCACAGGAGAATTAGTTGACAAGGTAGCAGAGGCAATGGTCAAAGAGAGAAAAGTGAGACTTGACAGAGCTAAAGAAATTCTGGATCAGATGACAAAAAAGTAGAGGGTTCGGCTAGGATCGCAAAGCTGGAAGACTTGCCATAAACTCTGTTCGTCTTATGCGGGGTACCAAGTCCTTCTCAAGCCAGTCTGAAACCCTATCATAACTTTTCTTATAGTATTTCTTACTGGCATGCTTGACAAGCCCTAGCTTCTCCAACCTCTGGAGATAACGCCACTTCATACTTCTCGATATCTTATCGCCCAACACACGGTCGATGTCCCATTTCTTGAAGACTCGAGGAAGACGGGCGAAAGCTTCTATGATCTCTTGGGGTAAAGAGCTCAACGCATTCTTGGAAAGTTTCCTTCTACCCCTACTATTAAGGAACACAATTCCCTGCTTAGCAATCTTCATGTTACTTCCCAATCAGTACCGTAGTCTCTGCAGATATAAGGCTTCCAGATGGTCCTTGGGCACATCAAAACGGTCGTGTGTTAAGTATTATGTGCTCCGAGCAGAAAGGCCACAAGCCCAAGCGCCATCCAAACCAGAACTCTGTTCTTCACGACCTTAGCATTCTTGTCCGAATGATCACGCAAGAGTGAAAGGACTGAGGTTAAGAAACCGAGGTCCGAGATGATGACAGCAGGAAGATAAAACATCGACACGAGACCGAGAACCTGCGGAAGAAGACTAAGCCCCACAGCCCCAACGAATAGTGCTGAGGCTGCCAGCGAGGCACTGCGAGCGCCAAGCAGGACTGCAAGGGTTCTGATCTTGTGAGCGCTGTCTCCCACCATGTCTGAGATTCCTTTCGTCACCTCTCTTCCTAGGTTTGAGAGGAAGGCCACGGACGCAAAAAGCCATAACAGGAGTACCATGTTCTGAACTGCGAATCCTCCGAAGACGAATGGTAACGAAACGCATATGCTCACGATGATGTTACCAAAGAATCCCGTTCTCTTCCCCACGGTATTGTAATACACCATCAGCACCAGAGAGATGAGTGCGATAAGGAGCGCTGGCAAGTTCACAAGGGCTGAAATCAAGATTCCAACTGATGAGCAGAAAAATGCGCACACCAAAGCTAAACGAGGGGACACCACTCCCGAGGGAATTGGTCTTTGCGGACTGTTAATAGAATCGATGGATCTGTCATGGTAATCGTTCAAGGCCATGGTTGCAGCTGTCAGAAGAAATGCTACGGGAAAACCAAGGAGCGCTCGAAATGAAGGTAGCCCTCCCGAAAGAGCAATCAGTTCTCCAATCACCACAGCGAACCCCATCATTACACAGTTGACAGGTCTCAGTAACCGAAAGATACCAATCGCTTGATTCATTAGCTTCACAAAACCATTGAGCCTAACTTTACGTCATTACAAGTACAATCTGGGAGTTGAGGGTGCATAAAATGATTTGTCCACAGGTCAAACCAAAATTCAGCGTCCATAGGCTCGACCATTCATTCAAGAGCAAGGCGTGCGTCTTCAAATGGGTATGATGATTTTTCAGGTATTTTCTTTGCGCATGAGAGAGCTCACGAGTGTCCCGGCGAGACCAGAGACTCCGTCTATTATGAACTTGCCAATACCTTTGGATTTCCAAGGCTTGATGACTGCTATGGGATTGTAGGTTATGGAATTGAGCCCTCGGCGTGTTCCAAGTCTTTGGATCGCAGTTGATAAGCTGGCTATTAGGCTTTCAAAGGTTAAAGAGCAAGCCAGATGCCTATCATACGATCTTGTTGAAACGATTTCCGATAGAGAGGTCTCCCTGTGGGCGAGGGAGGCACAAACGGTCGTCTTTTCCAGAGTTGGCTGATCAGTGGTATTTGATCTGGATTTCAAAGAAATATGGACTTGATACACGTGAGTTTCTTGCATGTTTTTCAGATGCGTGGATGCATGAGAAATCATCGTGCAATGATATAGTGATCCAATGTCGCCAGAAAACGGAGAAAGGGGCTTTCTTTCTCGTAACTCGAGATCAAAAAGTGATTACGCAAGTAAGCCTGAGCGAGACAGCGTT
>CAYXJU010000022.1:0-15261 GCA_964464765.1 uncultured Candidatus Bathyarchaeia archaeon | reverse complement strand
GACCGCCGATGACTTCTTGAAGCTAGATCACGCGGCGGAAAACGATGCAATATTGCTGTACCGAAAAATCATAGAAGAAGCGCTTAAACGTGGAGATACGACGACTAGGCACATGTTTGAAGGCATGGTCATACAAGAGGAAGAACATTACTGGAAATTTGATGATTTCTTAAGATAGATTCTCTATCTTTTATCTTCTAGTTCTTTGTCAATCTAACCTATGAAGCCAGTATTCAGCAAGTCCCGCACTCTAATGTCAGCGCTCAAGCAGAAGCTCAAGCAAGAGTTGGCGTTTGAAGTTCCCAGAACGGTATAAATTACAACATAAAAATGCCACCCCGGGTACAAGATAATGCAGCGTATCAAGTCAATAATGAAGGATACGGCATCTAGTTCCATATCTATGTCAACGACTAAGCACGTGGTACATCACTTTCTCATTTATACCATCATGTTGCTGGTCGCGGATTCATGCTGCAAATCTACAAAAAATGGAGGTTTAGCCTTTGAAGAATGAGCCTTGTGTACGCATTAGTCATTTGCCGAACTTGTCAGGGAACTGTTTGACGACACCGTCTACCAACCCGTCGGCCATAGTGTTTGAATTTTGCGTAACTGAATTCTCTGTTCTCCAGGTACCATACTACAGAATCTGTGGACATATTGACGCCTTCGATCGTTCCGTAGTGCTAGGTCGAACCTGTGCTCACGGCCATGGATATCGATTCTGTCAGGGCTGTTCATCACTTCCCCATAGGAAAAATGGATGGGATTTGAACTAGTATGGCGCCGGGAGAGGGATTTGAACCCTCGAGGCCCGTAAGGGCCACGGGCTTTCAATCCTCGACTCAAGGCCCGCGCCTTTAGACCCCAATCGAGTTTGGGTTAGTCCACTCGGCCCACGAGATGTGTGATCTGCACAAACATTATCCCGGCAGATCGTCCCGGCGTTTCTAGAAAAAGGCTAAGCACAACTGGTCAATCTTAAAGTCTTTGTTCTTGAGAAAGATTCGATACAGCGATAAATCACATGTGCGGGTAGATTGATGTATGCCAGGTGTGTCGAGACCTCTGGAAAAACGATTTGAATTCTTGGAGCATACTTCAGATGCATATGTAGCGGCCTATGGTCAATCCTTGGGGGAAGCCTTTGAGAACGCAGCTCTTGCTATGTTTGAAGTTATGACTGACACCTCAACAGTTGAATCCAAAACAACGGACTCATTTCAAGTGGAAGCACATGATGAATATGCCTTACTCTATAGGTGGCTTGAGACTCTACTCGTGAAGTTTGAGATCGATATGACATTGTATTCTCGTTTCAAGATTGCTCGGATCGAGAAACGTGGCGAGTCGCTGTCCTTGTCAGCGACGGCTCAGGGAGAAACATATTTGCCGGGGAAACATCCCGCTAGGGGTGAGGTCAAAGCCGTGACTTATCACAGAATGGAGATAGAGACCAAGCCTAGTTCTGTGTCTGTACGATACATCTTGGACCTGTAGATAGCTTGGTTCTGCACATTCTTCTCCCATTCTTTCGAGATTCTTATCCAATAGAAGTTTAAATGTGGCATAGAAAATAGTTACGAGTCCAATCAGGACTTGAAGGGATGAATTGTTGAATGAGGAGGGGCGGTTTGCCCGATCTTCTGAAAGGGTACCGGTGAAAAAAGTTTCAGAGTATGTTTGGGAGATTCCTCAGTCGTACAAGACTGGCATGCGTGTTCCAGGAAGAATTTACAGCGATGAACAGCTTCTTGAGAAGATGAAAACCGACCTCACGATAGAACAATGCTCCAATGTTGCTCACCTTCCTGGAATCTACAAATGGGCCATAACTCTTCCTGATGGACATGAGGGATATGGTTTTCCCATAGGAGGTGTCGCCGCCACCGACTACGACGAAGGTGTTGTTAGCCCCGGAGGAGTCGGGTACGACATAAACTGCGGCGCCAGGCTTCTGAGAACCAACCTTGAAGAGAAGGATGTTCGAGGTGTTATGCCGCAGATTCTCGAAGCCCTTTTCAGCAATGTGCCAAGTGGACTAGGAAGTCGAGGCAAAATACGAGTCAGCCCAACGGAACTTAACAAAGTGGTATCGGACGGGGTTGATTGGGCCAAGGATAAAGGATATGGGTGGTTAGAAGATTCCACACACTGCGAAGAGAATGGTTGCTTGGAGTCTGCCGATCCATCTAGGGTCTCGTCCTCAGCTAAAGCACGTGGATGTTCTCAACTCGGCAGCCTTGGTAGTGGAAACCACTTCCTTGAGATAGAGAAGGTTGACAAGATCATTGATCCTGTTGTGGCCAAGCGTCTAGGCATAGAAAAACCTGGGCAGGTATTGGTTATGATTCACACAGGAAGCCGAGGTTTCGGCCACCAAGTATGTAGTGACTATCTTGTCGTTATGGAGAGGTCTATACGCAAGTATGATCTGAGACTTCCTGATCGTCAACTTGCTTGCGCACCATTGAAGAGTTCGGAGGCCGAAGACTACCTTCGAGCGATGGCCTCGGCATGCAATTTCGCATGGGCCAATAGACAGATGATAACTCATTGGACAAGGGAGGCATTTGAGAAAGTCTTCAACAGATCAGCTGATAAAATGGACATGCATGTCATATACGATGTTGCGCACAACATAGCGAAGATCGAAGACCATGACATAGAAGGAAGAAGCGTCAAAGTGTGTGTGCACCGCAAAGGAGCCACTCGAGCTTTTCCACCCGACAGCCCGAAGATCCCACCTGACTATAGAGAAGTTGGTCAACCGGTGCTTCTTCCCGGAAGCATGGGAACATGTTCTTGGGTCCTTGTGGGAACAAAGAAAGCGATGGAGCTAAGTTTTGGTTCAACAGCTCACGGTGCTGGGCGCGTCCTAAGTAGATCCGCGGCGAAACGAAGATTCTGGGGTGGAGATGTGAAAAAGAATTTGGAGAACCAGGGGATACTGGTCAGAGCGGCAGATATGGCAGTTATCAGTGAAGAGGCGCCACAAGCCTACAAAGATGTCGACCGAGTTGCGAACGTCAGTCACGAGTTGGGAATAGCAACGAAGGTGGCCAGACTTTTGCCGCTGGGTGTCACCAAAGGCTGATCATGGTGATTCGTGAAGCGAGGAATCTCTTAACCAGATAGATTTCTTTAGCCTCGAGATTTCATCTATGGGCGTGGGATCAACCCCTTTCGCAATAGCCAAGTAGAACGAGACATAATCGCCCATGTAAATCGCAGATAGAAGTCTAGCCAACGCATTCGTTCCTCTTCCAACAATCTCCGAGAAATCAATCCCAAGTTTCCTAAGAAAGTCTATGATCCCTCGAACTATTCGGGTTTCATTGTCCTCCTGACTGTGATCTCTGATGAAGACGAATGAACATCTTGATCTCCAAAGATCGGACTTTAGTTCAGGCCAGCTCTCAACCTCGTTATGGCAGATCTCAGGGATGGTATCAAATTTTGAGTAGACCTTGCCATTCTCGTTCAATTGATTCTTAAAGCGCCGGGCAACTCCACTCATGCGTTCCAAGGAATAGATAACGGGAAATTTGCCTACAAGTTTCAAAGCCAATTCTTTTGCAGAGTTCTGATCAGTATCTTTCGATATATCCACTTCTAGTCGAATTCTTTTCAACTCATCTACTGCAGATTGGATAACTTCAGTATCTTGGATGATCTTGTACTTGTAAAGAATGGAAATGAGTGAACCAAAGATCTGTGGAAAAGCAGCCCTTGGCGGAATCCCCGATTTGAGTTGCGCAATCGGAATGTTATGCTCTCTACTTACTCTGCTCAATCTTCCTCCAGACGTTACAGCATACAAGATGCATTGTCTCTCTCTGGCTTCGTCGAATTGGCCAAGTGTTTCGCTGGTGTCTCCGGAATAGCTTACGACAATCACAAGTGTATCCTCATCTGCGAATCCAGGCAGATGTAAACCTCTACTCACGACTATAGGAACCGTAGCACTGTCAGAAAGCCAGTTCGATATGACATCTCCTCCAATTGATGATCCTCCAACTCCTGCGATAACAATCTTTGAAGGCATTTTACTGATCGTTGTCCGAGCAATGTGTGTTGATGGAATGTTGGTGGCTTCTTGCAGATCCTCGGGGGTGCGTTGTAGAAAAGACCGCATATTGGATCGATCGATAGTCTTCACACGTGATATATCGTCGAGCATCTTCGACATGAATCTCAACTATCAATGCTGTCATCTAGATGCAATGTAAAGCTTTTCACGAGACTTGTTTGAATGCGTGGACCTGCTACAAGGAAATGATATGATTGGAACCTTCTGTCCCAATTCATGATGTTGAAGAAACCTTAAAATGGACGATTCCTCGTTGTAGACTGGCCTTCGTCAAGAGTTCGAAGCGTAAGTTTCAGGCGACAAGCTTGATCTGATGCTTTCAGAGTTTGGAGGCAAAATCTCGATGGGTCACAGAAAAATTCATGGTCCTAAGCGAGGTTCTCTCGCCTACATGCCGAGGGGACGGGCTGCGAGCGTCGTCGGAAGAATAAGATATTGGCCGACGGTTGAAGGAAAACCTTCACTTCTCGCTTTCTTTGGGATCAAAGCAGGAATGACTCATGTTCTCGCAACGGACAATAGAAAGGGTTCACTAACATTTGGAAAAGAGATCGTGATTCCAGCCACAGTCGTAGAGACTCCGCCTGTAATAATATCCGGAATTAGGGCTTACGTGCAAACTCTAAACGGTCTCAGATCGTTCAGCGAGGCTTGGGCTAAGAATCCTCCAAAGGATCTTGGAAGATTGGTGACGGTGCCCAAGGAGTATCCTACTGAAGATTCCTTGAAGAAGATAGAAGACGCTTTGGAAAAGATTGTTGAGATCAGAGTTATTCTTTCAACTCAGCCGAGACTTGCAAAGATCGGCAGAAAGACGCCGGATATCGTCGAGGTCAAGATAGACGGCGGTTCGATCAAGGAGCGTTATGAATACGCTAAGAGTATTCTTGGAAAGGAGACAAAGTTCCAAGACACTTTCAAGGAAGGTCAGATGGTTGATGTCATCGCGGTGACCAAAGGCAAAGGTATTCAGGGTCCCGTGAAACGTTGGGGGGTACGAAAGCTTCTTCACAAATCAAGAAAGACTGTGCGAGGAATTGGAACGCTTGGCGCTTGGCACCCTCACTATGTGATGTACTCGGTTCCACGAGCAGGACAGATGGGCTTCATGCAGAGGACCGAGTTTAACAAACAGATCATAAAGATTGGCGACAAGGGTGCGGAGATTACTCCAAAAGGGGGATTCATCAGATATGGTGTCGTGGGTGGAGGATACGTTCTCCTAAGAGGAAGCATTCCAGGTCCACTCAAGCGGCTCGTAACCTTGAGAAGGGCGGCTAGAACTACAGCTTTGGAAGAACCTCCAAAGTTCGAGTACCTCAGCCTAGGATCGAGGCATGTCAAATAGTAGGTGTATCAGTTGTCAGAACGGGTTGCGAAAGTATACGACATAGAAGGAACAGAGACGGGGCAGGTCACTCTTCCAAGAGTATTCTCTACTGAATTCAGACCCGACATAATAAGAAAAGCTGTGATTGCGCTCCAGTCTCACAGACTTCAGCCGAAGGGTCGAGATCCCATGGCTGGGAAGAGAACCACAGCCGAATCATTCGGAGTCGGACGCGCTTTGGCAAGAGTGCCACGTGTCAAAGGGGAGCGTCATCAACGGGCAGGAAGCGCGGCCTTTGCTCCAAGCACCGTTAAAGGTCGAGTTACACACCCTCCAAGAGTTGAGAGAACTCTCAGGAAGAGGATCAATCGAAAAGAACGTATGAAGGCCCTGTTCTCAGCCATAGCCGCAACGGCCTCAAAAGATCTTGTGCAGAGACGCGGTCACATGGTGGACGACGTTCAAAGTTTCCCACTAGTAGTTTCAGATCAAGTTCAGGATCTCACTCGAACACCTGATGTTCGAAACCTACTTGCAAAACTCGGTGTGATGAAGGATTTGGAAAGAGCGCGAGACAGAGAGAAGAGCCTATCAGGAAAGACTAGGATGCGCGGCAAAGCCAAACGGTTTGGCGTAGGCCCTCTAGTGGTAATTGGAGAGGACAAGGGAATAAGCAAAGCGGCTCGAAATCTGGTAGGTGTCGATGTGGTCGAAGCCAAGAATTTGAACGTCCAACTTCTCGCACCGGGCACAGATGCTGGTAGACTCACTCTATGGTCCGAGTCCGCTCTGAAGGTCATCGACCAATTCTATTCGAGAAGGTGAACAATTGGGAAAAATGACAATCAATGAAGTGATCTTGCATCCACTGATTTCCGAGGATGCGATCACGCTAATTGAAGCTGAAAACAAGATAACTTTCGTAGTCAACATCAATGCCGACAAGAATGATATCAAAAGAGCTGTGAGAGAACTCTACGATGTCAATGTAGCCGAGGTCAATACCTGCATAACCTCAGATGGACGTAAGAAGGCCTACGTGAAACTTGTAGCCGAGAGCAAGGCCGCAGACTTGGCCGTCAAACTAGGCGTACTATAGAAGGGTTAGACATGGGAAAACGTATACTGGTTAGGAGAAGAGGAAGGGGAACCTCGGTCTTCCGCGCTCCAACCCACAGAAGGATCAACGAGGTTTCTTATCCTCCGCTTCCAGTCAGAACATCGGAGACTTTGAAGGGAACTGTTGAAGACATTCTCCATGAACCCGCTCGAGGCACACCCCTGGCATTAATTAGATTTGAGGACGGTGGAAGAGCCTATGTCCCCGCTCCCGAAGGTCTCAGCGCTCAAAGGGATGTGAGCTTCGGCCCAGGTGCCAATGTAGAGATCGGCAACATCAAACCAATAAACTCAATCCCCGAGGGAACTATGATATGCAACATTGAACTGAGACCAGGTGATGGTGGAAAAATTGCAAGAGCCTCAGGAACATACGCAACCGTTGTGGCGCATACCCCAATGGGAACCGAGGTAAAGTTGCCATCTGGAAAAGCAATCTATGTTGGAGATCAATGTCGCGCAATGATTGGAGTTGTTGCCGCAGCTGGTAGGACTGAAAAACCATTCCTGAAGGCAGGAGCAATCGAAGCTTTGATGTCATCGAGAGGTCGGAGATGGCCGGTTGTCAAAGGCCAGGCCATGGTATCCGCATCTCATCCCTACGGCGGAGGTAGACACAAACATGCTGGAAAACCAACCACAGTCTCTAGAGATACTCCACCAGGTAGAAAGGTTGGGCTAATAGCTGCAAGACAATCCGGCAGAGCAAAGAAAAGAATGCGAATCATAGCGTAGGTTCAGAATTGAAAGGTTTAACTAGACTATCGAAACCTTGTTGAGATGATACAGATGCCCAAAGAATTCTACTTCAGAGGATACAGCCTGGAACAACTTCAACAGACCTCAATGGACGATTTCATAAAACTCCTTCCAGCAAGACAACGTCGATCAATGCTTCGAGGACTCACTGATGACCAGAAGAAACTCTTGGAAGAGATTAGACAAGTGAGACGTTCATCAGAAAAATCCAAGAAATCTCCAATAAAGACACAATGCCGAGACATGATTATTTTGCCCGAGATGGTCGGGTTGACGATACTCGTTCACAACGGCAAGGAATTCTCTCAGGTCGACATAACACCAGAGATGATAGGCCACTACCTCGGCGAATTCGCAACATCAATCAAGAAAGTATCTCATGGAACTCCTGGAATCGGAGCATCTCGAAGCTCAATGTACGTTCCATTGAAGTAGTGTATATTTCCAGCAACAACCATGCAGAAAGCTCAATCATACTCGCAAGCCAATACCCTAGTAGATGCGCCTAGCTCAATCTCTTCTTAGTCACACCATAGGTAAGGTATGCACACGTTAAAGCCACGACTAGCACAGTTACGGACAACATGGGCACTGAAGTCGGGTGTTCCGCAAAGTCAACTTCTGCTTTTGGTGTTGTCACTCTGAGCATTTGATTCGCAACCGGTCCACCCGCGTAGCTGAATTGATAGTATGCGAAGGTCACAATGACTGCGAGGATGAGGCCCAATGCTACATAGCTCGCTTCCCTCTTCAAGTTCTCGTTCCCTTTTCTCTAACGCTTACCTCACATCAGACGTTCTTAACTCTAGACTCTAGAACAGTGAATTCGCTTTCTAGAACAGTTTCTCCCTCCAAATCCTCATGGTTTCGTATATGGAGACGGCAGATGCACTCAATCCAAACAACACCGCCATTTCATTAGGAACTAGCGAAAACCACAGTGATCCGAGAAGATACAGCGTGAGTGAGGCGGAGAAGAAAACAGCATAAAAGAGATAACGTGGCAACACGAGCCTTCCAAACTTGAGGAATAATCGGAGCGTTCCAACCTTAACCTGTTCAACAAGATGATACTGGCCATTTTCATCTTTCTGAACCACGCCTAACTCTCGAAGTTTCTCAAGATGATGAAGAGCGGTGCTTGGGCTCGCCAATCCACATACTCTCTGAACCTCTCGGACACCCACAGAACCCTGAGACTTGAATATGTGCCAGTAAACTCGGAGAGTTGTCCCCCGAACCTCTGTCTCTGCTCTTTTCATACCTTCTTGACTCTTCACCATGTTACATTGCTCCAAGCAGATGGAAAGATCTGGAAACTGCAGAATACCCCTATGTCAACCGTATCAAAAGCCTTTTTATTGCGGGCGATTGTTGTAGAACGCCACCTTCTCAATTGGACAAGGTAAAAAGCTATGCCAGAATGGGGATACTCAGTCAAGGCATTGGATCCTGACAAAACCGTGAAATGCGCTGGTCGCGAATTGAAGATTTCGCCAAAGGCGTCCGTGGAGATCTGTCGCACAATAAAGGGAATGAAGATTGGAGATGCCAAGACTCTTCTAGAAGATGTGATGAAGAAGAAGCGACCAATCGCGTACAAACGATACAGAAAAGAGGTTCCCCACAGGAGCATGCCCGAAAGATGGTACGCTGGAAGGTACCCTGTGAAGGCCGCTGATCGAATCTTGGGGCTCCTGAGAGAACTGGAAGCAAACGCTGAATACAAAGGGCTCGACCTAGAAAACTTGCGAATCATTCACGCAGCATCTCATAGAGGAAGAAAGATTAGAAGCTACGTTCCCCGAGCTTTCGGAAGAGCATCCCCATCCTTCAAGACCCTTAGCCACATCGAACTCGTGGGCTATGAGAGTTCATAGACGGTCCGCATTCACGATACCACCCTTTCAGTTGAATGAATGCGCATTCTTACGCGGCATTATATTCTGAATTCTGTTGTTCTGTTCTGTCGCATGATGTTACTGGGGATAAAGAATCTGTTATCAGGGCTCTCGCATCTAGAGCTAGGCGCCATCTTCCGGTTATTCGGTCAGATCTAGAGCTTCTTGAGAAACTCTTGACAACCTATACAGGCGAACATAAGAAAGATTTGATTGGGCCTAGGCATCTATGAAAGTCGTTCTATAGTCTCTGCTTCCATCTTCACGTAGCGTTCACATTTCAAATATTCTTGGAACTCAAGTCGGCCAGCATGTTTCATCGACTGGACATAAGCAGGTATAGATACTAGAAACAAAAACACTACGACGAAGATCCAGAGCCCATGCAAATGCTGATGCGTAAGAAATCTCCAACAGTACCATACCCAAACCAAAATGGTTCCGAATCCCATAACCCCCCACGAGTGCGCTCTTGAGTTTAGGAATAGGATGCGTTCTCTCACATCATGATTGAGCACCGTGAAAAACGCAGAATCCCAAAATGCCTTCATTTCATAAACGTCAGTCTTATTTTTCCTGGGAATATCATTGAGAAGCTTCCTTAGTCTCGGAACATAATCCAAACCAAGGAATTTAGCGTAGGTCTCATGCCTCCAAACCACTCTTCTGTAAGAAAATTCGTAGATGTGAAATAACAACAGCCCTACGACTGGCCCACCAATAGCGAAAAATGCACCTAACGAAGCATCTCCAATACTCTTCGCGAATCGAGGTATCTCTTGAAGAACAGGAGAAAGGAACAGAAACAAGATAACGTAACCTGGCATGGAATATCTCAGAAGCTCGTGAAGACCACCAGTTACCGGTCTCCCTTCACTCATTGAGGTCAACCACTACATGTAGCGAGACATCTTTACTTAAGGTGACCCGAAACGGTTCATCTCCCTTCTCTGGCGACATAGAGAATGACATTGGTTAGATCTCTTGTATATTTGAGAAATAGGGGCTGCATGTGGGGGTCCCCCTTCCTGGTCATTGACAGTTGTCAGCGACAAACTATAACGGAGACTTCTTTGTCCAATAGAAATATATAATGGACTCAGAATTGCAATCTGGCACATTGATCTATTGGTGAATAGCAGAATGCTTGTCTCTATAAAGTCCCAGCGTGACTTCTGCTCTTTCCCATTCCAGGTGCTTTCAAGTCACGAAGGGAAATGTTGAATGTCGGTCAATAAGTTTTTTATTAGAGACAGCCTGAGAAAAAACGAAATCGACGAGTATCTCGCTTCCGAACTTAAGAGAGCTGGCTATAGTCGCGCAGAGGTCACTAAGACACCTCTTGGAACAAGGATTGTGATCTATGCAGCTAGACCTGGCATGGTGATTGGAAGAAGGGGTCAAAGCATAAGAGATCTGACCGGAGTCTTTGCAGAGAAGTTCGGCTTGGAGAACCCCCAGATCTCCGTGGCTTCTGTCGATACTCCTGAACTAGTTCCTGAGGTAGTGGCTTCACAAATCGCGCAGGCTCTGCAAAGAGGCGTCCACTTCAGAAGGGCTGCATACTGGTCTTTGCAGAGAATAATGAATTCAGGAGCCCGGGGCGCAGAGATAACTATCCGTGGAAAACTGAGCACAGAGAGAGCCCGATACGAGAAGTTCAAGGATGGATACCTTCCGAGATGTGGCGATCCAGCGCTTAAGACAGTTAGGGCTGCTGTCACCACGATTCAGTTGAAACAGGGACTTTTTGGAATAAACGTTAAGATACTTCCAGCCGATGCCAAGTTTCCAGATCAAATCCGACTCAAGGAAATTGCACCAAAACAGGAAGAGCCTGTTGCTGAGACAAAAGCGGAGGGCGAAGTTGTTGCCGATACTGAGAAAACGTGATCTTAAACAGATGCTTCCCGAGGAACGCGGCAAGAAGCTCACTGAGCTGAGGGCTGAACTCACTAGACTTAGGACAACAGTATCATCCGGTGGAACAATTGAGAATCCTTCTCGAATTCGAGAGATTAGAAGAGCAATAGCCCGACTTCTGACGATCGAAAGCCAAGAGAGACTTAAGGTGAAGGACTGATATGGCAATCATAACTCCCGCTAACATTCTCAAACATGAGGTCATTGGTCTTCATGTTGAGATTTTTAACAGTAGCGACCCGAAACATGTGGGCGTGAATGGAGAGGTCGTCAATGAGACAAAAAAGATGCTTTGCATACACGATGGAAGACGACCAAGAATGTTCTCAAAGGAAATCTCACAGTTCCAGTTCCTACTTGCCGACGGTAAGACTGTACTTGTCGACGGCAAGAACATGGTCGGCAAACCTGAGAATCGATTGAAGATGAGAATGAGGTCATGGTAATGCGGAAGATAGGGTTAGATGTGGCGGTACCTCGGAAAACCTGTGACGATCCATACTGTCCATTTCATGGAAGCCTAGCAGTCAGAGGAAAGATGCTGGTTGGAACTGTTGCAAGCAGCAAGATGAGTAACACGGTGACCGTTGAAAGAGACTACCTTCAATACGTGAAGAAGTACATGCGGTACGAGAAGCGAAGAAGCAAGATAATGGCCCACAACCCTCCATGTGTTGAGACGAAGGAAGGGGATACAGTGAAGATTGCTGAGTGTCGACCAATCAGCAAGAACGTTTCATTCGTGGTTGTGGAGAAGACCGGAGGAGAGGTTTGACAAGAAACTTGACAAGAATCAACGATTTCCAGACGTTCAATTCTATGGAGGGTAACAGTTAATGCCCGCTCCAAAAACGAGAGCCGTTAGCGCAAGGGGAATGATCGAGTTCAGGCCCCACATTTCTCGAGGGCTGCCAACAGGTGCAAGATTATTCTGCACCGACAATACAGGCGCCAAGGAACTGAAACTGATCAACGTATTCGGCTACAAGGGACGATTGAGAAGACTGCCTTCGGCATGCGTGGGAGACATGATTAAAGTATCGGTTTCGAAGGGAACACCGGACCTCAGACGACAGATGTTTCAAGCTGTAGTCGTTAGACAGAGAAGGCCATTCAAGAGGCCTGATGGAATGAGACTTCAATTCGAAGATAACGCCGCCGTCATAATGACACCAGAAGGCGAACTAAAAGGCACGGAGATACGTGGACCTGTGGCTAAAGAAGCGGCCGAGAGATGGCCGAGAGTCGCCAATCTGGCAAGCATAATCATCTAGAGGCAAAACAATCTTGACCAATCAAAAGATAACCTCTCGACCCAGCAAACAACGAAAAACAATCTGGAACGCATCAGGCTCAAGAAGGAACAGGCTTCTCAGTGCCCCCCTTTCGAGTGGTCTTCAAACCCGCCACGGAACAAAGTCTCTACCCGTTAGAAAAGGTGACACTGTCAAGATTGTCAGAGGAGACTTTACTGGAGTTGAGGGAAAGGTTAGCGAGGTTGACAGAAACCGAAACCGCCTTTACGTGGAAGGCGTAACCAGAGACAAAGTTTCTGGTACTTCGACGAAAATGTCCGTCCACCCTTCCAAAGTGCAGATAACCAATCTTTCATTAGATGACAGGTGGCGCAGCAAGTCAATAGAGGAAAAGAAAAGTGCTTCCACACCTGAAACCGAAGCGAAAGAGGAGGTCAAATAGATGGGCAAGAAAGGCGGAGTCAGACACCTGAAAAGGATGCATGCACCAGGATTCTGGCCAATACACACCAAGGAGTCTCAGTGGACGAAGAAACCCAGACCAGGGCCTCACCCAATAGAACGCTGTCTTCCCCTCTCAATTGTGATTCGAGACGTGCTTCGATACGCCAAGACATTCAGAGACGCGAAATCAGTAATCGCCCAAAAAAAAGTGAAAGTAGACGGCAAGACCAGGATCGATACCAAGTATCCAACTGGACTGATGGACGTCGTAGAGATTCCGGAAGCCAAAGTCGCAATCAGAGTGTTGCCTATCCAGAGAAAGGGCCTATCGATCGCGAACATATCACAAGAAGAGGCGGCTTTCAAGCTTTGCAGAATAGAAGACAAACGTGCAGTTGCAGGCGGAAACCTTCAGTTGAACCTTCACGATGGCAGAAACATTTTGGTAAAGGTGACTGATCCTAGGAGATCAGAGGAAGTGCCGTACAAGACCTTTGATACGGTGCAAGTCAGTCTACCAGACCAGAAGATACTCAAGCGCTTGAAATTCACAGAAGGCTCTCAGGTAATAGTTACATCCGGAAGAAACCTCGGCAGAATCGGAAAGATCCAGAAGATAATGGAAGGTTCAGCGGCGAGACCGCCCATGGTTATTATCGAGGATTCTCAATCAAGAATCTTCCAAACTATGGCGGACTACGTATTCGTGGTCGGCGAAGACAAACCTCTGATAACCTTGGGAGCGTGATTGCATGGCTGAATCAGAAACTGAAGCAGCAAAACGAAACCCGATGCGTGAACTGAGAATCGAAAAGGTTACAGTGAACATTGGAGTTGGAAAATCTGGAGAACCACTGGAGAAAGCCAAGAAGGTTCTGAATCAAATCACGAATCGCACCCCCTGCTCACGACGAGCCAAGAAGACTATCAAAGAGTTTGGAATCCGTCAAGGTGAACCTATGGCTTGTGCCGTCACTTTACGAAGAGATAATGCAAGAAACTTCCTGAAGAAAGCTCTCGAAGCAGCTGGAAACAAGCTTTCTAAGTCTTCATTTGATAAGTATGGGAACTTTGGGTTTGGAATAAAGGAGCATATTGAGATCCCTGGAACCAAATACATTCCAGAACTTGGAATATTCGGGATGAACGTTAATGTGACTTTTGAGAGACCGGGTTTCAGGGTGAAGAGAAGAGCGATTGGACGATCCGATGTTGGTAAGGGTCATCTTGTCTCGCGTGACGAGGCTGTAGGATATATTCGATCGAACTTTGGAACCGAGATAACTGGAGATTAGAAGTTGGCAAAACAGAAGCCGAAAAAAGAAAGAAAGTATGGAAAGGGAAGCAGGCCATGTCGAAGATGCGGTCAGTATGGGCCAGTCATAAGACGATATGGGTTGAACCTGTGCAGACAGTGTTTCAGAGAGGTCGCTTCCAATCTTGGATTCAAGAAGTATATGTGAGGTTGAAGATCATGACTTTGACAGATGTTCTCTCAAACGCTCTATCAACCATTCTGAACAATGAAAAACGACACCAGCATGAATGTATAGTCTGGCCAGCGTCAAAGGTTGTAGGCCGAGTATTGAGAGTAATGCAGAAGAACGGTTACGTGGGAGAGTTTGAGTTCGTCGACGATGGAAGAACTGGAAAATTTAAAGTCCAACTCTTAGGGAGAATAAACGGATGCGGCGTCATAAAACCAAGATACTCCGTGAAGAAGACGAACCTAGAGTTCTGGGAGAAGAGATACCTCCCATCAAGAGAGGTCGGAGTCCTCGTAGTGAGCACTCCATCGGGCATAGTTTCCCACAAGGACGCAAAGGAGCAGAAAACGGGCGGACGGCTAATAGCCTACGTTTACTAATGAAGGAAATGAACCTTGACAGAATCTCTTGTTGAAAGATCAATCACAGTTCCCGACGGCGTCGAAGTTCAGGTAGATGATAGAAGAGTAAGTGTGAAAGGACCCAAGGGAGCATTGTCGGAAGATCTCTCTCATCTTCCCGTCGACATTGAGTTGAGCAAGGGAAGAGTCGTTGTAAGACCTCGATGGTCAACAAAGAGATCCATCGCGAAAACTGGAACCGCCGCAGCTCATGTCAAGAACATGATCGGTGGAGTAACAAAAGGATTCACATACAAACTCAAGATCGTTTTCGCACACTTTCCAGTAACGGTAAAGGTAATTGAGAAAGAAAGAAAGGTTCTGATCGAGAACTTTGTCGGAGAGAAAACACCGCGAACGATGAAAATCATCGGTGATACAAAGGTCAAAGTTGCGGGCGAAGATATCATAGTCCAAGGAACCCGACTGGAAGACGTGAGTCAAACCGCGTCAAACTTGGAAACTGGAACGAGAATCAAAAAAAAGGATCAGCGAGTCTTCTTAGACGGTATATACATCTACGAAAAGACCGAGGGAATGTGAAG
>CAYXJU010000021.1:13565-15890 GCA_964464765.1 uncultured Candidatus Bathyarchaeia archaeon | reverse complement strand
TGGGCTGTAGAGTAGAATACATGAACTGGTTCTACGTTTTCGATGTCACTTATTCGCCGAGACTAGAGGTCATATTGGAGCCGAAACCCGCTCTGTCCCTTCCAGATTCGAATTGGATAGTCGCGGCGATAGTAATTGTATCGGTTGCTACCGTTGTGCTTGGGCTTCGAAGACTAAATAGGAAGTCGAAGATTGGAAGAGATTCTCAGGGTTTGTGATTGGAAAGTTTTATTTTTCCGGTGAGAGATATCCCATAGCAAGGTGTAAGCGATTGTACGAATACCCATATCCCGTGTATCAGTATCCTTTCTACGACTGCCCGCCTCACGTTCCCTACGGATGTCCTAGGTGTGGAACGCTTCTCATCATGTTACCTGGGAAGCGATGGTACTGTCCTTACCATGGCATCATATCAAAGTGGAGATACCGTTTCCTCTAGGATCTTCGACAAACGTCTGGACTGACACCTGCGAAGAAAAGCAAGAAAGGACTAGAGTGTATCTAGTCCTCTAGTGTCGAGAGGTCTCCGGTTGGAAGACCGAGTTCCCATGCCTTTAGGACTCTGCGCATGATCTTTCCGCTGCGGGTTACTGGAAGCTTGTCCTTGAACTCAATTTCTCTTGGATAAGCGTGCGCCGCTAAGTGCTTCTTCACGTGTTCCATCAGTTCCTTTTTCAGTTCTTCTGATGGTTTGTAGCCTTCCCGAAGCTGCACAAAAGCTTTGATGATCTCACCCCTCATTGGGTCGGGTTTTCCTATGACTCCAGCGGCTGCTACTGCAGGATGCTCAACAAGCGAACTTTCAACCTCGAACGGTCCAACACGTTCTCCTGCTGTTTTTATCACGTCATCGATTCTTCCTTGGAACCAGAAGTAGCCGTCTTTGTCGAGGTAAGAAGAGTCACCTGTCAGGAACCAACCAGGGATCTTGAAATACTCCTTGTACTTGCCTTCCATGTACTCCTTCCATTGACCTCTCCAAATGTTTCTCATCATAGATGGCCAAGGTGGTCTGATTACCAAGTTCCCGATTATGCCGGGTGGCGATGGTTCCCCTTTGTCATTGACCACAGAAGCAGTAATCCCGGGGAATGGTTTTCCCATCGATCCGGGTCTAATAGGCAGGCAGGGATAGTTGCAGATCAACATCTGACCTGTCTCTGTCATCCACCAGTTGTCGTGAATCGGAAGACCGTAGACTTCAGGTTTCACACCCCATCGAATGACCTCAGGGTTCAGGGGTTCGCCTACGCTGCAGATGTGCCTTAGGCTGCTCAAATCATGTTTCTTGATTACCTCTTCACCTGCTGCCATAAGCATCCGCAGTGCTGTCGGTGCAGTATACCAGACAGTAACCTTGTGCTTCTCTATGACCGCATACCACTTGTCTGCCTCAAATCTTCCGTCGTACACGACCTGTGATGCACCGTTTAGCCATGGTCCAAAGATACCATAGGATGTTCCGGTGACCCACCCAGGGTCTGCAGTACACCAGTAAATGTCATCTTCCCTCAGATCGAGTACCCACTTAGTTGTTAGATATTGTCCTATCATCGCGTTGTGAACATGAAGAATTCCCTTTGGTTTTCCAGTTGTTCCAGAAGTGTAGTGAAGTAAGTGCGGTGTCTCTCTGTCAACCCATTCAATGTCTAACTTTTCAGAGGCTTTCGCCATCTCGTCTTCATAGCTCACTTCACCGTTCTTCAGAGTCCCGCGAGCTGCTCCAACCACGATCACATGCTCCAGATCGGGAAGGTTCTTTCTAGCTTCATCTACTGTGGGCTTCAGGTGAGGTTGGGTTATGAGGATCTTGGCGCCACTATCCCAGAGACGGTCTTTGATGGCTTCGGATCTGAAGCCTCCAAAGAGTGGACCGTAGACGCATCCAAGCTTCATGCTTCCCATGATGGAGACATAAAGCGCTGGAACACGAGACATAAATTCGAATACTCTGTCTCCTTTCTTGACTCCCAGTTTTTTCAAGACGTTTCCGAACTTATTGGAGAGCAACATCATTTCTTGAAAGGTGTACTTTTCACTCTGACCTTCGGCTCCTTCCCAGTAGAGAGCGATCTTTGTCTTGCGTGATGTCGCCGCGTGTCTATCGATGGATTCATGGGCAATGTTCACTTTTCCAGTCTTATGCCAATCAAAATCTTTCTCCACTTCTTCCCAACTGAAGTTCTTGTACGTCTTCTCATAATTATCCAGGTTACCTTTGTATGACTTGACAATCTCGTCAACATTGTTCTTACTCATGTTAGTTCGACCTTTATGATGGCGCTACATACGCCCATTATTTGAGATTTAACCTTTTTCACGTGG
>CAYXJU010000021.1:0-13465 GCA_964464765.1 uncultured Candidatus Bathyarchaeia archaeon | reverse complement strand
ATTATCAGGCCGTCCTTTCCCTCATAGTCCAGTCTCCTAGTTACAAGTTCAAGTTTCAATCCTGGTCTCAAGTCTCCCATATCACAGTCGGCCAGAATGACTTTTCCTTCTTTGACGATGTCGAAGTTGGGCTTCAATCTCTTCTTGAATGGAAGTTTTTCAAACGATTTCAGTCTTGCGTTGATCGGGAAAATCTTTGTGGAACTGGGGCCTTCGCATTCAAATTCGAGGCAACGTGGTCGAGTTGGGTAGTAGATTCGTTTGCATCCATCACACATGAGGGTTTCCACTGCATCTGATCCGATTGGTTCTATGTCTCCAATTATCCTAGGGAAGGCGAGACGTCGCTTCATTTTCTTGAGACGTTCCCGAACATGATCTTGATAGGTTTCCAAACGGATCTCAACCTTTCGGTCAACATAGTCTTGGACCGATGGAATCCTGCTCATCTTCTTTTTCGGCTTGTCTTTCACGTTCACCCATGTGGCTATTGCATATGCACCTGACCCATATGACACAGCTAAGATGTTGTCTCCCGGTTTCGATTTGTCGAGGATAGATGCTAACGAAATGGGTGTAGACGCTGCGTATGTGTTGCCGGTATCAAGCACTCTAAGCCATGGTTTGATTTTCTGTTCAATATCTTCTTGAGTGAGCTTCATTCGATCGGAAAGACTAATGTCATCTGTCCAGTCCGGGCTTGGATTAAGAAGCGCTTTGCACGTCTTGAGCGGCATGTAACCTGAAGGCTGATGGAAAGTTATGTTATCAAAATCAGACAAGCTCAGGTTAGGGTGACGTTTCAGAAGGGTTTGAATCGCTCCGATGATATGTTGCATATATGCTTGCACAGTTGTCTTGCCCAGATGCTGAGGAACCAACGCTTCTTCTCTACGCCAGAAGTCCATTGTCAGAGACGAAAACGGTGCCATATCCTCAATGGAAGCGATCAGATCTTCCTTTCCGAGAACATATGCTGCTGCACCAGCTCCGGCAGCGTACTCAAGGGGGTCGCCTTCAGGAGCTTGCGCAATATCAGAGCCAATTGCAAGTCCATACTCAATCTCGCCACTGTTGACTTGGGCTCTAACAAAGTCGACACTCTGCATTCCGGCGTTACACGCGCCCTCTATGTCAGAGACGAAAGTTTCACTTCCAACGCCTATGAAAGAAGCAACATGCCTAGAAGTTGAACCCACAGCATACGGCTTTGACTCAGACCCAGAAACTACACTCCCTATTTTTTGGGGGGCGATTCCCGCCATCTTCACGGCATTCTCAGCCGCTTCCGTCGCCATAGTAATTGTGTCTTCCGAGAAATCGGCTACTGACTTGCTTCTCAACAGGAGACCATTTCTAACCTTGTCGAGGAACTCGTTGATGTCTTTTCGTTTACCCTCCCGAGCTCTAACAATATACTCGGTCTGAATCCGCTCGCAGGGTATATAGACGCCATATCCAACTATGCCCACGCTGCTATTTGACATGATGAACACTCCTTAATTGCCTAGAAAATGACTCTCGCCATAGACGACAATTCATACTATATAAAGATGGTCTGAAACGTGAAATTCACGTTCACCCGCGTATATTCAGTTCAAGAAAGTCCTTGGACCTCAACACACAGAAGAGGTAAGATAGAAACCGACTAGAACCAGTGAGGCGTCTACTGTTTCTTGCCGCACTTGTCACAAAAAGTGGAGCTGGCAGGAAAATCGGAGCCACAGTTGTAACAGAACTTCACGCCAATTGATGCGGGTTCCGAGGCAGTTTCCGACGTGTCTTTTCTGAGGTTGTTTTTCTTTATGTAGTCGTGTAAACCCTTTGTGAGTTCAGCGTAGCTGATCAAGGTCCCTTGCTCCTTTCCAACAATCTTTGACAGGTTCTCATCCAACCCGATGATCTTCTTTTGCAACGCGCTCAAGTAGGTCTACCTTCGTTTCTTCTTGTGCTAGTACCTATTTAGAATTTTGCAGGCAACGACTTTAGATCTCGGGTTACTGTCGACCTCCACACTTGGGGCAGAACAACGCCTGTGCGAGAATTGGTGCGCCGCAATTCATGCAATACTTCATCGATTGCGGAGCTGGAGGCGGAGGATATGGTGGTGGAATAGGATTTGGAGTCTGAGTTGGTGGAGGATACGTAGGCGGTGGAGGAGGGAACGATGGAAATCCTCGCCTAAGTTTCACAACAACAGTCTTCGCAACCCTATCGCCCAACCTCTGTTTCTTGTTGGAACGCATAATCAAGATCGCTCCGATTAGATACAATGCTGGAAGGCCGTCGATGAATCTCAGGAGGTTTCGAACCACTGCGGCCCCCAGTCCGCAAGGTCGGCCATCCTCCTTCAGGACCCTGACCCTGAAGATCATCTTTCCCACGGTGGTGCCAAAAAACCCCTCCATCAGGACGAAGTATAGAAAGAATCCACCAATCATAGCTGCTGAAACAAGATTGAGACCAAAGCCCGTCGTAGTCGATATGTCATAGCCCGCCACACTCATCAGAAGCCCAAGAATCAACACTGCAATGAATGAGTCGATAAGTACGGCTACAAACCTTATTCCAATGCCAACATACTCAAATGTACTTTGCGTCAGAAACAATCATCCCCAGTTGTCGCGCATATCAATCATCAGGCCCATCTTGGCTCAGCCTTCCTCACCAGTCCGTATATCACAAATATTGCGCCAACCACGATCAGAGGGTATCCATAACTGTTGAAAGTTCGATCTTCCACTGTCTCATGATGGATTACGATGTATTGGTAAGATGCTGAGAAACTTACCTCTTTCTTGAACAGTGTTGAATAACTATTATCAAAAACGAAATAGTACGTATCAGCGCGGGGGGTGGTGAAGGACGCATCAATCTTCTCCACTCTTAGTCTCTGTACGAGGGAAACGGCGCTTCTGTCACCCGTCTTCCACTTCTGGAAGTTAGCTTTGTCCATAACGTAGAAATCAATGTCTCCCGATTCGTTGCCTGATGGAATTCTCACGTCTCCGGAACAAGAAACTGTGAGATTCGCCGTCAAGTCCGCACTCCTATAGACAGAATCGCCCACAGTGAAAGTTGATCTATCAAACAAAGTTTTCGTCTCGGTCTTGGGAACGTCAATAGTTAGCATCTGGGTTCCAAGGAAGAGCAATAACAAGCCCAAGGCAACTATGACAACTCCACCAAAGAATGGACCAGCACGCATGAGAGATCTCCCTTTACACCCGATCATGTGTTATGTGAACAGTCAACCTGTATCCGCCGCGCTTGCAGCGGAAAAGCTTTTCGATCAAGATCGAACATATCAGCACTCATAAAGAGTGAGTGATAGCGTCTTTTCTGAACCACATCTGGATTGCACGATTGAGGCAAGTGTTATTAGTTCGTGAAGCGAGATCAGTTCGGGAGAGATGCATTTGAGCAAGGCTGAAAAGAAATCATATGTTCCAAGTCAAAACTTCATTGGAAAGCAGGTTATTGACGTTAAGGGTACGCTGGTTGGAAACGTGAAAGACCTGGCCGTTAGTGTCGGCGAACTCGACCTCGCACTTGTTGTGACGACAAAGGCAGCGGCTGAGATTCAGGTGCCATGGTCAGATATTCAGTCAATTGAGGATGTTGTCCTCTTAAACCGTGCAGTTGAGTTGCCTAAGGTTCCAGAACCTCCGACTGTGACTCCAATTCCTACAGGATCTGCTAGCACTAAGGAATGCCCGAGCTGTAGAGCAACTGTCCCCGGTCAAGCGAAATTCTGTCCAAAATGTGGGGCTAGAATGCGGTAGTCACGTGAAAACAGTAGCAACCTAATGCACCGACCGTACTACAATTGAGCGAACCACATTTCCCGGGTTTCATGCAAGTGACAACGATTCTAGTGAAATTCAGCTTACGCGAAGTACATCGACAACTGGTTCCGGGACCAAGATCTCCATCAAAAGAAAAAGTGGAAAGGGTCCACACCTTGACCGGCTATCTGCCTTCCATGTCGTGAAGCCTCTGAAATTCGTGGATGCATTTTATCTTGTGCTTGACTATGCTGCTTTCTAGTTCCTCTTTAAGAAGATGAAAGATGTCCTTGTGAATCTGCACGAAATCAGAACAGGCTTTGTCCCTTGGTCTCTCAAGCTCTACATCTAGAATGTTCTTTATTCTTCCTGGTCTGGCGCTTAGTACAACGATCTTGTCCGCCAATTCTATTGCTTCGGGGAGATTGTGTGTTACTAGGAGAAATGTCTTGTTTGTTTCGACGTGAATCTCAGCAACCTCTTCTCTCAAGGTTTCTGCGGTGAATTCATCGATTGCACTGAAGGCTTCGTCCATAAGGATTACATCTGGATTCACGGCAAGGGCTCTCGCTATTCCGACCCTTTGTTTCATTCCTCCCGAGAGCTGCTTTGGGTACATGCTTTCGCATCCGCTCAGTCCAACCATTTCTAAGCATTCGAGAGCGGTCTCTCTTCGCTGATCTCTTGGATACTCTTGCATCTCGAGGCCGTACTCAACATTTGCGAGGATAGTGCGCCAAGGAAAAAGCGCAAATGTTTGGAATACCATGCTAATCTTTTCATGTGGATAAGTAAGCGGTCTGCCCTCAAACCTAACTTGGCCTGACGTGGGTCTTTCTAGTCCTGCTATGATCTTGAGAAGGGTTGATTTTCCACATCCGCTTGGGCCCACGATGCATACAAACTCTCCTCTGTTGATGTCAAACGTTATTCCATGAAGAGCAGGCAAGTCTTTCTCGGAGTCTGAGTAGGCTTTTGTAACATCTAGAACTTCCATTTGACTCGTCATTCTCTCCACCTTGCGATCCTATTCTCCAGTGTTCTGAAGACGAGTCTATCCACTGCTACGGCTATCATCCCCACCGATAGAATCCCTGCAAAGGCGTATTCAACCGATCCCGCTGACACGGATGAGTCAATGAAGGTCCCTATTCCAGTGACACTCGCGATGATCTCAATCGCCAATATAATCTCCCATACAAAGTCAAAGGAAAGCCTCAGGCCAGTAACCATGTTGGGAAATACAGAGGGGAGTATTACTTTGGCGATCGTTGAGAACCTCCCTGACTTGAAAACTGTTGCCACATGAAAATAATCACGAGGAATCGCTTTCGTTCCCTCTCTAACTGTGAAATAGATCGGAAAGAAGGCGCAAATCGCAGCCATCATTATCGCCGCAGTGTTTCCTGGACCAAACCACATTACCATGAGAGGTAAGATGGCAAGATCAGGCAGTGCTCCTATGAGCATTATGATGGGTGTTAGTGTCAGATCGATTCTACTCCGCAATCCAGCGATCAAAGAGAGAGGCAGAGCCAGAAACAACGCTGAGAGTATCCCAATCGAGAGATTCATGAAGCTTCTGAGAACCCTTAAGGTGAAATCCTGTATCATGAGACACTTGCACATCGTGGCAAGCACCGTGGTGAAAGCGGGGAGTCTGTTAGCAGGAAAGATCCCTATTCTAGCGACGAGTTCCCATGCGATCATGAATGAGATCAAAGGAATCGTCCACAGCATCGATCCAAAACTAGCAATTCCTTTGTGAGAATTGTTCCTTTGAAGAAGTGTTGCGAAGGAGTTCTTGATCTGCAATGATTCGATCCCTCTTTAATGTGAAGGTGGCGTTGCCTTGGTATAATTCAGTTTGAAAACTTCTGTTATGTCTGAGATATCTTTCAGCTGATAATTCTCATGTTTGTGCATTGTATCCGACAAGGTGGAATCTAACTTGTACGAATAAGAAAGCGGGGGGTAACAACGACATTCTTTACAACTACGTGTCTATGTCCCCGATTAAAATTGAGAAAGTGCTCTCCCAGGTAGGGAAAAACAGCGACCTGAGCGGAGACGTGTGAAAGAGTGCGACGGGCACTAGATATCTACTAGCGGAATAGAGGAAGAAGGTACATCATCAGAATGAATATTGGAAAGATAGCAGTCATAGCGATGAGTGTGTACGTTCTTTTCCGGTTCATTTTCTTACTCTGGGATTCGCATTCAGAGCTGCAGAAAACCTTGTTTACGTTGACTGGGAGTCCGCAGACTGGACAGTGCTTATGCTTGACCATGAAGATCCTAGGTTCTTTTTGGGAATGTGACATATGCGCCACGCTGTAGTCTTCTGGCTGGATATATAAGGATACGTTCGATCCGTATCACTTGGAAGCGACGTGGAGAAGAGCGGAGCCAAGAAGCAAATAGCTCTCTGGCCTCTACTACATGCTTGTGGTGACAGTTAGTGAATGTCGTATGCGAAGGAGATTACATTCTTCTCTACTTTGATGATCGAAGGAAATGGCTTGTAAAAGTCACGGGAGACAGGGAGTTTCATACACACAAGGGAGTTGTTAAGTTCTCGACAGTCTTGGGGAAATCGTATGGAACGGTCATCAAAAGCAGCTTAAACTATGATTTTTGGGTTCTCAAACCGACAACATATGATTTCGTTATGGCTGTGGAGAGACCTACTCAAATCATATACCCCAAAGACACGGGGATCATACTTCTGAAGCTTGGACTGGGATCGGGAAGCATCGTTGCGGAAGCGGGAACAGGAAGTGGAGCCTTGACAATAGCGATGGCTAATGCCGTCAGACCAAATGGACATGTGTACTCGTATGAAATCAGGCCAGAATTCGTGAAGATTGCCACTCGAAACCTGAAGAAGGCTGGCGTCCTTGATTACGTAACGATAAGAGACTCCGACGCCAAACTTGGTTTCAAAGAAAAAGACGTAGACGCAGTCATGATAGACTTGGCTGACCCATGGAAGATCATTTCCAAGGCCCACAAAGCACTCAAGGGTGGAGCGCCTTTAGCATCGTTCAGTCCCACGTTCAACCAAATTGAGAAGACCGTTCAGGCCTTGAAACGGACGGGCTTTCTTGACGTGGGGACTGTTGAGTGCCTTCTGCGGGAGATTCGGGTAGAGAAAGGAAAGACTAGACCAGTCACCTTCATGGTTGGTCATACAGGGTATATGACGTTTGCAAGAAAAGTGTCTAAGAAGTGATGTTTTCAGACCCATTTGCGTTTCTCACAATCGATTTGAGCCTGCCAGAACAGACGTAGAGGAGGGTAGGTTCCAGAATGGCAGTAGTGCCTGAAGAGGCCTGTAAGGAAAGTCTTAAGAACCACATCTAAAACCATCGGGTTCTACCGGTGAATATTTGATGCAGGTAAAGCGCGCTCGACCACTCGTCGGATTAGTGGGCGCGTTGATCGCGGGACTAATTGCAGTAAGCTCCTCCTACGTCAGTTGGATTCTAATAGACAAAAGTCATTTGGGATGGGCTATGTCGAGGGGAGTTGCATTCGTGGCATTGATTGTTGGAGTTCTCTCGTTGCTTCTGCTGTTTGGAGGTTTTGAAATGTCAAAGGAAGTAGCTCCCTCACAACGAACGATTGGCGTTTCGAAATAATCGATCTTTCTCAGACGCATCTTGCACTACAGCGAGCTTTCGGGTCTGAATATGGAACGCAGCACTGGATGTTCTCGAAGAATCTACCTATGTGCAGAGGTTTCTTAGGCTTGGACTTGTGCACATTAGTACACATCAATGACTAGCAGCAGGGGTGCCACGTTCAAGAGAGACGTAGACATTGTGTGCGTCCAAGCATCATTTGAAATGACTTAGCGTACGTGCTGTGGCTTCAATAGAAACATTCAAGACGCCAGTCTAGAAGAGTTCTCGTTCCTTTATTTTCTGCATCAGTTTCGCTGGAACTCTTATGGGTTTTGTGATCTCGAAAGGTTCTATCTTTGGATTCTTGACTGCAACTGTGAATCCACATGTGCCATTCGGTAGAAGTCTTGACCTGACGCATTGAGAATATTTGCATTTAGATATCTCACACTCGTCATCCGCGAAGTTGCACCAAGCGACTTGATCCTTGAAGCGTATTGAGCGTTGAGTGCATCTGAAGAACTCACAGTTCGCAGAACAAGGTTTTGATTGGTTTGACATAACAAAATGCCCTCCAGAAAAATTAAGTTCAGAATCGGGTATTCAGCACTAGGATAGTTGTTGCTCTAAATGCTGCCCGAGTGCTGCCTTTTATTTCTTTCCATTGACAGGCGAGCGCTTCGCCAGCGACAAGCATCTTGTGCAGGCTGGTCAGAGCACAAGCCGCTTCATAGAATGAAGCGCAAGATCTCTCTTAGATTACTGCTTCTCACGACAGCATCAGCGAGCCTCTCCGCCTTATCATCCCTTGGGTTGAAGGCGACTTTGAGGCCAGCGTCCTCTGGAATATCATAAGAGGAGTCTCCAATGACCACGCAAGCCTTCATATCAATAAGAAAGTTTCTAGCGATTCCTCTGATAATTTCACATTTGTTTGCCAGTGAAACCTTGACCTCCACATCACCCGTCAGTCTTCCGTTTCTCACCACCAGCTCATTGGCCACAGCGTAATCGACTCCTAGCTCCCTGACTATTCGGTTGACTAGGATTGACAAGCCAGCACTTGCAACAGCGATCTTCATTCCTTTCTTTCTTAACTCCTTGAACGTATCTTCCACGCCGTCAATGAATGAAATGTCTTTAATTATGGATGTGATCTCAAGCAGATCCTTGCCCCGCCACATCATCGCATCTAGTCTCGCCCATTCGTCATACGTGATCTCGCCACGGTAGTATCTCAGAGCAGTGGTCCTTCCTTCTGTCCAAGTGCCAAGTTGCTGGTGAAGATACTGCCATATGCTAGTGACTTCCGTCAGAGTTCCGTCTGCATCAAAGACCACGAGTTCCATAGGGTTGGGGATGGCGGAGGCTCGAGACAGACCATCACGTGATGAAGAAGAACCAATTAAGAAGAGGTGTGGTGATGCTTGTCTCGTGTCATCTTCCCTTCTTCTGCACTTCATTTGTCGGATTCAACTGATGGCGTATCTGACGAATCCCGACGATATGGCTGTCCCACGCGTCTGAGAATATTTGAAATCGCGTGGATTATCTGTGGAGGTGTCCAAACAGAAAAGACCTTTGCATAGTTGAGCCCGGCAGCCTTCTTCAGAACCTCTTGCTCGCCTTGAGTCAGGTATCCCTGAACGAACGATTCGGCGAGGTCTCTTAGTGCTCCCGTCATTATTACGCCATAATGTCCCGTGAAGAATAGGAATTCAGCTATATCCCACGCTTTGTCGCCTTTCTTCTTGGCCTGCTCCAAGTCTAGAACATACAGGCTATCATCACTCGACCAGACGAGATTCTCGGGTTTTGAATCGCCCACTGTCACGTCCAATGCATGAATACTGGCCAAAGTCTTTCCCACTCCGAAAGCGACCTTTTTCTGTCTTGCGTCCAGACACTCGCCTCCAAGATAGCTTTCGAAGATGTCCCGAACATTTGTTCCTTCCACATACCTCTTGATCAGTAGTCGCTCCTGAACACTTACGTAGACTATTTGTGGAACCAAAATCCCATTGTCGGCGAGTAGAGTGCTCATTCCATACTCGTTGGAGAGACGAGTTTTTCCAGAAACCGAAAAGATTTTCGCGCCGAGTGCGACCAAGTTCAATGTGAACCATTTGAAGTTATGCCATTCCGAATAACTCTTGGCAACTAGTCGTTCATCATTCGCACACACCAAATAAACCTCGTTCAAAACGCCTCCCAGTGAGCTAATCTTTATGTTTCTTTCTGGTCTAAGCTTTCTCACCGCATCGGTTATCGAAGCAGTCTCATCCAGCCTGACTAAACCCGTCGCGGTCTTCAGGAAAATGTACTTGTGAGGATCTCCAAAATCTGACGCCGTTGATGCGATGGAAAGCTCTCTCTTGATCTTTGACGCGAGTTCCCTTGCGATCATGTCCAGACTCACCATACCTGCTCTTCCATGTGCAATGTACGAGTACAGAGCACGTTGACTTGCCCTCACGATATTGACAACACGTTCCGTAGTTTTCCTGGAAAGAATTCGATCCACAAACTTCTCGCTGATGGTTATCCCGTCATCCTCAAACTTGATGATGCCCTTATTGGACAGTCTAAGTAGCGCCTCGGAATACCCCTTCAAGACACGTAGCATATTTGTTCCTGCAAGATCTCTTCGCATAAGGCATAGGTAGCTGTATTTCAGAGGCGGATAGACCTTGAATCTTCTCCTCATTCGCGACAGAGCAATATACTCTGGCTTTATCAATAGACCTCTTGCAAGTTCGCCGTAACTAAGTATGAGTTCTGCTAATTCTTCCTCAGCAATCTTCTCCTTCGACAGAATCTCCATATCACTAAGATAGCGGTCTCCAATCAGCGTCAGGTAAGGTGCAAGAAGTCTTCCCGCCACAAATCCTCCGAGAGCACCTCTGGTAACATCCAACTCGAACAGTTCACGGTCCACTTTGAGAAGTGCTAAGTATACAGTTCCAAATTGCTCGTATTGATACCTAACTCCATCCTGATAGTCTTCCAAGACCATTAAGGCATCATAGTCACTATCTTCTCGAGAATACCCACACTCACGTGAACCATAAAGGCAGAGACCAACTATACGATTATGTCCACTGACCCTTTCGCATATACCCAAGATCTCTTGTGACGCTATTCCAGACACGATCGCTACCACTCCAAGAGGCGGATTCTGGATGAATCTAGGAATAAATGCATATCGTCTGAAGACTTATGAATAATCAATTCTGTAGATGAAAACGTCTGGAATCCCATATCTGAGATCATGTTCCCAGTGTCCAGTTCTGAGTGAATCCTCGTAGATCAACGTGAATGTTGCATCTTCTAAGGTGTGGTTTTCTCCATCAGAGAGAAATGGGAAGATCTGGTGTCCAAGAGTATGATTGGTCTTCTCCCAAACAACATAATTCACGTCGTTGTTCTTCAGCCATAGCACCAGTTGGGTTTCATCACTATTTGCCAAGAACCAACGTATTCTTTCATATGTGATGAATCTGTCCACTCTTAGCTTCGAAGAGTATGTGGTTATGGGAGAATCAGAGAGTATATTTCCGCCATCATAGACCCTACCCAAGGCTTCTCCAGCTCTGTACTCGGGCATTACTATGTATACCTTCTTTGGAAATATCCAGATTTGGGAAAGGTATGGCACGACAATAACTAGCAGAAGCATCAGAACAATAAGTAGACGTTTCATTTTGCTTCCACTAAACTTTGGAAAAGCAGATGGTATAGCTGCAACCAACAAAGGAAGGAGTATGATAACTCGCGATTGATCTCCAAAGTCCAGTCCCACATAATGTGCGAAACCATAGATTGCTACAGCAATAATCACTGCAACCGTGATTGCCCGAGTATTTCCTCCCTTGAGAAGACCGAACACGACGCCGACGAAGAACAGAAAGAACGTCATTACCAAGAGGTTATTGACGTAGAAGAGCAGTACAGAAGGATTCACCAAATGGATCTCCCACCCCAAGGGGTACATCGCATACAAAGTTGACGCAATCCAAGTAGCAGGATTTCCTGTAGCAAAGTAACTCCAAGCCGACCAACCTATGAGAGTAAGCGGCAACGGAACCGTCACCCACACCAAAGCTGTCCTTCTCCAGCCCTTCTTGATGGCTCCCAACACTATCAGGGCGAGTATCACAACCCATGCTTCATAGCTGCAAAGCGCAGCGAAAAGTGATACTAGTCCAAAACTCCTCGGTTTGTTGCAGATGAAGAAATACGTCATGAGGATCACTAAGAAGCTTGCGACGCTTTCCGCAACTCCAAGTACAGAAAAATCTACATGCCAAGGCTGAAAGGCTATTAACATACCCCCAACCAGAGCTAACCATTTCCGCTCGTACAGTCTCATGCCAACCTGATAGACCACCAAACACGAAAGTGAACCAAAAAACAGACTTGTGAGTCTGGAGACAAGAATTGAACTGTTAGCCGTAGCATACATCACCAGTGCAATCAAATATTGAAACAAAGGAAGCCAGACAATAGTGTTGTTGGGATATGGTTTGAAATCGGTGTAGCTCCATCCGCTTGTCATCGTTAGTTGAGCTATCAGCCAACGGTGGTAACTGTCAGGTAACCTGTCGACAGGCATTTCTCCCAGATGGTACAACCTAATTGCAAGCGCTACCAAGAAAGTCGCGGATGCGCATAGAATACTCAGTCTACTCCAAGAATTGGTTTGACTGAAGACTTTGGCTTGCACGTTCGTCTACCTGTCTTCTCAAGAAATTCGGCTGCGTGAGGCGTCTCTGAAGGTGACACGCGAGATATACAGGTAAGCAATTGTGTATATGAAAAGAATCGGGATTATGCCAAAGTTAGCGTCCAACCCTGATTTTATCATTGCAACTATCCCGAGTACACCGAAGAAAATCTCCAATGCCACAGTCCGGCTCACGTTGATTTGATATTTCTTGTCTTTCCAAGAATCTTCACGTTTCTCTATCTTGTATTTCGGGGTTCTGGAAAAAGTTCCAGCCGTTCTAGATAGAAATCCCTGAGCAACAGCTATAGTATTGCTCAGACTCATTCCGAACCCTATCAGAGCTAATGCACCCAAGGTCTTGATCTGGCTTTTGACGGCTACTCCTTGGAGTTTCAAAGCGTAGCCGTAGAACACCCACATCGAGACCGAGCAAAACACGATTGTCGCGTTCAAGATTATCCAATGAGGCATAGAAATGAAGGCGTTCCACGCTCCTTCTAGCATGGGCTGAAGGTATGACATGAACCACAAATAGCCTGGCATGTCTGGTTTCACCCCCGTGGAATCAATCGTTATGACCGCGAGAAACTGCGCCAAGTTAACGAGCCTCACACCAAGAAAAGCGGCCAGAAGGGCTATCACATAAGCGGCAAACATCAACGGGTGAACTGAGTAATATGAAAGGTGTACGAAAGCTTCGGCCTTTTGTCCCAAGGACAGTTTCTTGTCGAGAAAGACTCTGGATGACAGTTTTCTAAAGGTTCGAATGGAACCTCTGGCCCATCGACTCTGTTGTCTCTTGAGAGATGGAATCGTTGGAGGTATCTCTGCAGGGCATTCTATATCTCGAACGTAGAGAGCCTTCCAACCCTTCAGTTGCATCCGATAGCTAGCATCTAGATCCTCAGCCAATGTGTCAGCCTGCCAGCCCCCCGCATCCTCAAGGGCTTCTTTTCTGAGAACCCCCGCTGAGCCGTTAAAGTTCAACAGGTAACCTGCAGCTGTTCGCCCCGTCTGTTCAACGAGGTGATGACCATCATAACCTATCGAAACAGCCCGGGTAACCATATTGTAATTTCGGTTCAAGTGAGTCCATCTGCACTGGACCAGTGAAAGTTTAGGATCAGAAAAATACGGCATAGTCCTGTCTAAGAAATCAGGTGGCGGAGCAAAGTCGGCGTCAAAGATTGCCACGAAGGGATACTTCGTGTCTTTGTTAGCATTTTGCAGTGCCCCCGCTTTGAAGCCTTCGCGGTTATCTCGGTGAATCAGGTCGACATCGTATCCTAGATCTCGATATCTGTTGACCGCATCAGAAG